>DATKHJ010000118.1:0-12283 GCA_035510335.1 Flavisolibacter sp. | reverse complement strand
CCTTTGCGCAACTTCGACTCTACTAAAATCTCGCTTTCTACTGATACAACATTCTCCCCTGTTACGGGCTATTCCGCTGCGCTGGATTCTTCCCGAACCGTGCTAAGGCTGCGGTCGGCCTGGCGGGAAGGAACGGCTTACAACCTGATTCTAGACAAGGAGTTTGCAGAAGACAGCGCCGGACGAAAACTACTGAAGACTGATACGCTTGAGTTTCGCACAAAAAGCCGTGCAGACTATGGACAGGTAAACATCCGTGTCCGCAACCTGAACACTATTGCCAACCCTGTTCTTCTTTTTGTGCAGAACGACCAGGTGATTTTAGCCACGCCACTCAATGGCGGAACTTTTCGTTCCAACCTCTTTACTCCCGGCGAATACGAGCTACGTATTCTGAGTGATACTAACCGCAACGGCACCTGGGATTCCGGCAGTTTTTTTGGCACCAAACGGCAGCCCGAAATTGTAACGCCGCTACCGCGAAAACTGGTGGTAAAAGCAGGCATGGACAACGAATTTGACGTGTCGTTATAAGGCCTTTTTTAACAGCGGTTGCGGCCTGTTTCCACCCCGAAAATTGTACATTTGTGGGCTATGCAATTTTCCTCTTCCCTGTTAGAAAGTGCGGTTAATGAGTTTGCGAAATTGCCCGGAATTGGTAAAAAAACAGCCCTTCGTTTAGTGCTTCATTTACTGAAGCAGGAAAGCGACGAAGTGCAGCATTTTAGCGAAGTGGTAAGCCGCATGCGCAGCGAAATCAAGTTCTGCCAGCGCTGCCACAATGTAGCCGATGCCGACATCTGTTCTATTTGTGCCAACAGCATGCGCAAGCAGGAAATGATTTGCGTGGTGGAGAACATCCGCGATGTGATTGCACTGGAAAGCACACAGCAGTTCAGCGGAACCTACCATGTACTGGGTGGCGTTATTTCTCCGCTGGATGGTGTTGGCCCGGCCCAGTTGAATATTGATACCCTTGTTCACCGCGTGCAGAAAGAAGGAACGGCGGAGGTGATCTTTGCCCTCAGTCCAACCATTCAAGGTGATACCACGATTTACTACATTCAGAAGAAACTTCCGCCTAATACAAAAGTAACCACCATTGCCCGCGGCATTGCCTTTGGCGGCGAGTTGGAATATGCCGATGAAATGACGCTGGCAAGAAGCCTTCAAAACCGTCTGCCGGTGGATAGTTATGTGAGTAGCAGGTAGGGCCTCCCCAAACCCCTCCAAAGGAGGGGCTTTCAAAGCACAGACCCTGGCTTTTACACGATACTGAAAGACTCAATCATAACCTGATTGGGTCTTTTGTTTTTTACTACGGAGAAGTAGAGAAAAAGAGTTAACTCAGAGAGCAATAAAGTTTGCTGCGTCTTCGCTTCTTTTTTGCTTTGCATGAAACCCGCTTACCCAAAAAGAAGAATGAAGTAAGAAAAGAATTTTACGTAAGCTGGCTTTGTGTATTGCATCGCCCCTCCACCGGAGGGGTTTGGGGAGGCCGGGTTTCCGTGACGTATATTTGTTTTATGTGGGAAACGATGCTTGACTACTTTAAAACACTTGAGCAGCGGCCGGTGGAGCGGATGGCTTTCCTGGTAGGCGGCCTGCTTTTCTTCTGGATACTGGAAGGCGCCATTCCGCTCTTTCAGTCGCAATATAAAAAAACAAAAAGCCGGCATGCGCTGGTCAACTTTTCTTTTACCATTATGCACCTGCTGATTCACACAGGGCTGGCAGTGTTGGTAGTGCTGCTTGCCGACTGGTGCCAGCGGGCTGGCTTTGGCCTGGTGCATTGGTTTAACCTGAATATTGTTGGTACCATCATTCTCTCCTTTTTTGTGTTTGATTTTTTCATTGGCTGGCTGGTGCATTTTGTCGAGCACAAATCGTTTACGCTTTGGCGGTTTCATATTGTTCATCACGCCGATAACAATGTAGATGCAACCACCGGCCTGCGGCACCACCCGGTGGAAAGTGTGTTGCGGGGCGTTTTCTTTTTTATGGCATTGGCCGTATCCGGCGCACCCATGTATGCAGTAATGATCTATCAAACATTTTTAATTCTCTTCACCGCTTTCACACACGCCAACATTAGTCTGCCTAAGAAACTGGATCACTCCATCAGCTATCTTTTTATTTCTCCCAACATGCACAAAGTGCATCATCACTGGCAGCAGCCTTATACCGACAGCAACTACGGCGCAGTGTTTTCTATCTGGGATCGCCTGTTTGGCACTTATCGCCAACTGGAATCTTCGAAGATCAAATACGGACTGGATCGTTACTACCCTAATGAGCAAGATGAAAACTTCTGGATGCTGTTGAAAAAACCGTTCAACTTACGACAAACGGCAAACGAGACACGTGAAACCGCGGAGACCGCGAAGGGCAACCAACCATCGCAATCGGCGGCCTCTGTTTAACGTCTCAGCTTTCACGTTTGTCGTTCCTTATTTTCGTTGCATGAAAAGCATTGCTCTCATTCCCGCCCGTTACGGCGCTACCCGTTTCAAAGGAAAGCTCATGGCCGAACTTAAAGGCAAAACCGTCATTCGCCATACTTACGATGCAACGGTTGCTACCGGCTTGTTTGACGAAGTGATTGTGGCTACCGACAGTGAGATCATCTTCAACGAGATTACAGCCAACGGCGGTAAAGCCGTGATGACAAAAAGCGATCACGAAAGCGGCACCGACCGCATAGCCGAAGCAGCACAAGGCCTGGAAGCAGATGTAATTGTAAATGTGCAGGGTGATACGCCTTTTGTGAAAAAGGAACCGTTGGAAAAACTCCTGCAGCAGTTTGAAGACCAAACCGTACAAGTAGGTTCGTTAATGCAGGTGTTGGAAGATGAAAAGTTGATTGCCGATCCGAACTATGTAAAAGTTTGCGTAGATAAAAAGATGAATGCGCTTTTCTTCAGCCGCAGTGTGATTCCTTATCCAAGAAATAAAGCCATTCCCATCACGTATTACGAGCACATTGGCGTGTATGCATTTCGCAAGCAGGCCTTGCTTGATTTCACTTCCTGGCCGGTATCTCCGCTGGAAGATGCCGAGAAAGTAGAATGCCTGCGCTACCTCGAAAACGGGGTAGCCATTCGCATGGCGGTAACGGATTTTATGGGAGTGGAAATAGACACGCCGGAAGATTTGGAAAGAGCGGAGAAGCTGTTGTAAAACTAAAGCTGTCGGATGGCCTGTTGTGTGTTGTCACCCTTCGGCAAGCTCAGGGTGACAACGCATGGCGGTCTGACTTCAACATAAAAAACGAAAACACTCATCAAAGAAGCACTTTCTCTCACCCATTTTTCCCTATTTTCAACACAAATAATCACCATGGCATCCAAAGAACAATTCCTGCAAAGCATAAAAGACGGCTATACATTCAAAGGCGAATCAATGAAGATTGGCAGGGCGATGCTCGATGGTGCTGTCATTGAAGGTGCCGATGTGTTGATCCCCCTAAAAACAATGAACCGTCACGGCCTCATTGCCGGTGCCACCGGTACGGGAAAAACAAAAACATTACAAGCCATCAGCGAAGGATTGAGCGATGCCAGCGTACCTGTTTTATTACTCGATATCAAAGGCGATTTGAGCGGCATTGCCGCTGCCGGTACACCCAACGAAAAAATTGAAGAACGTTCCAAACTACTCGGCATTGAATACAAGCCGCAAGCTTATCCTGTTGAACTGCTCACACTCAGCCGCAACAAACCCGGTGTGCGGTTAAGGGCAACCGTGAGTGAGTTTGGCCCTGTATTGTTATCCAAAATTCTTGGACTAAACGACACGCAGGGCGGTATTGTGGCCATGATTTTTAAATACTGCGACGACAGCAAACTTCCCCTGCTTGACCTGAAAGATTTCATCAAAGTATTGCAATACGTAACAGCGGAAGGCAAAGCGGAAATTGAAAAGGCCTACGGAAAAATTTCAACCACTTCTACCGGTACAATTCTACGCAAAGTGATTGAACTGCAGCAACAGGGCGCCGACGATTTTTTTGGCGAAAAAAGTTTTGAAGTAGATGACCTTATGCGCATTTCCGATGATGGCCGCGGCGTGATTTCCATTCTGCGTGTAGCAGAACTGCAGGACCGCCCGAAAATGTTTTCAACATTTATGCTGCAATTGCTGGCAGAATTATATGCCACTGCACCGGAAGAAGGAGATCTTGACAAGCCAAAACTGGTCATCTTTATTGATGAAGCACACCTTGTTTTTGACGAAGCATCAAAAGTGTTGCTCGACCAGATTGAAACCGTCATCAAGCTTATTCGCTCCAAGGGCATTGGCGTTTTCTTTTGCACACAAAACCCCATGGATGTTCCGCAAAGCGTGTTGGGACAACTGGGTATGAAAGTGCAGCATGCGCTGCGTGCCTTTACCGCTGTTGACCGCAAAGCCATTAAGCAGGCGGCAGAAAATTATCCCGAAACAGACTTCTATAAAACCGAAGACTTGTTAACGCAACTGGGCATTGGCGAAGCGTTTATTACTACGTTAAATGAAAAAGGAATTCCAACGCCGCTGGTTCAAGTGATGATGCAATCGCCACGCAGCCGCATGGATATTTTGAGTGATGACGAAGTGACTAACCTGACCAACAGTTCTAAACTGGTGCAGAAGTACAACCAGGATGTGGACAGCGAAAGTGCGCATGAAATTCTTACACAAAAAATTGCCCTGGCCGAACAACGTGAGCAGGAAATAGTGCAGATGGAACAGCAGGCCAAAGAAGAAGCCAAAGCCCAAAAGCAAACAGCAACGGCCCGTAAAGAAAAAGACTGGACAGACAGCCCCATGGTGAAACAGGCCGGACGAACAGCGGCGTCGATTCTTACCCGGTCTTTACTGGGTGTGCTGGGATTGGGTGGCAGTACAAGAAAGAGAAAGAACAGTTGGTTTTGACATACACCATACAGTCAGGTCATGAACAGGATTGAAGTGCTAAAAGGAGATATTACAAAGCAGGACGTGGATGCCATTGTCAATGCTGCCAATTCCTCGTTAATGGGCGGCGGTGGTGTAGATGGTGCGATTCATCGTGCCGGCGGCCCACAAATTTTAGAAGAATGCAGAAAGATTGTAGCAAGGCAAGGTGGCTGCAAAACAGGTGAAGCCGTCATTACTACGGCCGGCGATCTTCCCGCAAAGTTTGTCATTCACACAGTTGGCCCGATTTGGAATGGTGGTAAACATAAAGAGCCTGAATTGTTAGCAGCCTGCTATCACAACTCCTTGCAATTGGCGGCAGAAAACAAATGCAAAACCATTGCTTTCCCCAACATCAGCACCGGTATTTATCGCTTTCCAAAACCGGATGCAGCAGCAATTGCAGTTAAAACAGTCAATGCATTTTTGGAGGAAAACAAAGACATTGAACAAGTGCTTTTCGTCTGCTTCGACGACGAAAATTTTCAATTGGTGCAGGCCGAAATAGGAAGATTGAACAATTAAAACTTCACCTGCAACCCCACACCTACCAACGATTTCACCTGCAGCGCCGGAGAGCTTCCGTTCTTGCCAAAAATCCGCACATCATCATCATAAATAAAATCAAGGTTCCAGCTTGCAGATAAAATGCGGGAAAGCTTTACCGAGAAAACATTGGTCATAAACAGGTCGATGTTTTGCGGGTTGTGGCGGTAGTTGGAAAACAGGTCAAGCCTTCCGCGGTATTGAAGACTTGGACTAATGTCTTTGATGTAATTGGCACTGGCAAACGCACCAAACTCCATGTTGCTGTGTTTGCCGGGAGCAACACCGTACAAGCCTTTCGCTGAAAGCGAATCATCTTTTACAATGACCCAACGACTGGTGATGGGCGAAATAAAGAAAGAGAAATTTGGCCCGGGCTTGTAATCAAAACCAATGCTGGTTAAAATGTAGGCCGGCGAAAGAAAGGCCGATGAAAACGTTCGCTTGCCATCGGGATAGGTATAACCTCTTGCCAGTTGCGAACGAAAATTTACCAGGCCCGAAAGGTTCCAGGAAGAATCCAGCGCATAACCGTACTTGGAAAGAACATCCAGCCGGTCATCGTTTTTTCGTCCGCCTAAACTGGTTGTATTTACATAACCAAAGTTGAAATCAAGCGTGTTGTCCCAGCTGTGTTTTCCTTCTTTGTAAAAGCTGTAAAGGTTTAGGTAAGATGTCAGTGTCAATGAAAACTCATCACCACCCGCGGCCCAATTGCTAAGCGAACCTTGTGCAAGATTTAAACTGTAAATGCCGCCTCTGCGCCAGCGGCGTTGCGTCGTGTCTTCTTCTTTTTTAATGGTTTTGGCAGATTCATCTTTTAACGATTTTACGGTTTGGTCTTGTGCATGTACAATTGTACAAAGGCAGGCAAGCAGGCCTGCAAAGCAGATTTTTTTCATAAGCCAATAAATGCAGTTACAAATCTATATGGTTCGCCTGAATGGTTTCGCCAAAAAAGATAGATGCTTTGGAAGTGAAGTCGGCGGCCGAATCGGTTGTGTAAAAAGTCCGGCTGCTTTGTTTCGAAATCTTTGTTTCAATTTCGGGATGGCGTTGCAGGTAATCACTCAAGCTATGCGCAACAATTTCGCCTTGCGATAACAGCTTCACATTTTTGGGAAGATGCGCTTCAATCTTTTCTTTCAGCAAAGGGTAATGCGTGCAGGCAAGTAAAATGGTATCGATGGCCTTGTTCTTACTAAGAATGTTATCAATGTGTTTTTTTACGAAGTAATCGGCGCCTTCGGTCTGATGCTCGTTGTTCTCTACCAGCGGTACCCACATCGGGCAGGCTTCCTGTTCAATCTTTACGTCTGGAAAAAACTTTTCTATCTCAATTTGATACGAACCTGATTGCACTGTACCATTTGTTGCCAGCACGCCAATGTTGTTGGTGGATGTATGCTTACCAATAATTTCGGTTGTAGGACGAATCACACCTAACACTCTTGCAGTTGGATGCAGGCGCTGCAAATCTTTTTGCTGAATGGAGCGCAGCGCTTTTGCCGATGCTGTATTGCAGGCAAGAATAATCAGCGGGCAGTTTTGTTTCAGCAGCCACTCCACGCATTGCAGGGTGTAGCGGTAAACCGTATCAAAACTGCGGGTGCCGTAGGGCGAACGGGCATTGTCGCCGAGGTAGAGATAGTCGTATTTCGGCAAGTTGTTCACCAGTTCACGCAGCACGGTTAAGCCGCCGTAACCCGAATCAAAAACACCAATGGGGGAAGCGTTCAAAGTTGAAAATTTAATGTTTAAAGTTAGTGGCCGTTTTCATGATTGATTGCCACACTGCATCGGCTGCTCGCTCCCAGGTGTATTGCTGCGCAATGGAAGTCCCTTTTTGAATGAGCTCTTTTCGTCCGTCTTCGTCTTTGTAAACACGCATTAGCTTTTCGCCCATTTCTGCCGGGTTTTCCGGATCAAAATAAAGCGCAGCGCCTTCGGTGATTTCTTCCATAGCCGAATTTTTTGACGTAAGCACCGGCACACCACATTTCATGGCTTCTATCACCGGCACACCAAAACCTTCAAACGGCGAAGGGTAAACAAAGGCGTATGCTGATGCCATCAGTTTTGCCAGTTCAACCTCTTCAAGAAGCCCGGTGACAATCACATCATCTTTGTACTTATAGGTTTTCAGCAGCTCCGAAAACTCGTCGTTCTTCCACGCCATTCTTCCCGCCAATACCAGTTTAAAGGAGCTGTGCAGCCTGCGTTTAAAAATGGAAAATGCTTTTAAAAGATTCACCAGGTTTTTGCGGGGATGAATAGCACCAACGTACAAAAAGAATTCAGTGCCGCCGGTGTATTGGTCTTTCACCGCATTCTGCGCATTAAAATCGAGCGGCTGAAAAATGGGCTTCACGCCTTTGTAAACAACGACAATTTTATTCTCCGGCGTTTGGTATCGATCGATGATGTCTTTTTTTGAAAAGTTGGAAACCGTCAATACAGTCGTTGCTTTTCGAATAAACTTTGGCGTGTAGAACTGGTAATAACGTTGGTGCGTTTTGCGATAACTACCGGGATGGTGCAAAAAGCCCAGCTGAGGCACCACCACGCACTGCGGAACTTTTGTTGTGAGCGAACACTGCCCGTCGGGAGAAAAGAAAACATCGGCCTTTAGCTTTCGCAGCATGGCGGCAACTTTTACATCAAACCAATATTTCCATAGTAGCGGGTGGCGGGCCGGTGGCGAAAGCACATGACCGGTTATGTTAGAAGAAAAAATTGCCTGCGGGGGAAACGGCCGTTCAAAGAAAAAATGAAACTGGTGATCCGGATTTGCTTTCACCATTCGCTCCAGCACCTCTTTGGTAAAACGGCCAAACCCATCGGGATTTTCCATTGCCAAAAAACGAGTATTCACCGCAATCACCATAATGGCCAAAGGTAAGCGGAGGCCTAATCAGTTTGGTGGCATTACTGTTTTGGCTTCTTCTTTTCAGTACAAAGCTCTTCTTAATATGGCTGCTGAATATGCTTGATTAGAAAATATAAAGTGGGGAATTCCTCAACGCTTCTTTTCCGTTCTGTTGAAGAAAAGCTACAAAATGGGTGAAGAAAGTTGTAGAAAATTGCAGGTTTAAGGGCAGAAACAAATTGGTACTCAATTTGTTTAAATACTGATACGAAACGCTTCACCCTTAACTGTAGAAACTTAGTATAAACGACCTCTTAGGTGGAAGAGGATGGTGGCTTGTAAAAGGGGCCTTGGTTCGGGGCCCCTTTCTTTATTAACCGCGGCTGACGCGGCTTTTTTGTTGGATTGATACGACTCTTTTCTTCAACAGCTTAACTCTTTTTTTCCGTGTTTTACAAGGTCCAGTTTTCCGCTTCCTTTAAATACGCTTCATCAACTACAGCGCCCAGCCCCGGAACTTCCGGCACATCAATCACACCTTTTTCCAGGTATTTAATTCCGCCAATTACGGGGTCTTCGGTAAACATCAGCGGCGTATCAAAATCGCAGTGGTGAATATGGTCGTTGCACAAGGCAAAATGCGCAGCAGCAGTCATGCCCAAACGCGATTCCATAAAGCCGCCTACCTGCATGTGCATGCCTGCAGCTGCTCCTAATTCTGCAATCTTTTTCCCCTTGTAAAAGCCGCTGCTTTTGCCCAGTTTAATATTGAACATCTGGCAGGCTTTCAGGCCAATCAACCGTTCTGCATCCCATTCGTCGCCGCAGCTTTCATCGGCCATAATGGGAATGGGTGACGCCGCCGAAACTTTGTTTAATTCCATAAAGCGGTAACGGGAAATCGGCTCTTCGCAATGCTCAATATTAAATTCGCTTAGGGCCTGCAAAACAGCAATGGCGTTGTCGGCTGTACCCCAACCCTGGTTAGCATCAATGCGTAGTGGATGGTTAGCCCCTATGCCTTCGCGAATGGCTTTTATTCTTGCCACATCGTCTTCTTTCGTTCCGCCCAGTTTTACTTTGATAGCCGGAAAACCTTCGGCTTTAAAACGCACCGCATCCTCCTTCATTTTTTGCGGATCGCCAATGCTCACCGTCATGTCGGTTTCCAGCATTTTATTCTTCTCGCCGCCTAAAAATTTATACAACGGCACGCCGGCATGTTGGGCTGCTATGTCGTGCAGCGCAATGTCGAAAGCGCTTTTAATACTGCTGTTGGCATAAATGGTTTTGTCCATTGTTTGCATGCAGCCGGCAATATCCAGCGCCGATTTGCCTTTGAGCACCTGCGCAAAATACTGTCCTACGATAAAGCAGGTGTCAACGCTTTCGCCGTTAATGGTCATGTACGGACTGCATTCGCCGTAGCCGGCACAACCATCGGCCGTGCGAATAATAACAACCACGTTTTGTACGCTGTGAATGGGTCCGAGTGAAATAACAAAAGGCTCTTTCAGCGGAATGAACAACTTGTAAATTTCTACTGATTGGATGGTGCTGCCCTGCATGCTTTTTTGTTTGGCCTGCAATTACGGAAAAAGCCTCCAAACTTGCCGGATGCTTTTTGGCTACAGGCTACGCTTTTATACAGATTAATAACGGGTGCCGAACAAAATTCGTAATCCGGCACTCACCATGACCGGCAAGGGAACATTTTTTTGCTCGTGTAAATAAGGCGAGGTTTTGCTGGACGCCGGCAGCCAGGTTCGTGCATCGGCCCACACATAGAAGCTGCCACCAAGCGGCATTTCGGCGCCAAGCCCTGCATCGAAGGTGAGCTTGCGAAGGGTGCTTCCTGCTGTTGGAATTGTGGGAACCGCATAAAGCGCCGTATCAATTTGCGGGGAGAGTTGGTTGCGTACCCGGGCAAACAAAAAACCAAAGCCTGCAAGCCCGTAAACGTTGATATTGTTTTCCGCTGCGTAGCCGCCGCGGAAATAATGTTTCAGGCCCAGCGAAAAATGCCGGTAGGTTAAGCGGCCGGTAGCCCTGAACGGCAGTTGCGCCGGCGAAGAAAGCGGCGATTTTGCAACGGCTGTAAAATTATTTTTGAAGGTGCCTTCTGAGTAATAATCCAGCCAGGCATAAGCAGTTTGTTTAGGTGAGAAATGAACATTGGCCTGCACGGTTTGTCCGAAGGCCCAGAACTTTTGCTTTGGGCTGAAGTTGCGCAAACCGGAAATGCCGGTGGCAAGACTGAATTCTACCTGTGCGTGAAGAGTGAGGTTGAGAATAAGATTAAGTAAGAGGGCCAGCAGCACTTTCTTCATCGGTCAAAACTAATCATCAACACAAATAAAAAAGCCATCCGTTTTTGCGGATGGCTTTCAGAAGACAAATATTTCTTAAGGAAGTGCTGCTATATTGGTGCAGCAAATTGCATCAAAATTTACAAATCTGTATATCCCTATCGAAATAAAAAAATAGAATTATTTTAGCAATGCTTCAAAGTCAATCCTCTCAAACTCCCATTCATGTGCTCTGCCATTTGGTGAATGGTTAACAATAATTGGGTAATCCTTCAGTTTTTTTTTTGTAGCCAAAAGATTAAATCTAAATTTTTCGTCTGCGTTTGGGAACTCTACAACCGCCAAATTCTTAGCTGTAGTTAGAAAATGAAATATGATGACTGAGTGTTCCTTGTACAGACCCGCAGAATAAATCTTTAATGTCTTTGCATTCACCCATTCAATATTCTGAATAAATGCAGGTATAAGCCCATCATTGAAATCATTCATGATAATAGTCGAATCCGTTATCCTTATATACAGGTTTACATACGGTTCTGAGGGCAGGTAAGCATAATACTTTTGTTTGTATTGATGCAAACTGTACCAATCTCTATCTAAACCTATTGGAAAGTAGCTCATACGCTTCCCGGAATCTTTCAGATTCTGAAGAATATCATTATAAATGAATGTATCTATTACAAATCCCTCGCTCAGTTCATTGTGATATGAAGAATTTTCCCTGTCAAGAAAGATAGCATGATACTCGCCGTTCTCTATGGCACGATGTAAAAAGGTTGTGTCTTTTCGGCCTTGACAATAAGAGTTTACCGGCACTATCAACAAAATTAAAATGATACAATTTGTAAGCTGTTTAAGTAAGCACTTAAAACTCATAGTCATATTTGTAGTTTTTACCAACTTAAGGATAGCGATGTGTGAAATTGGCTGTTACTTGTTTTTTCTTATTTGAGTAACAATATAATCATGATAAGTAGGAGGCGCACCATTAGCCATTGATTTACCTTGGATCTTGCCTGTAGTAGGATTATAGTAAAGTTTATTTTTGGGGCTTGTTCCTATATAAACATTTTCTGTTGCACTATCATAGAATCTAAAAAAATTTCCGTTTGCATCTTTGCCAGAACCTACCACCACAATAAAATGGTCAGTGGACCCATCAGCATTCTGGGTGCTTGGTGTGCCTGGACGATTATCCACGGCCACCATAACTGGTTTTCCGGCTTGTAGTTTCGATATAATATAATCTACTCCGTCTTTCGCGGCAGCTTTATAGATTATGTTTGGTTCTTTATAAGTTTTATAGGCCGAACCGTATCCTAATTCTCTTACACCTACTTCTGCTAGCTGAGCTCGAGCGAGTACTAAGCAGTTTACACCTTTTTTATACTTTATAAATTTTATTTCTGGTATAACCGGGCTAATTGTTGGCCAATCCTGTTGGTTTGCATCAAATGTGATAGGCATGTCATCATCTTCGAATATTAAAGGATCATCTACAAAGTTGCCGAACTCATCCCAGTCTGTTTCTACCTCATCATAGATTTCGGGATCAATGGGTTCAGGCTCCCATCCCGGTCCACATTCGATTGCCTTGGCCGTTCTCCCCCCTGACAAC
>DATKHJ010000117.1:0-8373 GCA_035510335.1 Flavisolibacter sp. | reverse complement strand
CTAACTGCTCCTTTATCGTCTATCCATCAATCCTATTGCTGGCAGGTTGCTCTCCAGCATTGCCTGCTTCCTCTTCGGATTGACAAGAAAATATCCAACAAATTATCAACTGAAAAAAGTCCTGTTTTTTACCACATTGCCAATAAATGAGATATACGCAGAAAGAAGATAAAACTTTCCTGCGCCTTTACTTCTTTGCGGCCGTTGCGTGAAACCCTAACTGCG
The DNA here is from genome assembly GCA_035510335.1 of Flavisolibacter sp. Lineage (GTDB taxonomy): Bacteria > Bacteroidota > Bacteroidia > Chitinophagales > Chitinophagaceae > Flavisolibacter. The sequence continues at coordinate 8,148 of DATKHJ010000117.1, read as the reverse complement.
CTAAAGGAAAGAATGAAAAGAGAAAAGCAATCCACTTAAGCTGGCCTTTGCGTCTCGCTACTTCCCCCTTGGGGGATTGAGGGGGCCGAATAAGCCCGCCACTTCTCAATCACTCTTGCCATGTCGTCCGGAATTTCACTCTCAAAAAAGATTTCTTTTCCTGTAGATGGATGAACGAAACCCAGCGTTTTCGCATGCAGGGCTTGCCGTGGACAGATCGCAAAGCAGTTATCTACAAACTGTTTGTACTTGCTAAAAATGGTGCCTTTTACAATTTTGTCGCCGCCGTAAAAATCATCGTTGAAAAGCGGGTGGCCGAGGTACTTCATGTGCACCCGAATCTGGTGCGTACGGCCCGTTTCCAGCACGCATTGCACCAGCGTTACATAGTTAAAGCGTTCCAGCACTTTATAATGTGTAATAGCTTCCTTGCCATGATCGCCTTCGGGATAAGCTTCAAATAATTTCCGGAAACGCAGGTTGCGGCCCACATGCGCAACAATAGTTCCTTCGTCGTCCTGTACATCGCCCCAAACCAACGCCAGGTAACGGCGTTTTACAGTGTGATCGTAAAACTGCTTGGCCAGTTGGCGCATGGCCTTGTCGGATTTGGCTAGTACCAGCAGCCCGCTGGTGTTTTTATCAATGCGGTGCACCAGGCCAAAGCGGGGAAGGGTTTCTTCCGAAACACAAGGGTTTTGCTGTTGCAGGTGATAGGCAATGCCATTGAGCAGGGTACCGTTGTAATTGCCACTGCCCGGGTGCACGACCAGACCGGCAGGTTTGTTGATAATGATAATGTCATCGTCCTCATGAACAATGTTCAGCGGGATGTTTTCCGGAACAACGTCTGTTGATTCGGGGGAAAGATCGGAGTAAATGATGATCTGGTCGAAGGGCTTGATCTTGTAGTTCTGTTTTACTTCTTTCCCGTTCACCAACACCAAACCCGAGTTGATGGCCTGCTGCAGTTTATTGCGGGTGGCATTTTCAATGCGCCCCATTAAAAACTTGTCAATGCGGTAAGGTTCCTGGCCCTTGTCAATGGAAAATGAAAACCGTTCGTACAGTTCTTCGCTGCTATCCTGCTCTTCGGCGTTGCTGGTAATGTCTTCGGCCATAAGCTGCAAAAATAAAGCAGCTTATTTTTGCGCTGCCATGGAAAAACAAAAAGTTGAATTCAGGGATTTGGGACGAATGGATTACAAAACCGCCTGGGATTACCAGGATGTGTTAATGAAGGCAAACCTGGAAATGAAGGCAGGTGGGAGCAATCGGCAAACGGCAAACGAGAATAAAGAAGATATCAACCTCCAACTTTCAACCTCTCACTATCTCCTGTTTGTTGAGCATCCTCCCGTTTATACGCTTGGCAAAAGCGGCAAGATGGAGCATGTGCTGATTAATGAAGAGCAGCGAAAGGAGAGAGGCATTGAATTTTTTCAAACCAACCGCGGCGGCGATATCACCTTTCACGGGCCTGAGCAAATTGTGGGCTATCCGATTCTCGACCTCGAAAAATTCTACACCGATATTGGCCGCTACCTGCGGGAACTGGAAGAAGTGATTATTCTCACGCTAGCCGATTACGGCGTTGCCGCCGGCCGCTCAAAAGGTGAAACCGGTGTTTGGATTGATGCCGCTGTGCCTGGAAAGGAACGAAAGATTTGCGCCATGGGCGTACGGTGCAGCCGCTGGATTACCATGCATGGCTTTGCTTTCAACATTAATACAGATTTGAATTACTTCAACTACATCATTCCCTGTGGTATTCAAAACAAAAAGGTGACTTCGCTGAAAGAGGAATTGGGATATGAAGTGCCTATGCAGGAAGCGAAGGAAAGGTTGAAGCGGAATTTTGAGAGGGTTTTTGATGTGGAGTTAAGAGAAGAAGAAAGAGAAAAGGAGTGGAAAGAGTAATTGGGTAGATTGTGTCTTGTTCTACAGTATTCATCCTGTAAAAGAGAAAAGGAGAAAAAGAGTTGAACCTAACTCTTTTTCTCCTTTTCTCTTTCTTCTTCTCTTAGCCTAGAATTCCTTCGCCAAATAAAACTTGTGCTTCTCTACCAGTTTTTCGTCGTTGAAAAGTTCAAAATGATACCAGCCGGCATGCATGAAATTAGTTTTATCAAGTGTGAGCCCGGCCTGCTTAATGCTTTTTATCTCGAATAAAAAATCCTGGTTGTCCTCGTAAAACTTAATGCGGTATTTCTGCTTTTCCGCATCGGGCAGGTTAATGTAAACGTAACCGTCCTTGTTTGTATAAACATAAAACGACGGAACAAAATCCGGCTTCTTAATCACCACTTCTGTCTTTTTAATTTCCGGTGCCTGGCGGTTGTTGGTAGGAACAGCCGTTACCGGCAGCACTGCTTTTGCTGTATCAAGCACGGGTTTTTGCGGCGGTGTAAAAAAGTACTGGCCATCTTTCCGCACAATAAACAGGCGGTAAAACATGTGATCGTTCACGGCTTTGTTATCGGCGTAGCCATTGAATTTTGCATTGGGATCGGCAATGCTGACCAACGTGCGGTAATTTTTTAAACTATCGTGGGATGTTTGTACGCTGATCTGCTTCAGCGAATCGTAGTTGTTGTACCAACCCACCACTATGCGGGCATTGCCCTGTGCATCGTTGCCAAGGTTTTTTACGCTGAACTTTGGCAGTGTATCCTGGCTTTTCGCGAAGAAGGATAAAAGGATCAAACTCAGTAAAACGAAAGACTTCCTCATGCTTTTAAAATAAACCCCGGTTCCTGAATCTTACAAATATAAAAGGCCGCTTTTTTAAGTGCCGAAAATTAACGTTCCCTTTGGCAGTGATGCGTTGCCTTGCAGTCCGCCGGTATGAACAAACAATACTTTCTCGCTTGGCTGGAAAAACTCCTTTTTGGCTAGGTCAAAAACGGCAAACAACGCTTTGGCCGTGTAAACAAAATCGGTAGGCAGAAGATATTGCTGAAAAGCTTCATTCATAAAATGAAGAAGTTCAGGACTGTGTTTTGCATAACCACCAAAATGATAATCATGCAACAGTTGAAATGCTGCCTTCTTTTCTTCCGGCAAGAGGCTTTCTATTTCCTGCTGCAGTGAATGTGCGCCCTTTAAAACCGGAATGCCAATCACCTGTTGATGCGGTTGCGATGCATTAACCAACCCGGCAAGCGTGGTGCCGGTACCAACCGCCGTTACAATATGCGAATAAGAAGTGGTGTCAAATCCTTTCAAAATCTCTGCTGCTCCTTCTGCTCCTTTCTCGCCATAGCCGCCTTCGGCGATAACATAAACGTCCTTCTGTTTGTGATGAAAGAAAACTTCATGGGGAATACGTTTTTGCCGGTAGTCTTCTCTCGATACAAAAAACAGCTCCATACCAAACCCTTTGGCCGCCTGCAACGTATGCGACCATGCAGCCGGTTCTTCGCCGCGGATAATGCCAATACTTTTTAGCCCGTGCATTTGTGCGGCTGCAGCCGTAGCGACAATATGGTTGGAATAAGCGCCTCCAAATGTGAGCAAGGTTTTCCTGCTTTGTTGTTCTGCTTCCTGCAAATATCTTTTCAGCTTAAACCATTTGTTCCCGGACACAACAGGGTGAACAAGGTCGAGGCGCAACACATCAACAGAAACGGGCAAAAATGGCGGGCCGGCGAGGTGATCGATGCGGCCGTTTTGGAATGGAATGCTCATGCTTTCAGCGGATGAAAATAGCCTATTTTCGCACCAATTTTTAAACCGAAAGCATGAAACCAACTCTCGTTATTATGGCTGCCGGCATGGCTTCCCGCTATGGCAGCATGAAGCAGATACAACAGTTTGGACCCAGCGGTGAAACCATCATGGATTACTCTATTTATGATGCCATTAAAGCCGGTTTTGGAAAAGTGGTGTTTATCATCCGGCAGGATTTTGCGGAAGATTTCAAAGCCATCTTCAACCCAAAGCTGAAAGGCAAAATTGACGTAGAATACGTGTACCAGGAGCTGGATGCTTACCTGGGTTCTATCAACGTTCCGGCCGAAAGAAAAAAGCCTTGGGGAACGGCGCATGCCATTCTTTGTGCGCATGAAGCCGTGCAAGGACCTTTCGCCGTTATTAATGCCGATGATTTTTATGGCGAAGATGCCTTTGTAAAAGCCAACAACTTTTTGGTGATGGAATGCCGCGAAGACCTTTATGGCATTGTTGCTTATAATTTAAATAATACACTTTCCGAACATGGTTCGGTAAGTCGTGGCGTGATTGATTTTGATGCGGACAACATGCTGACTGCCGTAAACGAGCGGCTGAAAATCTACCGCGAAAACGGGCAAATTGTAAACGAAGACGGCGATACGAAAATGCCGATTGCCGAAGATGCCAAAGCATCCATGAACTTCTGGTGCTTTCATCCTTCCATCTTCCCTTATATCCGCGAAGAGTTTGCAAAATTCCTGGGAGAGAAACTGAACGATCCGAAATCAGAATTCCTGATTCCGTTTGTAGCCGACCAGTTTATTAAAACCGGTAGAGGAAGAATTAAGGTGATTCCAACATCAGCCCCTTGGTTTGGTGTAACCTATAAAGAAGATGCGCCCATTGTACAGCGCAATTTGAATGGTTTGATTGAGTCGAATACGTATCCGAATCGTTTGTGGTAATTTTTCTGAACCACGATTTGGGTGGATTAGAAAGATTGACAAGAAATAAAAAGAGTCGTTCAGTAATGAACGACTCTTTCGTTATAAAGATGTTTCTATTTCTTGCTAATCCTCAAAATCCACCCAAATCATGGTTCCGATATTCTTGATTCAAAAATTACCTCACCTTCACCATGTACACGTAATCCGTGATTTTTTCTACCTGCTTGGTTCTGTCAATTCCTTTTAGGTTAGAGGAAGAAGGCAGCCTGACATTTTTAAAGCTGGTATCGTTCTTCTGCAATTGGCTCAGCGCTTCGTAAATGTATTTGGATTGTACAGCGAAAACGGTTCCTTCTGCGGTTGTTTGCCGAGCATTCAGCACACCAATAATCTCACCTTTACGGTTAATGATGGGGCTACCACTATTACCGCTATTGGCATTGATGGAAATTTGCACCGCCAGCGTATCGCCTTTGTAACCGGTTCTGGCCGCAAGGTAGCCTTCGCCGTAAACAATGTCTTTTCTTGGATAGCCCAGCGAAAAGATGGGTTCGGCAATATCACCCGATGATTTCTTAATAGAATAAGGAATAGAAGCAGGTGTTTTAAAGGCTTTGTCCACAATCTTCAAAATTGCAATGTCACGGGTGGCATCTTTAAATACCACTTCTGCCCGCAAATCCTTGCCTCCGGCATTTTGTACGGCAATGAATTTTGCATTCTCTACCACGTGGGCATTGGTTACCAGGTAGCCTTTGGCATCAACCAGGAAACCCGTACCACCGCTTGTATAGTTAATGATTTTAGGCTGTTCTTCTCTTGCCGAATCACCCTGTGCATTCTTTACCGTATTGATCTCGTCTTTCAGAATTTGAACCGTTTGCTCCTGCGACTCAAACTTGCCCTTCAGCATTTCCAGTTCACTCTTCACCTCTTTGGTTCTGGCCGGGTAAAGCGACCATACCATGGCACTTACGCAAAGCACCGTAATACCGGCAATAGAAGCGGCAATAGCTGCCGTTCGCTTGTAGCGATTGAACAGGTACACCACTTTGGCCCTGCCTTGCAGCCGCGGAGAATCAATCTGCCCGGCTTCTGCCAAATGAATATGGGTATCGTTCAGGATGGCCTTGAACTGGCGGGTATCCTCGTACCGGTGCATTTGTTGTAGGAAGTAGGTGTGCTCCACCACAGCCTGGTCAATTTCGGGATTGCTTTTGCGCAAGCTCTCGAAATACACCCGCTCGTCCGGCGACATTTCCCCGGCGATGTAGCGTTCCACTGCTTCTAAAATGTTGAAATCCTCCATTACAGACTCACGTTTTTATATTGCGTAAAGAATAGTTTCTTTAGTCTCATTAGGCATTTGTACTTCTGGGTTTTGGCGTTTTCGGCATTGGTGTATCCAAAAATGCCGGCAATTTCCTGCATGCCTTTTTTCTGCAGGTAAAATGCTTCCAGTAAACTCCTGCACGGTTCGCCCAAACTGCCCATGGCCTTTTCCATCACGGCAAACTCGTTATCCCGCTTTTCGTGTTCTTCCATTTCATCGTCCACCAGTACAATCTCGTGCGTGTTTTCGTGCAGGCTAAAGCGGGATTGCTGCATCAGCTTTTTCAGCCACAGCCGCCGGCATACCGAATAGACGAAGGTTTTGATCTGGCAGTTTAATTCAAAGGATCCGGACTGGACTTTCTGGTAGAGAACGATCATGGCTTCCTGAAAAACATCCTTGGCATCGTCGGCGCTGCCGTTGTTGTTAATCACAAAAGCCTGAATCAGGTTGTAATTCTCTTTATAAATGGTTTCAATCGCCTTTTTATCGTTTCGGGCCAATCCCTGCAACAATGCGATCTGGTTATACTCTGCTTTCAAGTGTAATTCCTCTTTTAATACATAAACCGGGAAAAAGTAACCCAAAAATGCTGTGAAAAAAATTTTTTAAAAATACGGGTTACCTTTTTTCGATGCGGGTATTAATCCGGTAAATCGGTTGTAAATGAAAGGTGTTTTGGTGATTTTGTTGCTGGCAGGCCTAACAGCTTGCGATAATCCAGGAACCGTTGAGGTGGACCTGGATTCAGCAAAAAAAGAAGCCGATACCCTGGTGAACAAGATCAAAAACTCGGAAGTGGTGGATTCGATTCGCTCCAAAGGCGGAAAAATCCTGGACTCCGTGAAAAGCAAAGGTGGAAAACTGATTGACAAAACCGAAGATAAAGTGGCCGATGTCAGGAATGACAGCACAAATAAATAACCCTTTAAACCCAAAAAAATGAAAAAATTATTCTTCGTAGTTCTCGCCGCAGGTACTTTGGTAGCATGTGATAACTCTGCTGCAGATGCAGAAAAGCGTGCAAAAGATTCTCTGGATTCTGTAACCAACCTGCAAAAAGAGTCAATTGACAACGCTGCACAAGATGCAAAGCAAGGTCTTGATTCAACAACTGATGCTGCAAAAGACAGCCTTGATGCGGCAACTAAAAGTGCAGACTCAACAACCAAAGCACAATAATCTTTTAATAATCTTTATTCTTTAAACAATCTAAATTCAAACAACACATGAAAAAGTTCTTAGCAGTTTTAGCTATTGCAGGTACATTGGTAGCTTGTGATAACAGCGGTAGCGCTTCAGGTTCTGGCGATACTACAAACGTAGATTCTCCAGCAGTAGTTACTCCAGCTCCAACTGACGTAACTCCAGTTGATTCTCCAGCTACAGGTACAACTACTCCAGTTGATTCTCCAGCTACAACTACAACTACTCCAACAACTGATTCAGCTCGCTAATTTTAGTTGAATCAAAGTACTTGTTGTGCCTTGTTTGCCGGCATAATAAAGGAAAAAGAGTTTTTATGGCAAGCAATCGTTAGATAGCTGTCCTGTTATCAGGGCAGCTTTTCTTTTTTATCACGGATTGGCAGGCTTTCTATCTAATGGGTTGGACTGGTTTCCAACATCTTTCCTTCAAAGAGGTATTGCATTTTCGGCCGTTCACGACTAAAAATCCCGCCAATCCATCCCAAATCCCGCAAATCTGCGGTTACTTTGCACAAATTTTTACAATGGCAACATTTGGTGAACTGGGTTTGAATGAACAGCTTCTGGCCGCAGTAGAAGAGCTTGGCTTTACGCAACCCACCCCTATACAGGAAAAGGCAATCCCGGTATTGCTTTCCGGCACAAAAGATTTAATTGGTCTGGCGCAAACCGGAACCGGTAAAACGGCTGCCTTTGGTCTGCCGCTCCTGCAATTAGTAGATACTGCTAAAAAATACCCGCAGGCACTGGTGGTTTGTCCTACCCGTGAGCTCTGCTTACAGATTGTAAACGAAGTAGAAAACTTTAAAAAACATACAAAAGGCATCAACCTTGTGGCGGTTTATGGCGGTTCGTCCATTACCCAACAGATCCGCGACATTCGCCGCGGTGTGCAAATCGTTGTAGCCACGCCGGGCCGTTTGATTGACCTCATCGAACGCAAAGCCATCAACCTGGAAGAGATCAGCTACGTGGTGCTCGATGA
>DATKHJ010000116.1:0-3008 GCA_035510335.1 Flavisolibacter sp. | reverse complement strand
TTACAAAGGTGAGCAGGCATAACACCACCAGCGTTAGAATGGCGGACCCAAATCCTTTCAGTATTGTTCGTTGCGGGTTCACGGTTTCTTCGGCCACGTTGGCCACCCCTTCAATGCCCAGGAAAAACCAAATGGCAAAGGGCAGTGCTGCAAACACGCCGCTCCAGCCGTTTGGCAACGCATCCTGCGCCAGCGCCTCCCAGCGTACATGCGGCAGTGTTAGTCCGGCAAACAACAGCAATTCGCCTACGGCGAGAAGGGTAATGACCAGCTCCACCAGCGCCGCGGTTTTAATGCCCACAATGTTGAGGCCTGTAAACAAAAGGTAAGCGGCAATGGCAACAGGAATAACCGGCGTTTGATACGCCAGGTTGAAATAAGCGCCGATGGCGGCTGCAATGGCGGGTGGCGCAAAAATGAACTCGATGTTTTGGGCCATGCCGGCCAGAAAGCCCATGTTGTTTCCCATGGCCCGTTTTGCGTAATCGAAAGCGCCGCCGGCTTTGGGAATGGCGCAGGCCAGCTCGGTATAGCTAAAGGTGAAGCAGACGTAAAGAATAATGATAAAAAACGTGGCAACGGCCATGCCCAGGGTACCTCCCTGGATCAGGCCAAGGTTCCAGCCGAAGTACATGCCGGAGATTACGTAGCCAACACCCAGTCCCCAAAGCATCCACGGGGTGAGGGTTTGTTTTAACTGTGCCGGGTTGGAAGACAATAGCGCAGGATTTAATCAATCATCCGAACACACGGTTGCAACGCACGGTTTTGAAGATAAGCTTTTTGTGTTTTCGCGGGGAGGAGTTTCGGAGGGGAAGAAAGGTTTTCGCACAGAGGGAAGGAGGAAGGGAGGAGAAGTAATCTTTGTTCCTTTTTTTAGGTTGGATAATTTTTTTTGTAAGAGATGGTTGGTTATTGGTTAAGAGGCTGCTCTTCTTCTAGTCGTTGTAGAAACCGCCGAGATATTCCATTTCTTGAAGAAATGGAATATCTCAACGTTCTCCAAAATGATTGTACGCAGGAAGACTTGTTAGCCAACACAGCACACATCTCTTACAGAAAAATTATTGGAGCAACAAACATTCTCTCCCCTCCTTTCCTCTGTACGAAAAAAAATCTATCCTGGAAACTAAAAACCTATCTCCAAAAAGAAAAGGTAGTCCATCAACTGCCTCTCCTACGAAATCAACGTAGCTCCTATTTCACCGACACCGCGGCCTGGTAATAGTCCAGTACTTTTTTGCGCAGCACAAAATCGTACCTCGCATTAATAAGATTGATATTGGCCCGGTCAAGATTGTTTTTGGCAATCAGGTAATCAACCGATGTTCCCACGCCGGCATTAAAACGGGCTTCCGCCGCCTTAAACGACGTACCATAGGCCGTTACCTGCTCTGCCAGCGTTTTGTAGCGGGCATAGGCGTTGGTCATGTTCAGGTGCGCCTGTTCTATCTGCTGGCGCAGCTGCACCTTCGTGTTCTCCTCTACCAGCTCGCTGTTGCGTACGGCTATGTCGGCCAGCTTAATGTTGTTTTTTGCGCGGAACGAATTAAAAATAGGAATACGCAACCCCACACTCACCGTGTAAAACATGTTGTTGTCCAACTGGTCGCGGTAAGGGATTTTACCACCGGCATTGGCCGCAATGCTTGAATAGTTGGTTTGCATGTTTCCGCCCAGGCTAAGCGTCGGATACAACAAGCCCTTTGCAGCCTTCAACCCGTACTCGGCACTCTTCTTCCGCAACTCCACCGACTTTACCAGCGAGAACTGCTGCAGCGCCGTTTCAAAAACATCGTTGCTGTTTTGCCCATATGCCGTCAGAAACTCTTCTGCGTTCATTCGCTCTACCTGCAGGCTGCTGCTGTACGGCACGTTCATCAGTTGCGCCAGCGTTAGCTTCGATGTTTCCAGCTGGTTGCGCAGGTTCAGGATATTCAGTTCATCGTTCATCAGCTGGCCTTTTACATCCGACACCTGCGAAGGACTAACGGCTCCCTGCTTATCCAGCACTTCCAGCCGCTCCAGTTGTTTGCCGCTTAACTCCCGTTGCTTAACGGCCGTGGCAATCTGGTCTTCGTTGCTTAACACCGAGAGGTAGGCTAGAATCACGTTCAGCGTAAGGTTGTCTTTTGCCTGCTGCCACTCCATGCGGCTGGCATCGTAAGCATAGGTGTTTTGCTTCACGCTGTTCTGCAGGTTCAATCCATTGAACAACACCACGCCGGAGCTAAGCCCGTAGCTGGCAAAGTTTACCGACTGGTTTACGTAGGTATTGGTAAACGGGTCGATGCTGCGGCCCTGGTTAATACCGTGATTAAAATTGGCGTTGAGGTCGGGCAAGAGGTTGGCCCTTGCCTGCTTCATGCCCACTTCGGCCACCTCCGACAGCAGGCCGCTTTGTTTTACGCCTATGTTTTTTGCCAGTGCCGTATCAATGCATTGCTGCAGCGTGTACCGCTGTGCGCTGGCCGTAAAGGAAGCCAGCAGGAAAAAGGCGCCGGCAAGAAAAGCTATCCGTTTCATAAACTACTCATCTCTTTTACGTGTTGCTGAATGCGTCCGTCCAGCAGATCAATTTTGCGTCCGCCGTATTCGGCGTTCTTTTCGGAGTGGGTTACCTGGATGATGGTGACGCCGTCTTCCTCGTTGATCTTTTTGAACAGCTCCATGATCTCTTCTCCCTGTTTCGAATTGAGGTTGCCGGTGGGCTCGTCTGCCAGCAAAACCTTTGGCTTGGCAATGAGTGCCCGGGCAATGCCCACCAGTTGTTGCTGTCCGCCCGAAAGCTGCGAGGGGAACAGGTCTTTTTTGCCAACGATGTTGAAGCGGTCGAGCATGTCGGCCACAACGGCCTTGCGTTCGGCGGTTTTTACATTTTGGTAAAGCAACGGCGTTTCAATGTTTTCGTACACCGTTAATTCATCAATCAGGTGGTAAGCCTGGAAGATGAAGCCGATGTTGCGTTTGTACAAATCGGTGCGGCCTTTTTCCTTCAGGTCAAACAC
>DATKHJ010000115.1:0-5217 GCA_035510335.1 Flavisolibacter sp. | reverse complement strand
GTATGAATTTAGCGTGGAAGATAGGAAATTGTAAAGTGTATTTTCCCAACTCTTTGCGTTAGGTTACAGCCCAGCGGCCTTCGTCGTCTTTTGTATAAGACAGGCCATTGCTCATGTGGTAAACGTCGCGGCCGGTCTTTTTGTCAACCGTGGTTTTTTGCTCGTATACACGAATGCCGTTGTTCTCCCTGGTAAGGTAAACAAGCAATGCATTCATCGTTGGCTGCACTTCGTGAAGCCATTGCTCGTCGCTTTCCCGCACAAATGCCTGGCTCATACGTATCCGTTTATTGGAATGGAGAAAAAAGCATGCCCATTACACACTATCGCTCTTCACTCTTTATGGTTCAATCAATACCCGTTCGCCTGTTTCCATGGCCTTGTAAATGGCTTGCAGAATCTTTACATCCTGCCGTCCTTCTTCTCCCGGAACGGATGTTGGCTTTCCTTCTTTAATGCACAAAGCAAAGTCATCCATTTGGAGCGCCTGCTGGTTTACAACCGGGAAGTTCATTTCACCATCCGATGTTTGCCCTTTTACACCTTTGTAGGGATAGGCCGGATCCAGTTCAAACCAACCATTTTCTGCTTCTACCCGCAAGCGGCTTTGTTTTTCCGAATAAGAACTGGCGCATTTGGCAATGGTGCCATCCGGCATCTCCATTTGCCAGGTGATCGATTCTTCCACTGTGGCAAACTTCTCGTGATCTTTTTTGAAGCCTTCCTGCGCTGTTACGGCAACGGGTTCCATCCCTGTTACATACCGAACGGCCTGCACGCAATAAATGCCCACGTCCATCAGCGGACCGCCGCCCGCCAGCGCTTTGTCAATGCGCCACCCCTGCACTTCTTTCAGTCCGTGGTCCGCCTCAATTAAGTTGATGCGGCCATATACTTTCTGCTGGCCAAGCCGTGCCGCTTCGCAGTTGTGTGGTTCAAAATGCAGGCGATAACCAACCGAAAGCATTTTGCCGGCTTCTTTGCAGGCAGCAATCATCTGGTCGCATTCTTCTACGGTAATGGCCAACGGCTTTTCGCAAATCACATGTTTGCCTGCCTTTGCCGCACGAATAACATATTCGGTATGCAAGGCATTGGGCAGCACAACATACACAATGTCGATGTCGGCATTGTCTTTTATCGCATCAAAGTTTTCGTAGCTGTAGCAGGCATTATCGGGAATATTGTACTGCTGGCCCCATTTGCTGAGCTTGTCGGGGCTGCCACTTACAAGCCCCGCCAGATAACAGTGTTGTGTTTCCTGTAGCGCCGGTGCCAATTGTCCTTCGCTGTACGTTCCTAAGCCTACCAGTGCAATGCCGAGTTTACCATTTTTCATGTGCAGAATTTGTGCTTACAAATTATAAAAACGAAGCCACGATTTTTAACAAAAGCCGGTCTAATTTAGTAAACCATTTGGCGGGTGATTGCGTTGTAAATAGCCGAGGCCAGCGGAAGCGAAATATTAGCGATGGCATTTGTTGGTTGAGCGATGATTGCCAACCATTAAGCTAACATTTAGAGACCGTGGTTAAACGCTGTCGAATTTTGTCGTCTAAAATCATACAAACCCAACGAAAATGACAGACCGTTTATATACAACAACCTCCGATATTGAAAGAGCAAGAGCCCTTTGGGAGAAAGGCGTGCTGCTGGCAGAACGCACCGAAGGTTTTTACAAGCTGCAGCTTTTCCAGTTGCACGATGTGTACCTGGAAGTAACCTGGCACATTCACTTTAACGTGGCCGTAAAAGTGAGCAGCTTCACCGATACAGAACAGCTGGAGCCTTACCTGCAAGCCATTTCTTTGGAAGGGTTGTTTTAAGGAGTAGCCTCCCCAAACCCCTCCGAAGGAGGGGCTTTCTAAACACAGATACTTGCTTTTGTAAGATATTTTAGAGACTCAATCATTCATTTGGTTGAGTCTTTTGTTTTTACCGCAGAGAAAAGAGTTTACAGAGTTTGTACAGAGGGATAATAAAATTACAGCGGCTTTGCTTCTTTCCTCCTTTGCATGAAACCCACTTAGAGAGAAAGATTGAAACGAGAGCAGCAACTCACTTAAGCTGGCCTCTGTGTTCCGTTACTTCTCCCTTGGGGGATCGAGGGGGCCAATTAACTTCGTTACATGAAAACCTGGGCGGACCACCTGTTTGAATTTTATGCTTCCCTGAAACCGGAGCAGGCCCTGCCCAACAACATCCAGTGGTTGTACCCGCAGCAAAGCGAAGAAGTGATGCAGGTGGTTCACCGGTTTCTGCAGAAATATTTTAGCGACACCCGCAAACGAAAATTGTTTCTGGGTATAAATCCCGGACGCTTTGGTGCCGGTGTTACCGGCGTCAACTTTACAGCACCAAAACAGCTCACGGAAGAATGTGGTATTGATCATCCATTCAAAAATCAATCGGAGCTATCGGCCGAATTTATCTACCTAATGATCAACGCCTACGGCGGACCCAAAAAGTTTTATCAAGACCATTTCATTGGTTCTGTTTGTCCGCTTGGTTTTGTAAAAGGCGGCAAAAACATCAATTACTACGACGATAAAGAACTGCTAAATGCGGTAGAACCCTTCATTGTGCAAAGCATCGAAACACAACTCAGCTTCCCGGTTGACAGAAGCCGCTGCCTTTGCATTGGCGGCGATAAAAATTTTACTTTCCTCTCGGCACTCAATGCAAAACACCATTGGTTTAAAGAAATTATTTCGCTGCCGCACCCGCGTTTTATCATGCAGTACCGCCGTAAACAAATAGCGCCGTTCATCCAACAATACCTCGATGCAATCAAAAAATAAATAATACATTTGCGCCTCTTCAATTCACGAACCATGCGGATCTAATCAGCCATCGCGGCAACTTTCTATAAGAGGCAATTCGCCTCCACTGTCTTATTCTTTTCTCTCATTCCAAAACCATTGATCTATGTCGCAGAAAACGACACAAAATAAATTTGTACGGGTCATCCGTCTTTTTGGCGATGCCCTTACCGGTGAGCAAAACGATTACACCACCGGCAGTTTACGGAAAGCCATTTTTCTTTTAGCCATTCCCATGATTATTGAAATGGGAATGGAAAGCGTGTTTGCGCTGGTTGACCTGTTCTTTGTCAGCAAGCTGGGAAAACATGCCGTATCAACTGTTGGCCTCACCGAATCTGTTCTTACCCTGATTTATTCCATTGCCGTTGGCATGAGCATGGCCGCAACAGCCATGGTAGCCCGCCGCATTGGCGAAAAAGACAAACAAGGTGCAGCCGTTGCCGCCATGCAAAGCATTTGGGTAGGCATTGGCATCACCATCTTGCTTAGTCTTGCCGGGTTGGTGTTCGCCGAAGACATTCTGCGCATTATGGGCGCTGAAGCGGAAACCATTCAAATGGGTGTGCCTTATACCCGCTTGATGATGGGCAGCAGTGTGATCATTATGCTACTGTTTCTGATCAACGGCATCTTTCGGGGTGCCGGCGATGCTTCGCTTGCCATGCGCAGTTTAATTATTGCCAACGGTTGCAATATTGTGCTTTGCCCGCTTCTGATTAATGGTGCCGGGCCCATTCCCGCCTTTGGTGTTACCGGTGCGGCCATGGCCACGGTTATTGGCAGAAGCATTGGTGTGCTGTACCAGCTGTATCATTTGTTCAACGGCAAAGGCATGGTGCAATTAACTAGGGCATCTGTGAAAGCAGAATGGGAAATCATCAGGTCTATTTTTCGCATTGCGTGGCCGGCCACTATTCAATTCATCATTGCTTCCTGCAGCTGGATTTTTCTTGCCAAATGGGTAGCAGAAACAGGTGGTAGCGAAGCATCGGCCGGTTACCAAACAGCCCTTCGGGTGCTGATGTTTTTTTTACTCCCGGCCTGGGGCATTAGCAATGCCGCGGCAACGTTGGTAGGACAAAGCCTGGGTGCGCAGGCGCCGCAACGGGCAGAAGCGGCCGTGCTGCAAACAGCAAAATACAACGCCATCTTCATGGGAACGATTACGCTGTTTTTCCTGCTTCTGCCGGAAACAATCATTGGTCTTTTCCCCGTAAGCGAAGAAGTAAAAGTAATTGCGGTGAAAGCCTTGCGCATTGTCAGCACCGGGTATATTTTTTACGGCGTGGGTATGGTGATGATTAATGCGTTTAACGGTGCCGGCGATACCCGAACACCAACTATCATCAATGTATTTTGTTTCTGGCTGTTCCAGGTGCCGCTGGCTTACCTGTTAGCAAAGGTTTTGTTGTGGGGACCAACCGGCGTTTTTGTAGCGGTGCCGGTTGCCGAAACATTGATTACCGTAACCGCTTTTATTTTGTTTAAGCGGGGAAGATGGAAGAAGATAAAAATCTAACGTCTTTGAACTGGGATTGATGGAGATGATTAGGATAAATGGGATAGCTATTTTTTATCCCATTTATCTCTAAATCCTATGCATCCCAGTTCAAAGACAGTTTAATTTTACCCGCATGAACAATTCTACCATCGACAACAACCTGCTCAAGCAAATCTTTTTTATTGCAGTAATTGTTTTCCTGGGCATTGTTCTGTTTAGCGAACTGCAGTTTTTCCTTTCTTCCTTTCTTGGCGCCATTACGTTTTACATGCTGATGCGCAAACGCATGTTTTACCTGGTAGAAAAAAAGAAATGGAAAGCACCCGCGGCCGCATGGGCACTCATGCTGCTTTCGTTCTTTGTCATCCTTGTACCCATTGGACTGCTGGTGAACATTCTTTATTCAAAAGCAAGTTATGTAGTGGCACATTCGGCGGAGTTGATCAACTCCCTGAAAATTGCTGCACAGCAATTGAGCGATCGCATTGGCTATCGCCTGATTGATCCGGATACACTGAACCGCGTTGGTTCGTATTTAGCAGCCTTGCTACCAAAAGTGTTAGGAGTAACATTCAACACAGCTACACAGGTTGCCTCCATGTATTTTATTCTCTACTTCATGCTGGTGAACGGACGAAAAATGGAGAAGGCGCTTTACGAATACATCCCGCTGAAAGATTCCAATGTTGAATTGCTGGGAAAAGAAATGCAAACGCTGATTGTTTCCAGTTCCATTGGCATTCCGTTAATAGCATTGGTACAAGGCATTGCCGGACTGATTGGTTATTTAATTATTGGTATTGATGAACCATGGCTTTGGTTTGTTGCCACTACGATTGCCGCCATGATGCCCGTGGTGGGAGCATCCATTATTTACGCACCGCTTACTAT
>DATKHJ010000114.1:0-5218 GCA_035510335.1 Flavisolibacter sp. | reverse complement strand
GAATAGAGAAAAACCGGTGCCGGTATTTGCCCACCATAAAGCCCGTATGCTGTGTGCTTGTTCCCGTCATCACCATCATCGACTTCATGCCCTCATCTGTTTGCGGGCTGCCGCTCTCAGGCGGACGATACAGAACTTGCTCGTCGTTTAAGTTGAACGTAATCACAAACTCGTGGCTTGCCACCATGGGTCGGCAAAGCTCCGATGCGGTTGCATCAAACTCGCGATAAAGAAAGCAACGGACAAACGGTTGTAGAACAGGGGAGGGTGCTATTTCATAAGTGCTTACCATGGCTGTTAGTTGCCTCTTTCAAGTTACAGCAAACAACACGGAAGCGCAAGAAAAAATGACGATTTTTTACTATTTAATCGTTTTGCGATTTTCTTATTTTGTGGCGAGATGACATGGGACTCTTCCAAAAGAACCAAACATCAAAACCTGCTATTATGTTACGACTACTGTTTGCCAGATGCACACAAAAAGCACCCATGCCTTTTTTGCTCCTGCTGGTTATTCCAGTGTCCCTGCATGCGCAGGACAGTCTTCCCCCAAAACAGATTTCTTACGAAGTAAAGCTGACGGAACGAAGTGGCGGTAAGATTTCGGGTTATCTGAAGCAGGTTACCGACAGTACGGTTATTCTTTCAGCAGTAAAAACAAACTATGGCCCGCCGGTTACAGCAAACGACAAAACCCTTTCTTATACCACCATCAAAAAGCTCCGGTTCAAGCGCACCAATGCAACCGGCAAAGGCGCTTTAATTGGCGGTGCCATCGGTTTAGGCACAGGGTTATTGGTTGGTGCTGCGGCATCCGGCGGCAAAGCAGACCGGGGTGGTTTTGAAATCGTTTCCAGCGAAGCGGCTATAGGTATTGGTGCAATTTTAGGAGGGCTGGCCGGCACTGCCATAGGCGCCATTGCTGGCGCATCGGCCTGGCACAAATTTGAGGTAGCCGGAAGCCGCGAAGGCCTGGCTGCCGTGCGGTTGTTTTTGGAGCAGAAGGTTTACGGGCTACCCCTTCCTGAAGAAGCACCCTAAAACAACTAATAAGGTCTATTGCTTCCATTTTTAGTGATAAGGCTCGTCACCTATGAAACCTGCTGCTACTTTTTCACCAATAAACGTCTGGCATATGTTAAACCCGTTTTCGGCCACTGTGCTTTGCATTTCTTCTCCCTGTCATTTTGGGAGCCTGTAGAAAAGATGAAAAAACACTTAAGCTCAATAGAGACGGGTTAAAGTATATCCAACTGCGGCCCAACCAGTTTTTTATTTACAAAGACTCTGCCTCAGGAAGAACAGACTCTGTAGTGGTTACAGAATCATCTTTAACTGTTGAATCGTTCAGTTATCAAGGGTGGTCGTCTACAAGCCTGGTTACTTCAAGGCGGGAAGTTTTTCGACTCATTCTGACAAGAAAAAGTGCAGGTACGGATTCTATTTGGTTAAGCGGTACAGCAAAAGCTGACTTTAGCTCCAACACGACAGCACTTAGAGAAAATGACATGGAACTACTGTTTTTCTACCCACTGGCCTGCTTTTGTCCAAATATCAATTTATTGGCCTCTCTGCTGGTAGAAGGGAAAACATACAGTAATGTTCTGGTGATAGGAACGGTCTCCAGAGGTGGTGCCGTGTACGAATTGTACTGGGCGCCATCCGTGGGCTTGATAAAAATGCGAAAGGAATCTTGGCTTATCCCTTCGGTGAGTCGAACAACCGAAACATTTACTCTTCTGCGACACAGTTGAAAGAAAGATAAGCCTGGGTTATGGCTTCCTGTCACCATAACCCAGGCTAAACAAAAAGAACTAACGTTTTCTCCATACACCAGTTCTTAACCGGCCCAAGGCCGTTGCTAACCAAATCACCGTGTTCAAAATGGTAGGACCTCCTGCCATTTTTCTTTTGCGGAGCAAACTCTTCTCCCATCAAATCCCTTGCGGCTTTCCGGCCTTCACGTACTTTTGCGCTTCCAGAAAAAAACGTATGCAAACACAACAATTATCCGAACAGGAAATCATTCGCCGGGAAAAGTTAGCGCAGCTGCAGGCACTTGGCATCGACCCCTACCCGGCTCCTTTGTACCCGGTAACACACCATTCCCTTGCTATAAAAAACAGTTTTCAGGACGATAACGCCGAGGCCTTCAACGAGGTTTGCCTCGCCGGCCGCATCATGAGCATTCGTGATATGGGCAAGGCTTCTTTCGCCGAATTGCAGGACTCGCAGGGCCGCATCCAGATTTATGTGCGCAAAGATGACCTGGCAAAAAACGGCGACACCACGATGTATGACCAAGTGTGGAAAAAGCTGACTGACTTGGGTGATTTTATTGGTGTGAAAGGTTTTGTGTTTCGCACCAAGATGGGTGAAATTTCGGTGCATGTAAAAGAGCTCACCTTCCTGGCCAAATCGCTTCGTCCGCTACCGATTGTAAAAGAAGCTGACGGTCATGCATACGATGCCGTTACGGATCCTGAATTTAAATACCGCCAGCGTTATGCTGACTTGGTCATCAATCCGGCTGTAAAAGAAACCTTTGTCAAACGCACAAAACTTATTAACTCCATCCGCGAGTTTTTAAATGAAAGCGGTGCGCTGGAAGTTGATACGCCGGTGCTGCAAAGTATTCCGGGTGGTGCTGCTGCACGGCCGTTCATTACGCATCACAATGCGCTGGACGTTCCGTTTTACCTGCGCATTGCCAACGAACTTTACCTGAAACGTCTGATTGTTGGCGGCTTCGATTGGGTGTATGAATTCAGCCGCAACTTCCGCAACGAAGGCATGGACCGTACGCACAACCCCGAGTTTACCATTCTTGAGTTTTACACGGCCTACAAAGATTACCTGTGGATGATGAACGTAACCGAAAAGCTGCTGGAAAAAGCCGCGGTTGATGTTACGGGAACAACCGATGTGCCGGTTGGTGAGAAAACCATTTCGTTCAAAGCACCGTTCAAACGCATTTCTATTTACGATGCCATCAAAGAACACACGGGCTTTGATGTAAGCACCATGAATGAAGAAGAGCTGCGTAATATTTGTAAAGAATTACGCATTGACGTTGACCCAACCATGGGACAGGGCAAACTGATTGATGAAATTTTTGGCGAGAAGTGTGA
This sequence comes from Flavisolibacter sp., assembly GCA_035510335.1. GTDB lineage: Bacteria > Bacteroidota > Bacteroidia > Chitinophagales > Chitinophagaceae > Flavisolibacter. The sequence goes on along the minus strand of DATKHJ010000114.1, from coordinate 2,087 downwards.
GCATCATTACATCCAGCCAACTTTTATTATTGACTACCCGGTTGAAATGAGCCCGCTGACGAAAAAGCACCGCGATAAAGCAGGCCTGGTGGAGCGTTTTGAGTTAATGATTAACGGGAAAGAAGTGGCCAACGCTTACAGCGAATTGAATGACCCCATTGACCAGCGGGAGCGTTTTGAAGAGCAGGTAAAACTGATGGAACGCGGCGACGTGGAAGCCATGTACATCGACCATGATTTTCTGCGTGCACTGGAATACGGTATGCCGCCAACATCCGGCATCGGCATTGGTATTGACCGGTTGTGCATGTTGTTAACCAACCAGCCGTCTATCCAGGATGTGTTGTTCTTCCCGCAAATGCGTCCGGAGAAGTTCCAGGGAGCAGAAGGAGAAGATAACGGCGATGTGGTGAAGCTGAAAGAAAGCTAAGAGAGGTTGAATTGTAGTTGTCTTTTATGACAACTTTCAGCAATAAAAAGGAGAAAAAGAGAAGGCTCAACCCAGCTCTTTTTCTCCTTTCTCTTTTCTTCCTAGTCCAGAAAGATATCTCTCATCAACTCCTGCGAAGGGTCCACTGCATATTTACGAAAATCTGTTACGCCTTCTTTCAACAAAACTTCTTCATCAATAAAAAAGTTGCCGGTGCATTCCGCCGACGGTTTCGATACAATCGCATACGCCGCATCGGCCACAATCTCCGGTGTGCGGCTCATCTTCATCAGCGCATCGCCACCCAGTAAGTTTTGCACGGCAGCAGTTGCAATGGTTGTCCTGGGCCAAAGCGCATTGGCGGCAATCTTGTCTTTCCGCAGTTCTTCCGCAAGGCCGGTTACAATCATGCTCATGCCGTATTTGGCAATGGTGTAGGCAAGATGCTGCGCAAACCATTTGGGGTTCATGTTCAGCGGCGGCGATAAGTTGAGAATATGCGCATTGGACGATTTGCGCAGGTGCGGAATGCAGGCTTTGCACATGAAAAACGTTCCCCTGATTTCAATGTCCATCATCAGGTCGAAACGTTTGGGTTCGGTGTGTTCGGTTGGTGTGAGACTGATGGCGCTGGCATTGTTCACCAGTACATCAATGCCGCCAAAGGCTTTTACCGTTTCATCAATGGCGGCCTGTATCTGTTCTTCCGAACGGATGTCGCATTGCAGGGGCAGACAGCTTACACCAAGGGCTTCAATTTCTTTTGCCGCAGTGTAAATCGTTCCTTCCAGTTTTGGATGCGGCTCCGTGGTTTTGGCGGCTATGGCAATGTTGTAACCTTCTTTTGCGAGACGAAGGGCAATGGCTTTGCCAATACCGCGGCTACCACCAGTGATGAAGGCAGTTCCTCCTGTCCCCCTGAAGGGGTGACTTAGGTCATTGTGTTCCGTTTCTTTTTCAGTCATTGCTTTATTTCAGTTTAATAGAGATAGCATGCTATTTCAAATTCTTTCTTTGAATCAGTTGAAGAAAGAGAAGTCTTTCCAATCTACGTCTTCCCTTCAGGCGGACAGGGGTTTAATATTCCGGTAAAACAGTTTTTGTACCCAGGATATCATCTATCCGCTGCAACACATCCGGCGTTAGCTTTTCAACCACGTCCAATGCCTTCAGGTTTTCGGTGAGCTGCTCCTTTTTGGTAGCACCTAAAATGGTGGTGGTTACGTTGGGGTTTTTCAGCGTCCATGCAATGGATAAGGTAGCCACCGAAACACCCAGTTCTGCTGCAAAGGCGGTGAGTTGCCGCACTCTTTCCAGCTTTTCTTCTACCATCCAGCGTTGCACCAGCCAGTCGAAACCTTCCAGTGAAAAGCGGCTGCCTTCCGGAATGCCATTGTTGTATTTACCGGTAAGAAGACCGCTTGCCAACGGGCTCCAAATGGTGGTGCCCATGCCTACGGTTCGGAAAATATTGAAGAATTCTTTTTCCATTTTTTCTCTTTCCAACAAGTTGTATTGCGGCTGTTCAACCGATGGTCCAATCAAACCCAGTTGGGCGGCTACGCGGTGCGCTTCCATAATTTCGGCAGCGCTCCATTCACTGGTTCCCCAGTATAAAATTTTGCCTTGCTGAATGAGAATGTTCATCGTCCACACC
>DATKHJ010000113.1:0-11525 GCA_035510335.1 Flavisolibacter sp. | reverse complement strand
CAGGGTTGGCCGTGTTGGGATTAATCACCCCAACCGAACCTGTCAGGTCGCGTTTGCGTACGCTTTGATAACCAATCACTACCACTTCGTTAAGGTTAGATGTAGCGCCACCCATGGTTACATTAATGGTGCTGCTTTCGCCTACCACCACTTCCTGCGGCGTGTAGCTCACGGAGCTAAACATCAATGTTGCACCGGTTGGTGCAGAAATCGTGAAAGCGCCATTGGCGTCGGTTGTTGTTCCTACATTGGTGCCTTTGATGGTAACGGAAACACCTGGCAGCGGCTGGTTGTCGTTACCGGAAGTAACGCGACCGGTAATGGTGCGTTGCGCAAAAGCTGTAACAGCGAATAGAAGCGCCAAACAGCAAATGAAGAACCGTTGGATTTTCACCGGTAAGGCTTTGTGCTGGTCTCGGTTTTTTGGTAAAGAAGCATGCATAGCAGTCATTATAAAAATTGATAGAGTTTACACGCCGTACATTAACTGGGGCCAAATGGCCTTTCTACTTTCTGTTGAAGCCAGCAGGCGCCAACAGGGAAACGAAAATGAATGATGGTCTTTAAGAAGAAAGCAAAACGAAGGGCATGCACAACCCACGCAACAACACTTGCGGCAGCAGCCGGCAAATGATTTCCTTTTTTAAGCAGCGCAATCGTTTAACGCTTTTGTACAACAGCACAGGCCATCTCCAAAACGTGCTATAAAATTCAAAGGAAAAAAGGAGTCTTGTGTTTTTCTGCGTCTCAAAATTGTATCAAATCGTCTCATTTTATGTTTTTAGCTCATCCATCTGTTGCAACATTATGTGAAGCAGGATTTCGGTAACTTGTTTCTGCATCAGCAAACCATCTAAACTTGAAAAAGAAAACGATTGCTTTTTTTCTGTGCCTGCTTTTCCTTGCAAACGCAGAGGGACAGCAGGGTTATTACTTCCGCCATTACCAGGTAGAAAATGGCCTTTCCCACAACACGGTTATGTGTAGTGTGCAGGACAGTCAAGGCTTTCTTTGGCTGGGAACAAAAGACGGCCTCAACCGTTTTGACGGTACTTCCTTTAAAGTGTTCCGGCACGATGAAGACGACAGTACCACCATTGGCAACGATTACATTCGCTACTTACATCTTGATAGAGAAGGAAGACTATTTGCCGGAACCCAACGCGGTCTTTACCAATACCAGCCACTCACTGAAAGCTTTCAGCACATTCCTTCTTCCGGCACAAAAAGCATTAAAGAAATAACCACCGATGCGCAAGGCAATCTTTGGTTCATCGCCGAAGGCGACCTGGTTTGCATAGACAAGAAAACAAAAAGATCCAAACAGTATGACAAGGCAATCAATGGCTGGGCTACGTCCATGTGTACCACCAGCGACGGTGCATTCTGGATTGCACTAGCTGATGGAAATCTAAAACGATATGGTGCGTCGGGCAACTTCTCCAACGCCATCCCGGTTTATCAACAACCGGTGAATACCCCGTGGGTTGAAAAAATTTATCCTGCCGAAAATGGGCGGCTCTTAATTGGGACCGCCGCTTACGGGTTGCTATCCATGGAGCTTTCCACCAAAAATATACAACCGGTGATTTCGCAAAACGAAGACAAGACCGGCATTTATGTTCGTGACATTCTGCAAAACAAAAACGACGAATACTGGCTGGCTACCGAATCGGGTTTGTTTATTTACAATGCCGCCAGTGGCAACATCACTAATCTTAAAAAAAATTACCACGACCCTTACTCACTTTCCGACAATGCGGTGTACACGTTGTGCAAAGACAAAGAAGGCGGTCTCTGGGCCGGAACATTCTTCGGCGGTGTGAATTATTACGTGGAGCAGCACGCCATCTTTCAAAAATATTTTCCCGATTACAGCCAAACCTCCATCAGCGGAAACGCCGTGCGGGAAATAGTTAAAGACAAGTTCGGCAACCTGTGGATTGGCACCGAAGATGCCGGGTTAAACAAGATAGATGCCAGTGGAAAGATCACCCACTTCATGCCCACCGGCAGCAAAAACAGTTTGGCTTATTACAACATTCACGGCCTGCTGGCCGACGATGAGAATCTTTGGGTGGGCACCTTTGAACATGGTCTTGACATACTGCACATACCATCGGGAAAGGTCATCAAACATTACGAAGCAGGACCAGGTGCCGGCGACCTGAAAAGCAATTTTATCTTCTCTGTTTATCGAACAAGCAAAGGGCAAATTTTGCTGGCAACAACGTCCGGCGTTTTTGCTTATCACAAAACAACCGACAGCTTTTCGCCGGTACCGCAACTGAGCGGCTATACCTATCACATCATTGAAGACAGCAAAGGCGTTTGGTGGAGTGCTACCATTTCCGAAGGCATTAAGTTTTACAACCCGGCAACAGGCCGTAGCGGCAGTTTTCAATACAACGCAAAAAACAAACAAAGCATCAGTAACAACATGGTAAACTCCGTGTTTGAAGACGGCGATGGCAACTTGTGGATTGCTACGGAAGGCGGCGGCGTTTGCAAGTTGGATGCAGCACGTAAAACCGTCAAACGCTACAACACCAAAAACGGATTGCCCAGCAATTTTGTTTTTAAAGTTTTGGAAGATGAAACGAAGCAATTGTGGATTACCACATCGAAAGGGCTGGTGCGTTTCCACCCGCAAACAGAAGCCATTACGACGTTTACCAGCGCCAATGGATTGCTGAACGACCAGTTTAATTACAGCTCGGGGTTGAAAGACGAAACCGGCCGGCTTTACTTCGGCAGTGTAAAAGGCATGATCAGTTTCGATCCCGGCAGCTTTCGCAGGAATGATTTTGTTCCGCCGGTTTACATCACCGGTTTCCAGGTGCACAACAACGAAGTAACCATTGGTGAACAAAGCCTGCTGAAGCAATCCATTTTATTTACAAAAGCAGTTGAACTGGCACACGATCAATCGTCGTTCAGCATTGACTTTGCCGCGTTAAGTTATACGGCGCCGCAAATGAATACCTATGCCTACAAAATGGAAGGCATCGATACTAAATGGAACACACTGGAAAAAAACCGCAAGGTTTATTTCACCAATCTTGCCCCCGGCAAATACACGTTTAAACTAAAAGCGGCCAATGGCAGTGGTGTGTGGAACGAAAACGAAACCACCTTCACCATTGTTATTCTTCCGCCCTGGTGGCAATCATCGGCGGCCTATACCATTTACAGTTTGCTAGTGTTGGGCCTTGCTATTTTTGCTTTTCGCTCTTATCACCTGCGCATGAAAAGGAAAAGCCAGGAAAGACTGGAGTTGCTGCATTTTGAAAAAGAAAAAGAGTTGTACGAAGCCAAGATGAAATTCTTCACCAACATTGCGCATGAAATACGAACACCGCTGACATTGATAAAAGGTCCGTTGGAACGGGTGATTAACCTGGCGGCAGAAATTCCTGGTGTGAAAAACAGCCTTGCCATTATGGAACGAAACACCAACCGGTTAATTGAGCTGACCAACCAATTGCTTGATTACCGCCAAACCGAAGCCGGTGGCTTTACGCTTTCGTTTACGGAAGAAAACATTTCACAACTCCTGCAGGATACTTATTTCAGCTTTAAGCCGCTGGCAGAAAAGAAACGAATGACGTACAATCTTCACCTTGCCAAAGAACCGCTGATTGCCTATGCTGATGGTGAGGCGCTGACAAAAATTTTGAGCAACCTGTTTAGCAATGCGATCAAGTATGGCGAGAAAAAAGTCATGGTTCGGCTGCTCTTCCAGGCAGTTGAAAAAACCTTCACCATCGAAATAAAAAATGATGGAGATACCGTGCCCGAAGGAATGCAGGAAAAAATATTTGAGCCTTTTGTGCGCCTGAAAAAAAATGAAAAACAAAAAGGCACCGGCATTGGTCTTGCCTTGGCCCGATCACTGGCGCAACTGCACGGCGGCACCCTGCAGTTAAAAACAGAAGAAGGCTGCAATGTGTTTGTGCTGACGCTACCGGTTTACCAGGAAAAGCAGCTTAGTGCCGACAAAACAATTTCCACTCAAACATCAATCTCCGAATTGAATGCGTAAACTTGCCTATGAACCCTGCCATTCTGTTAGTTGATGATAACGAAGAAATACTGGAATTTTTAGAAGAAGAACTCAGTGAGAAATATTCCCTATTCAAGGCGGCAAATGGGTTGCTTGCATTGGACCTGTTGAAGCAGGAAAGTATTCACCTGGTTGTGTGCGATGTGATGATGCCGGAAATGGACGGTTTTGAACTTTGCCGCGCCGTAAAATCAAACGTCGAACTTTCGCATATTCCCATCATCCTGCTTACGGCGAAGAACACGTTGCAATCAAAAATCGAGGGGCTTGAAATTGGCGCCGACGCCTACATTGAAAAGCCTTTTTCGCCTGCTCACCTACAGGCGCAAATTGCCAACCTGCTGGTAAACCGCAACAAAATAAAAGAGCATTTTGCCGCTACGCCACTGGCACATATCAAGAGCATGGCCTATACAAAAGCCGACGAGCATTTCTTGGAAGAACTGCACCAGGCCATTGAAAAAAACCTGGCCGATACGGAGCTTGATGTAGAAAAATTAGCTAAGCTAATGGCCATGAGTCGGCCAACACTCTATAGGAAGATCAGTGCCATTTCCAACCTTACACCGAACGAACTCATTCATATTGCGCGGCTCAAAAAAGCCGCGGAGTTGCTGGCCGAAGGATCGCACAAGATTTACGAGATTACCGACAAAGTTGGCTATCATTCCCACACTAATTTCAGCCGCAGTTTTCAAAAACAATTTGGCATGTCACCAACCGATTATGTGCGCCTGAAGCAAGCGGAGAAAAATGGGGGATAAAGAAGCCCCTGTAAAAACAAGGGCTGACTGATTAATTGGAAAATGAGATGGTAATGATGTACGGCGATTATTTGTGAAAGGTTGGGTGTGCGGTGAAAAAATTCGACTAAGGCTTATCAATCCTTTGATACGATTATGATTTTTTCATTGGAGTTGCCTCTCAAGACATTCCATTTCTTGAAGAAATGGAATGTCTTCATACAGAACTATTGCACTTGAATTGCTCATCACCCTTTTTAATGGCCAGTGCGCTTTTCGTGCTATACGAACATGGCATAGGTTGGCATAGAAAGAGAAAGAAATCACGAGGCATCTGAGGTAACAAAGCTGAACCTAATTCCCGTAGTTACGCTGCTGCAATTTTGCCGCTAGGAAAAGTCAAAACGCAGGAAACTATACAGCAATTGTAACCCGTAAGTTTTCTTTCTATCTTGCCGCCCTTTCGGCACTGTACTAAAAGCTGGCTTTTGGCGTTTAAGACAGAGCAAACCAAACCCAGACAAATGAAAAACCTCTTTCTGCTTACTCTTTTGTTGCCATTGGCAGCCATTTCACAAGACTTCCATTTTTCGGCCCGTGCCGGCCTGATGGGCTATCAGGGTGACCTGAAAGCAACACCCATTACGCTTTCGCAATCCAAACTCATGTTTTCTGCCGGTGCCCGCTACGACCTAACCGAACACATTATGGCCCGCAGCTATTTTACCTATGGGGCCGTAAAAGGTGATGATAAAAAAGGTACGGCTTCGATGCAGCTACGCAACCTCAATTTTGAATCGAAAATCATTGACTGGGAGTTGGGTGCCCAATACAATATTTTAAACCTGAACTACCATTGGTGGACGCCTTATGTTTTTGCCGGCGTGGGTCTTTATCATTTTAACCCCTACACAAAAGACACCACCGGCGCCAAACATTTTTTGCGTCCGCTGAGTACCGAAGGACAAGGCTTTGCCGATGGCGTGAAAGAATACAAACGAACGCAGTTCAATATTCCGTTGGGCATCGGGGTTGATTATTTGTTGGGAGAAGACCACCGCATTGGCTTGGAGTTGGGTTACCGAAAGTTGTTTACGGATTACCTGGATGATGTGAGTGACCGTTACGTGGATGAAGCCTCGCTGCTGGCGGCACGAGGTCCAAAGGCTGTAGAACTGGCTTATCGTGGCGGCGAAATAAAGCCAAGCCCTTATCCTGTTGCCGGTGATATTCGCGGCAATCCAAAAATCAAAGATGGTTACTACTACATTGCATTTACCTACACGTTCCGTTTTTGGTTTGATAGCTATAAAAAAACTTCCGGCATTCCGGGTGGAAGACGGGATAAAAAAGTTGGTTGTCCTTCCAGCAATTATTAACTGGTCCTCGCAATTAGTTTTGATAATTTGTATCGGTTGGTTGGGACAAGTAATGATTATACAGTGTCCGCTTCGCCTTTATTTTTAAAGTGCAGATAAATTTTCTTAATCACAAATCGCAATATAAAGCCTGCTGCAACTCCTGCGAAAGCATATATGCCAGGATTGATCTGTAATAGCATAGAGCCAAATCTACAAACAAAGAAGCCGCACAGCGCCCCTTTACTTTAAATTTAAGCAAGGCTTCCTTCTCACCTAATCGCTAAAAAAATAAGGAGGGCCGCAGCCCTCCTTTCCAAATCTAACCTATAACCAAAGCCTTACTAATGAAACGCCTATTGGGAGTTGTACGTTTTACACATGGGACGGATTGAAGTCGTTTTCATGATGGTTGATCATCTTAAAATTGGCTGTCATCAGTTCTTCAATCGGCTCTTCTTTCTTGCCTCTTCTCACCTTGTTGATGATCTTGTCGAAGATGGAATACATTACCGGAACCACCACCAGCGTTAAGAACAGGGAACTGATCAAACCACCGATAATTACCCAGGCAAGGCCATTCTTCCACTCGGCGCCGGCACCGGAGGCAATCGCAATCGGCAACATACCAATCACCATCGCAATGGTTGTCATAAGGATCGGACGCAAACGGGCATGGTTGGCATCAATCAATGCCTGGTAAGTGCTGGCGCCTTCGGCCTTCCGCTGGTTGGTAAAGTCAACAAGCATAATGGCGTTCTTGGCTACCAGGCCAATCAGCATGATCAAACCAAGGATTGTAAACAGGTTGAGTGAGTTGTTGGTCAACGCAAGTGCCAGCAACGCACCAATAATGGAAAGCGGGATAGAGAACAACACCACAAACGGATACACAAAGCTGTTGTACAGTGCCACCATAATCAGGTACACCAACACGATGGCAGCCAACAGGGCAATTCCCAATGAACCGAAACCTTCGCTTTGGTTTTCCATATCACCACTCCACACATACGCAACACCGGTTGGACGAGGCAACTGGTCAAACTTGGCCTGCCATTCAGCGGCTACCGTACCGGTTGGGCGACCAACAGTTTGGGCCTGCACGGTTACAGAAGTGCTCTTATCTCTCCGCTCCAATTGGCTTGGGCCAGAGCTTTCTTTAATGGTAGCGAATTGTGCTAAACGAATCTGCTCACCGCGATCGTTGATGAATAAAAGATTGCTTACATCATCAATGCTCTGGCGGTTGAAACTGCCGTAGCGGATGTTGATGTCGTATTCATATTCGCCCTGGCGAAACTTACCATTGGTGTTACCACTGAAAGCTGTTTGCATGGTAGAACCAACCGTTGAAAGGTTCAGTCCCAGTGCGGCCATTTTATCACGGTCCACCTGGACATTGATTTCGGGGTTACCCGATTCAACCGACAACCTCATCTCGGTTGCACCCTGAACACCCTGCAGTTCATTCATCGCCGCTTTTGCAAACGTCATTACGCTGTCCAGTTCCGGACCGGTAACAATCAGGGCCAATGGCGCCTGTTCGGCAGAACCAAGGATACTAACCGGAACGGTTTTTACTTTCGCACCAACCAATATAGGTTCCAGTTCTTTTTTAATTTTTGCTGCATAGATGTTCGATGCATCTTCCCGCTCTTTCTTCTCTACCAACTGCACGTTGATCTCCGATTTGTAAGCAGTGGATTGCGATGCACCCATGCCTTCGCTCGACTGACCAACTGTTGCAATGGTTTTTGTTACTTCTTTTTTCTTGCGCAGGTATTCTTCCGCTCTTTGCGTCATCGCATTGGTTTGCTCGATGGATGCATCTTTTGGCATTTCAATCTGCACTAAAAACTCACCACGGTCACTCTTTGCAAAAAACTCCGCACCAATGTAACCGCCACCCAACAGGGCGAAGGAAGCAATCAATAAACCAAAGACAACAGCCAGTGTTGTTTTCTTATGCGCCAACGACCATTTCAGAATACTGGTTACCCAGTTTGTGAAATTGTTCAGCATCTTTTCAAAGCCGATGATGATGCGGCCGAAGAACGTTTTATTGGAAATCTTCTCCAGCTTACCAAAGCGTGATGACAACCACGGAACAATGGTGAAGGAAGAAAGCAACGATAACAACGTAGCGATAGAAACCGTTACGCAGAACTGCTTGATGATATCAGCCGCAAGACCGGTACTTAATGCAATTGGCACAAACACCACCACAATTACCAGGGTGATTGAGGTTACGGTAAAACCGATTTCTTTCGTGGCATCGTACGCCGCTCTTACACGGTTCTTACCCATCTCCATGTGGCGGTAAATGTTTTCCAATACCACAATGGCATCATCCACCAGGATACCGACCACAAGCGACAGACCTAACAGCGACATCAGGTTAAGCGAATAACCCAACAAGGACATTCCAATAAAGGTTGCAATGAGTGAAGCCGGGATGGCCACCATTACAATTAAGGCGTTACGGATGCTGTGCAGGAAAAACAACATTACCACGGCCACCAGTATAATGGCAAGAATGAGGTCAAAGATTACCGCATCGGCAGAAGCCAACGTGTAAATAGAACTGTCGTTTGCTACTTCAATGTTCAGGCCTGCGCTTGCATAATCTTTTTCCAGTTTTTCAATCGTTGCACGAATCTGCTCACTCACACCCACAGCGTTGGCATCCGATTGTTTGATCACCTGCACCGCAATGGCGCTCTGCTGGTTTACACGGGCTATCTTCTCTACGTCTTTTTGTGTATCCTGCACATCGGCAACATCCATCAGGCGCACCTGTGCACCGTTCTTGTTGGAGATAACAAGAGCCCGCAGTTCATCAACTGTTTTGTATTTACCCGAAAGACGGATCAACACATCCTGCTCTCTTGTTTGTACACTACCGGTGGGAAAATCGAGGTTGGAAGAAAGGATGGCGTTCTGCACTTGCAAAAGAGACAGTCCGTAACCTTCCAGCCGGTCGGCGTCAATGCTCACCTGGATCTCTCTTTCCTGTCCGCCAATGAGGTTGATCTGTGCCACACCTTCTACCCGCGACAGTACCGGCGCAATGCGCTTGTCCATCAGGTCGTAAAAGGCTGCTTCATCCATTTTACCGGAGGCCGACATGGTCATGATCGGAAGATCATCCAGCGAGAATTTGTTTAACGAAGGCGGATCAGTGTCTTCCGGAAGGTCTTTCAGGATGGCATTAATTCTCCGCTGCGCATCGTTCAACGCATAGTCAACATCGGTACCGCTGTTCAGGGTGATGATCACCGACGACACACTTTCGTACGAACGGGTGTCCAGCTTTTTGATGTTTTCCATGGAAGAAACCGCGTCTTCAATTTTTTTGGAAACCGTGTTCTCCACTTCACTCGGGGAAGCACCGGGATAAATGGTAGTAACCGAAACTACCGAGGGACTGAACTTGGGCAGCAACTCGTAGTTCAACGATTTATAGGCTAACAATCCACCCAGGATGAGCACCGTAAACAATACGATGACAAGGGTTGGACGTTTAATGGATACTTCTGCTATTTTCATTGTTCGTCTAGTTTATTTAACAGGACACGCCGTGGCGTGTCCCTACACGCATTATTTGATCGGCGAAATCTTGCTGCCGTCGGCAAGGTTGATCTGACCACTGGTGATGATCGATTCGCCTTCGTTCAGGCCTTGCAGCACTTCTACTTTATCACCCAGCACACGACCGGAAATCACGTTGCGCAATCTTGCCGTATTGCCATTCTCCACCACAAACACCTGGTTGGTGCTTACGCTACCCACAAAGGCAGAACGGGGAATGGTAACCACCGGCGCCGTGTTGCCAAACGAGAAGATGGCAGTTCCGTACATACCGGCTTTCAGCTTGTTACCAGGATTGCTGGCGATTTCAATTTCAACAGGGAAGTTGAGCGAAGCATCGGCCTTTGGCGCAATGAACGTTACCGTACCGCCAAAATTCAGGTCGGGGAATACGCTTGCTTTCACATCTACTTTATCTCCAACTTTCAAACTTGCCACCTGTGTTTCGTTCACGGTGATGGCTAATTTCAAACGTGACACATCTACCAGCTCAAACAACTGCGTACCGGGATTTACCACTGCACCGGGCTCGATGTAACGTTTGTTTACAATACCGTTGATAGATGATTTGATGTTGGCATCGTTGATGCGAACTCTTGCCTGTGCAACTCTTGCTTCTGCATTTTCAAGTGCCAGTTTTGCCTGGTCGAGTTGCTGTTGGGTAACACCACCGGTTTGGAAAGCGTTCTCGTAACGTTGCTTGTCACGCAAAGCATTCTGGTAGGCAGCCTGCGCTGTTTCCAGGTCAATGTTCAACACATCGGTTTTAATGATGGCCAGCGTTTGACCGCGGCGCACATAACTTCCTTCATCAACCAAAACCCTTGTAACACGACCGGAGTTCTCCGCCGCAAAATTCATTTGCTGCGCCGGTGCAAAGTTTCCGTTGGCGCTAAAGTCAAGCGCAATGGATTGTTTTTGCACAGGGCTTACTCTAACCGCCACATCGCTGGAAGCGATCTCCGCTACCACAGCTGTTTTTTCTGCATTTTTCTTTTTGTTATTCGCCAGTACAGAACCAATCAGCACTAACACACCTGCTAAAACGGCGATGGTGATAACGGCTCTGATAATTTTCTTCTTTCTCATTGTCTATTGATGCTTTAGTTGATTAACGATTTAAGACCACCCTGGCTCTTGATTAACTGTATCTCCGCGACACGGTAATTGAGCAAGGCAGATGAATAATTATTGTTGGCTTCTGTTAACGATGTTTCTGCGTTCAGCAGGTCGGTTAACGTAGCCAGCCCGTTGTTGTAATTGTTTTGCGTATTGGCAAACACTTCCTGCGCCAGCTGCACGTTTTTGCTTTGTGCATTCAGCGTAATAATGCTGTTGTTGATTTGCGTTTTGGCGTTCTCGTACGCAAGGTTCAAACCCAGGGTTGTATTGGCAATGTCTTCGTTCAGCTTTTTAATGCTGATCTCTGTTTGCTTAATGCGAGACTTGGTAGCACCACCGTTAAAGATGGGAATACGCAAGTTCAAACTCACTGACGCCGCATCAAACCAGTTTACGCCACTGCTTTTGCCTTTGAAAAGCGGAACTGAGTTACCAATGCCCTGGTACGAGTAGTTGCTCGCTAAAGAAAGGCTTGGATAATATTCTGCTTTGATCGATTCTTTTTGAAAGTTCAGCAGGTCTTCCTGTTGGCGAAGCAAACGCACTTCTGTACGGTCTTCGGCATTAATGCTCTGGTCCATAGCTACGGCCTGCGGTTGAATAGCATTGATCTCTGCCTGCGGAATAACGATGGGTGTATTGATA
>DATKHJ010000112.1:0-4893 GCA_035510335.1 Flavisolibacter sp. | reverse complement strand
GGCACCGTAACTGACATTTCCGAACGTAAAAAAGCAGAAGCGGACTTGCAGATCAACGAAGCCCGTTTGCGCATTGCCATCGACTCAGCCGAACTGGGCACCTGGGACTACTACCCAGGTGCCCAGTTCGGCTGAGTCGATGGCAATGCGCAAACGGGCTTCGTTGATCTGCAAGTCCGCTTCTGCTTTTTTACGTTCGGAAATGTCAGTTACGGTGCCGATGAAACCCAAAAAATTTCCTTCGTTGTCAAAACGTGGTTTGCCCGAATCAATAGCCCAGTGATAGCTGCCGCTTTTGTGACGGATGCGGTAATCAAAATTGAACGGTTTTCTTTCTGCGCTGCATTCCAGGAAAACCCGGCCGGCTTCTTCTTTGTCGTCGGGGTGGACAGCATTCGTCCAGCCAAGACCCTGGCCGTCTTCCAGCGTTTGCCCGGTAAACTCCAGCCATTGTTTATTGAGGTAGGTGCAATAACCTGTCGGATCGGTAATCCAGATCATCACCGGTGCATCGTCAGCCATGGTTTGAAAAATCGTCTGGTCGGGTGCTTCCGCAGGTTGTAGCATAAATTGTTTCCTCAAATAAAATAGGAAGTGCTAAAAATACTGATGATTGCAATAAATGAACCATCGTTGAGATAGCTTTAGCAATTCTTATGACACGCATTGGATTGATTTCAGACACGCATAATTTCCTGGGCGACGCCGTGTTTCGGCATTTTGAAAACTGCGATGAAATATGGCATGGCGGCGACTTTGGCACCGTCGAAATTGCCGACCGGCTAAAGGCTTTCAAACCTCTAAAAGGTGTGTATGGAAACATTGACGGCGCTGATGTGCGCAGTGTTTACCCCGAAAAGCTGGTTTGGCAATGTGAAGATGTAAAGGTTTACATGACGCACATTGGTGGATACCCTGCCCGCTATGCGCCGGGCATTAAACAGGATTTAATGAAAAACGGTGCAAAGCTTTTCATAAGCGGGCATTCGCACATACTGAAGGTGATGTACGATTCTACCATTAATTGTTTGCACATGAACCCCGGTGCTGCTGGTAAGCAGGGATGGCACAAAGTGCGAACGCTGTTGCGCTTTTCCATCGACGGCGCCAACATTAAAGATTGCGAAGTCATTGAATTAGGGAGTCGCTAACAATAAAAGAAAAACCCTGCATTGTGCAGGGTTTTATAATATTAGTACCAGCCACCGGCAACCTGCCGGAACGGCCACGGGATAGAAACAAGAATAATCAGCAGACCAAGAAAATAAAAGATCATTGTTCTTCTGTGCTTTGAACGGTCGCTCATGGGCTTTCTCGCCTGTGCTTTTCCGATGTGCAGAAGCACAATCGCTATGAGCATACCAGCAATGTGCTCAACGGCATAAAAACGTGCAACAGGATCTCTCATTACCGCACCAAAATCGCCACCAAGACGGTCGAATTCTGCGTAGCCTCTCGGACCAACAAAGTACAGGTAAAGTCCTACCAGCAACATCAGGTCGGCAAAAATAGTTACCAGCAAACCCAGCCGGTTATCTGATTTAATAAACGGACGACTGCCTGCAATTAAACTATTAAAAATGGCAAATAACAGGAGCAGTAAAACGATCCACCGGCCAATACTGTGCGCATGTCGCATAACATCATACAGGGTAACATCCATATCTGTTGATTTTGATGCTGACAAAACTAAGGGGAAAAGCCGGAAGAACACGGAAAGGTTGTTGAGATATTGCTTTGTGGTTGGTAGTTTATGGTTTATGGTTAGTCTTAACGCAACTATCACTTGCTTATTTCAACCCTCATTCCTCACTCTTCATTCCTTATTCCTCATCACCCAATTCCCAATTCCTAATTCTTCCTACTTCCTACCTCCTACTTCACACCTCTTCCCTCCTCCCTCTTTCCTTACATTTGACGCATGTGGGAACCGTACAAAAAAGGCTTTAAAGCTTATTTGCAGTTGGAGCGATCACTCTCCGATAACTCGGTGACAGCCTATTTGTCGGATGTTGAAAAGTTCACGCAGTTCCTGCTCAATAACGATTTAAAAAAAGCGCCGGCCGACATCCAGTTAACCGACCTGCAACAATTCATCAAATGGATAGCTGAACTGGGCATGACGCAAACCTCGCAGGCCCGTCTTATTTCTGCCCTGCGTGCCTTTTATAAATATTGTTTGCTGGAAGATATTACCACGGTTGATCCCACTACGTTGCTGGAAGCCCCCAAATTAAAACGAACCCTGCCCGATGTATTGAGCTACGAAGAGATTGAAGCCGTACTGGCAGAAATTGATTTGAGCACACCCGAAGGCACCCGCAACAAAGCCATACTGGAAACAATGTACAGTTGCGGGCTCCGGGTAAGCGAAGTGGTGAACCTCAAACTCTCGCAGCTTTTTTTGGACGTGGGTTTTGTGCGGGTGATTGGAAAAGGAAACAAAGAACGCCTAGTGCCCATTGGCAGCAGCGCCATCAAGTACATTGGCATTTATACAAGCACCATTCGCAATCACCAAACCATTCAAACCGGTGAAGAAGACATCCTCTTTTTAAACCGGCGCGGAAAACGGCTAAGCCGTGTAATGATCTTTCTCATCATCAAAGACCTGGTCAAAAAAGCAGGTATCAAGAAAACAATTTCGCCGCACACGTTCCGCCATTCGTTTGCCACGCATCTTGTAGAAGGCGGTGCCGATTTGCGTGCCGTGCAGGAAATGCTGGGACACGAAAGCATTACCACAACAGAAATATACACGCATCTCGACCGCGAGTTTTTGCGGCGTACGCTGGAACAATTTCACCCGGGCTTTAAATGATTATTGCACAATGATGATCTCTGTAAAACTTTTACCGGACTTTTTATTTGTCAAGCGGAGAAAGTGAGGACCCGGCGCAACTTGTCCTAATGCAAGGCTTTGTTTGGTCGTCTTCTTTTCAATGACAATGTTGCTCGACTGCAGTAGTTCGCCAGCACTATTGAGAAGGTGTACTGCATAATTTCCGGGCTCCATTTTTCGCGTTTCAATAGAGATGGTTGAACCAGCAGCAATGGGGTTTGGATAGACAACAAATTTTGAGAATGCAGTGTCTCGTTTTTCAGGCTTCAGCACAGGAATTGGCTCTGCTGGTTTGTACGCAACCATTCCCATTGCCACAACCACCTCCCCGCTTAACCTACCAACTAAAGGCACTAAAACGGCATCTTTCGTTGCTGCATCTTTTACCAATATCTTTTTTGTTTCATATCCCACATACGAAATCAGCAACGCCACTTCTCCGCTTTCAATGACATGCAAATTGTAAACACCATTGCTGTCCGTTAGGGTAGCCACATTCTTTCCGGCTATTTGTACGATAGCACCGTGCAATGGCAAGCCGTTTTCATCGACCACTTTACCCGTGAGGCTGGAAGGAACAGCAGGAACCATCACTGGCTTTTCACAGGTGTCCTTTTTCCCGTATTGGGTTTTCACCGCAATTTTTCCACGCAACCTCGGCTCTCCTTGTGCACTTCCTTTTAAAGAAAGCAAAAATGCCGGCAAGGCCATGGTAAAGAAATAACGTACCCAGGGCATGCGCTTCTTTGGACTGTCAATCTGCCGGTTTAACTGCGTATTACTGAAATGACCGCAAACAGAACCAACCGGTTTTTTGAAAAAATCGGCAAGCTGCCGATCACTCATGGTGCTGAAGTCGATAACTGTTTTTTGGCAGGAAGCACAGAAACGGCCTTTGTCCTGCGGTGTCATGCCATTCCAGTTTTCGTGGCAAGGTTTGGGAATGGAGATTGAAATCTTTTTCATCTGCAGTGGTTTGTTGTAGGATGCACCCTTTTAACAAATTGCATAACCGCCGCAAAAAATTTTTTCTCTTTACTTTTAACTCCCTTGGCTTTCTTACGAAAAATAACAAGCAATGTTTCCGATGCCGAGCTGGTACAGCAGTATCAGCAATCCGGCGAGCTTTCTGTGCTTGGCGATTTGTACAACCGCTACATGGAACCGGTGTATGGCGTTTGCCTGAAATACCTGAAAGATCCCGAAAATGCACAGGATGCTGTAATGGCAGTATTTGAAGAACTCATTACAAAACTGCAGCGCCACCAAGTTGATAATTTTAAAAGCTGGCTTTATACCGTGTCCAAAAACCATTGCCTGATGAAGCTGCGGGCCGAAAAAGGCAAAACGCCGGTAAAAATGGCCGACGAGTTTATGCAATCGGAAGAAAACCTGCATCTGCAGGATGTATTGGCGAAGGAAGAGCATTTTCAACAGCTTGAATACTGCATGGGACAGTTAAACACAGAGCAGCGAAAAGTGATTGAGCTTTTTTACCTGCAGGGAAAATGCTACAATGAAATCTCGGTTCAAACAGGACTGGAGTGGAAGAACGTACGGAGCTTTATACAGAACGGCCGGCGCAACCTGAAAATTTGCATGGAAAGCCAGGCCTTAAAAACAATGGAAAAATGAGTCAGCCAAAGCACTATACAGCCAGCGATATTGAACGCTACCACAGCGGTCAGCTTTCGGCTGCAGAAATGCACGCCCTTGAAAAAGCGGCGCTGGACGACCCATTCCTGGCCGATGCACTGGAAGGTTATGCCGTAGCCAAAACACCTGCCGCCGACCTTTCCGTTTTGCAGCAAAAACTACAGTTGCGCATAGAGAAAGAACCCAAACGAAGAGGACTGTTTTACATTGGCGCCCCGTGGATGCGGGTAGCGGCTCTCTTTATTTTACTAGCCGGTGGTGGCTGGCTGGTGGTTAACACGTTTTTAAAGACAGATCAACCAGCACAAAACGAACTGGCGACCAACCAGCAGGCCAAAGAAAAGATAGAGGCCGTCACACCAAAATCGCCAGAAGACGATTCAACAAGCACGGTG
>DATKHJ010000111.1:0-2523 GCA_035510335.1 Flavisolibacter sp. | reverse complement strand
ATCCCCGAAAAGGGAAAGAGCCCCTTTTCGGGGATTGTCGTTCTTTATCACAAACAGGTTGGCCAAAAGCGAAGTCACGTCTTTTTTATCCAGTGCCTTTTGGTCTTTCTCTTTTTCCAGCAACGACAATTTTAAATCGCTGTAAAGCACTGTTACATTCCCTTGTGCTTTTGCCTGGTCGCCGTTGATGGTCGCCGTCAGTTTGTTTAGGGTTCCTTTTTCCATCTTCATCAATCCAAGCGGCATGGAAAAGCTGTTAATAAGCGTTGTGGCAAAAGGCTTTTCCGACGAAACCGAAACGGTAAAACCGCCGGCTTGCGGCTTCTTCATGTCAAACGTAAATAGCGTGGATACCGGCACTTGTTTCATAAACAAGCCCGAGCCTTCAATGCGGAGCGGTTTGGTATTGGTGGTGGAAAGATTGGTGCCTTGAAGCTTGATATTGTCAAAGTAAATGCTGCCGCTTTGTTTGGAAACGGGATTGTACTCGGTATAACTGAAATCGAGGTTTTGAAAGGCGAAGCGATCAACATTCATCTTTAGTTCCGTTTTGGCTAATAATTGGTTGGGAAAATTTCCCAGCCTTGAACGTAGCGGCAGCGAACGATCGAAATAAATGGAAAGCTTGCCGCCTGACGCCTGCAGGTCTTCGGCTACCACTTCTTCGCCGTTGAACAAAGTCCACCAGTCCACTTTGTTTAGGGTAAGTGATGACAGCGAAAGCTGGTAAAGTTCTTTTGCCAGTTTTTGGCGCTTTACAAATTGTTCACGACTAAGCGGCGAAGCAAGACTGATGTTCTGCAGCCGCACCTGTTGCTGCGGTGAGGTAATGGTTCCTTTGCCTATCTTAAACTGGTACAAGCCATCGCTGGTTTGCGTGGTGTAATTGCGGAAGTTGATGGTTGCATTTTCGGCAAAAAGAAAACGGCCTTTGTCCGTGCGGGTGATGGAGTCAAGAAGAATCTTGTTCAATTCAATATCTACTTCATTCAACCGGTTGGTTTTGTTTTTGGCGCCGTGAGCAATGATGGTTCCGCCTACAATCTCCAGCCGACCGATCTCCAGCTTGGTCATTTCTTTTAAAAAACGCTGGGAGAAGTCTTCTGCAGTTTCGTTTTTCTTTTGCCCCTGTTTATTTGGAAACACTTCTATCACAGGGTTAACAAGGCGCAGAAGTTTATAGTCCATTGTTTTGCTTGTTAATGCATCATCGAGGTTAATACCTTCCACAACAAGCTCCTTAAAACGAACCTTGAAGACATTGGAAGGTAAAGTGCCTGCTGCCTTTTGTTCATTCAACTTGCTGCTATCAGTTGACAGGGTTACATTCTGCAGCGAAACAGTTGATGCCAGTACATCCAGCTTCATATCGCCAACGGATAAATTGTACAAGCCCTGCGAACTTTTTCTAAGCAATTGCTGCATGCGTTCAATTAGCAGCGGCCGCAGGTCCGCTGCGGATACTTTCTTGCCTCCCAGGCTGTCAACTGATGTTGTGGTTCCTGTAATTTTTTCATCTTCCTTGTTGGCCTTCGACAGCGAAACACGCAGGTACAGGTAAGCGCCAAGCAGCAAAAGCCCGGGAATCAACAGCAGTAAAAGTAGTTTTCGGGACATAGTTATGGATCAGGTCAAAAGCTGCGCCAGCCTTCGAGCACGGATTTTTAGCATGGTGATGATTTTGCGGGGTTTAGTCCTAATTCTCTGCGTTAACAGCGTTCTATACGTACAAAAAAAGACCCCGCCATTTGACGGAGTCTTTTCAACTTTTTGAATTGTGTTTAGAACGCCCTGTTTACATTTTCATAACCAAACAGGTCATCAACGTTCAACTTTTTCACTTCACCATACTTCTTCAAATCATCCAACTTGATGCGTTTTTCAGAAGCAATCACCGTGTAAGTAAAAGGCTGGTTCTTGAATTTTTGCTGGTGGTATTCCGCCAGGTCAGCAATGGTCAATTTGTCCAGGCTGGCGTAAACGCTTTTGCGGATATCTTCCGTCAACCCTCTCTTTTTTGCACTGAGGTAGTTGAAGATGATGCCGTCTTTGGTGATGCGCTGCGTTTCAATGTCTTTCTTTTCGCCTTTGATGGCGTTAGCAAAATTCTGCTCTGTCTTGGGCAGTTCGGCCAACAGTTCGTTCATGCTGGTAATGGCCTCGTTCATCTTATCGGCCTGGCTGCCTACATAACCCATAAAGGTGTAGTTGTCTTCTTTTTTAGCCGGCGATTGCACCACGGCAAACGTAGAGTAAGCCAGTGCTTTCGATTCGCGAATGGTTTGGAAAACCACCGAGCCCATGCCACCGCCAAAATAACTGTTGTAGATGTTGATCTTGGCCGATTGCGATGCATCGTACTCGCCCAAATCTTTCACCCAGTAAATTTCTGATTGAACAGCGTCGTAGTCGGTAAATAACACTTGGTTGGCTGCCTGCTTCAGTGGTTTGAACTCAACAGCTTTTGGCGTTGGCGTCCACTCTTTTGGCATCGAATGCAGCTTGGCTACATCGGCGCTTACT
>DATKHJ010000110.1:0-5330 GCA_035510335.1 Flavisolibacter sp. | reverse complement strand
ACTGAATATCATAATTGATGATTACTGATTTTGGCTTTCAACCTATACAACAACCTACACGTCATTTTTTTCAAACGAACCTGATCAAATGAAGGTGACAGAACAGTAATCAAGCAGCTTATTACAAGTACGGATAACATTTTGGACAGTAACATTTCCAGGGCTTCATCGTCACCTCAATTTCCTTCAAAGCTTGTTAGCCTTGATGTACTTTAAGCGAGTCGTCTTTTGGGGCGCCAGCCCTGTTATTTCAACCGGCTGTATTCTGCTCCACGCCCCTTTGGCCCAGCAAAGCCGATAAACTTGCTTCGGGGACAAAGCAATCTTTTGGGTACCATACCGAATTTCAAAATTGCATGGCGGCCGCTCCAAATTATTATTGTCGTCGTAAAGCATACAATACCTTTCCTGACCCGTTAGTTTTACGGCGTAATAGCCGGCTCGTAAAAAAACGCAATCGCCGCAAAATTCTTCAACGACGGCCTTTTTTGGCAACTGGTTTAGCGAGTCCTGCAGCGAACTTTTTACTGGTAGAAAAGTTTTTTGCAACAAACCATTTGCGGCATAGCACCTTTCTGTTTCGTTATTATTTACCTCTGTCAACCTTAGTAAAGGATTACCGGTCAGTGTATCACCCTGCGTAACATGAACAACAATCATGTACATGCCGTCATAACGATACTTTACCACCAGTCAGGAGGAGGATAAAAATGCAGACAATTTTTAGAAGATGGTTGCCAATCGTTTCTGTAATTAACAACTGGCTTTTACATTTCTTCAACGCTGGCAGGAATATATTCATAAAATGTTTGCTTTTGGCAGGACTGCCCGGCTTAGCCATTTAACTAATGTCTGTCAGCCCAACGATTTTATCGCCGGAAAACTTAAAAATTGATTTGCCCTTAAGGTTTATCTTCTCGCCTTTTTTTCGTCCATTTGGAAGGTCTATCGCCAAAACGGCATTATACGCCATTTCAATTTCAACCAAGTTGTGTTGATAGCTCCACGACGTAATTGTTTGCGTTCTTTTTATGAACAAGTTTCTTGCTCGTTCCGCCTGTTATTTAAATGCCGTTAATTCCTGTAACCTCAAATTTGTAACACCATTGGTAATGTTCTCAAACCGATTATTCTCGTCGAGGTTTTCCAACATTCTTTCAATGTCAAAATTGTTGTACGCATCAATGTAGTTGGTGACCGCTTTTTCTCTCGCTAACCTTTACCTGAATTTCAAATGCCATAGTCTTCTTTCTCCGCAGGTCTCTCTTTGCATTGCTGCGTGAGTTGGCAAGAACCCGCAGCGAAATAAAATTAAAATTCGTACACCGTCTCCAGCAGTTTTATAGCCATGCTGTTGGGGTCCATTTTCTTTGCCATCCTGTAATAATCCCTGGCTGCTTCTTTGTTCTTGAGTTTAGCGCTTACCTCTGCCCGCAGGAGAAACAGTTTCGCCGCAAGTTCTCTATCCGGGTTCATCGAAACGGCCACCAGTGTATGTTCCAGCACCGCTGGGTGTTCATTGTACTTATTCAGCAGCTCGCCCTTTAAATAATAGGCTTCCGGCATGATGGAGGTTAACGAAATGGCATTATCCAAACAGGTAAAGGCGTTTTTGTCATCTCCTTTCTTAAGGTAATATTTGGCCCTGTTCAACCAAAGTAAACCAGCATGCTCTGTTTGTTTTAAAGCCAGGGCTGTGTACTTGTCTGCACTATCCAGGTTGGTTAGTTCAAGATAGGCAAGGCCGAGTGCCGAGTTGATGCCAGCATTGCCATTGTATAATTGATGCGCCCTTTTAAGCAACGATAACCGTTCCCCCGCATTAGTAGTGCTTAAGGCCCTGTAGTAAATGCGGGTGGCCATCTGGCTGTTATCAGCTTCATTAAAGCGCAGATTTGCATAGCCAACGCTTTGTGCCGCTTCATTCCAGCCACGCTGCACGCCCAGGTATCGTTCTGCACGTACCGGGTGCGAGGGCGGCCCTTGTGTGGCATCCAAAAAGGAGAAGATGGCTTTGGCTTCTTCTTCGGAAGCACCCATTTTCTGCATCACAAACCCGGCAAAAGCATCTGCTTCCAGTTCATTATCCGGACGGCTGCCAAACCCGCCTATAGTATGCCCGTTAAGGTGGTGACCCAATTCATGGGCTACCACACCAATTACAAACCATTTATTGGTTTTCTTTTGGTACTGTTGTAAAAACAACCGATCGAAAATAATATAGCGATCGCTGCCTATCCCATTTTCAATACACAAGGCACTGCAGTTGTTGGAACCTGGCTGCGATACCAGTTTGATCTTGTTTTGAAGCCCTGTTAACTTGGTGATGCTTTTAATGATGCCTTCCATCCATTCAATCTCATTGTACGCATGCACATCGCTAGTGGTTGCGGGCTGGTACAATTGGCTTGCCTTAAAGAAATGGCAGGCATAGGCGCTTGGTTTTGGCGAAGGAATAGCGGTGGAATACGTTTTTTGTGCGATGGCAACGTACCCTATCAGGGCAAAAGCAATGGCAAGTGAACGCTTTTTGTTCATGGAGATGTGGTTGTCAGTTTTACTCCTTTATTGATGTGTAATTTTCTGAAACGGTCAAGAAAGGCCACGACACCAACAAATCTATTTAAATAATTTTCACTTCGTTTTCTTTCTCCGCCAGTCTCTTTTAGCACTGATGTGTTGGCAGAGAAAGAAAGACAGTTGGCAGTGAAGAACTGCGGGTATTCTGTGATTACTTCGGACATGCTGCTTTAAGATAGCACCTTTTTTTCACTCCTGTTGTTGGTGCAGCCACCGCACAAAGGCTAGGCGGAACTCCAACAACGGCATAAAAAACAATATCTTTCGCCTTCGCTTGGGGGCCGGTACTCGAAACGAATAACAAAGTCAGAACGAATAGCAAAGCTGTTTTGGATGTACGGTACATCTATTTAAATTTTGAGGATTCTGCGCTTGCAGGTATCGTCCAAAGGTTTGTGAAGGAGTGGCATTCTCTGTTTCCTTAGCTTCACTTTTGCGATGTCGTTGGTTTATTTTTTACAGCTGAAAGATAGTTCGTCAGGCACTTCTTTCTCCGCGAGTCTCTCTTGCATCGCTGTGTGTTGGCAGCGGCCACGCGGTTGGCGTCTACAGCCGCGAGTCCCTTGCCGGAAACTCGCGGAGAAAGAAATATCTGCCGTTTCTGCAAATCCATTAACCTGAAAAACGCAAGTTTTCCTTATCGTTCCTCTTCCCCACGCAAAGCTTTTCTCCTGTGAGAAAGAGGCCTCCGCCTGCCAAGCGAAAGGCTTCTCCGCTGAAGAAAAAGCTTTCGAAAGCCAGGAAAAGGCGTCGCGCCACGCAGAGTTACGGGAAAAACTCGCAAAACTACCTTTGTAGAACAAGCACCACAAAGGGCTTGTTCTTTTATTGGCGGAGGAGAGAGATTTTTCGCACAGAGGACAACGAAGAAGAAGTTTTCGCACAGAGGAAAGGAGAGTTTCTTGTGCGGGTTCTTACGGTCAACCATAATATTTACAAACAAGCCAAAAAGACAATCCTTCGTCCAAACTTTTGCGAATTGAATGCTTCTGAATTTAGCCATTACTTTTTCTCCGTTTGCGGGCCTTTGATGGTGTGCCGCCAAACAAAAAGCCTGCAAACAGTGCGTTTGCAGGCTTTTGACTTCGTTTGATCTTATGGTTGTTTAAGAACCCTAAAGTCTAACCAATGAGAAACTGAGAATTGCCCATTAGGCAGGAAGTTCATATCAAGCCTGATCTTGAACTAGTTGAGCAAAAGTTTAAATTTACAAAAGGCCAGTTCCTAGACAATACCGTAAATGAAATAGCTTCACGAATCTGAATAGACTTCCCGTCAATCCTTTTTTAAAGCATCCTCCAGACGCTCCAGCACATCTTTAAGGTGCAACCTCGTAGTTGGGTCTTTTACCGCCGGTAAGGCAGCATGGATCTCAGCGGCCAGCGTACGGGTTTGCCCTTTTGCTATAGACAGCATATCACTGTTTTTAGCACTAATAACCGGCCCGAATGAGCGTCCACCTGGAGCGGCCGGGGCTGGCTTTATAAAAGCGATCAGTCTTTCGGCATGCATTTGTTGCTGGTTGCGTCGGTACATATCTACCGGCTGGCGGCTGTACAACTCCTTCCAGATTCCTTTACGCAAATCGGTCATCATTTCTGATACCGTATAAGCATTGTTGCCTTCGGCAGCCTCAAATTGCAGCAACTTATTAAATGTGCTTTCACTAATCAAATTGCCGACAACGGCCTGCTGTACCGAAGCGATGCCATTGATGTAGTCTGCCCGCGTCACTGAAGCTAATTTTTTGTCAATTAGCCAGGTGGGGGTTGCCATCACATGCTGCTGAAGAAAAGCCATTGCCTCTTTTTGCCGGACCTTGGGAACAAAGGCCGTAACAGATCCCTGCTCTTCTATGGCTTTAGGAGTGGTGGTGATACCGCCAATGTTTTTAATTACATGACCCACATAACGGGTAAACTGGTTTACGACCTCCCGGTACATGCCGCCTGCGTTGGAATAATCCTCGTTGGCTGCTTTGGTCCATTCCATTAAGTTAGGTACGATGCGCTTCAGGTTTTTAATGCCGTAAGCGCCAGCCTTCATCGCATTGTCACCTAAGTCTTCATTTTGAAACCTTGGGTCATTATGATCTTGTTCCGTTCCAAAAAGAAGGCGGTTGTTCTGCCGTAGGCTTTTAATAATCCACTGGTTCATATAAGTTCTTTCCTCTTCTGCCGTTTTAAACTCCGGCATCCAGCGATAGCCCCATTCAATGGCCCATTTGTCATAGTCGCCAATGCGTGGAAAGATCCCTTTCGCTGTAATTCCATCTTCTGGCTGGGCCACATAATTAAAGCGGGCATAGTCCATAATAGAGGGGGTGTGGCCGTTTGCTTCTACCCAGGGTTTATCTCTCAACTTTTCTACCGGCACAGTGGAAGAAGAACCATAGTTATGACGAAGACCCAGCGTATGTCCTACCTCGTGAGAAGAAACAAAGCGGATCAATTCTCCCATTAAGTCATCGTCGAGTTGTATTTTGCGTGCACGGGGAACAATGGGGCTGGCCTGTATAAAGTACCAGTTGCGCAGCAGGGACATTACATTATGATACCAACTGATATGCGACTCCAGTATCTCACCGCTGCGGGGATCATGTACGTGCGGCCCCATCGCATTGGCAATTGTAGAAGGCTTGTAAACAATGGCGGAATGGCGGGCAACTGACAACTTTCTTCAGGACGATACCACCCGTAAGGTTTTTTTAGGACGATACATAAACAACTTGACCGCTTTAAGAATATTAT
>DATKHJ010000109.1:0-6147 GCA_035510335.1 Flavisolibacter sp. | reverse complement strand
CATTGACCGCTTCCATTTTATAAAACTGTGTAATGGATAAGCCATTGTTCAGCGAGGCCCACGAATAGGCGTCATCATTACTTACCCAAATGCCTCCATCAGTGGCAGCATAAAGCAGGTTGGCGTTGTGCGGGCTGTAAGCAATATCGTGAATGTCGGGATGGATGTAATCGGAATTATTCAGGTCAGGGAAATAATCTGTTTCTTCATTATAGGTCACACCACCATCTGTGCTTTTCCACATCACCAGGCCGCCAGTGATGACAACGTTGGAGTTTGTTGGCTTTAATGCCAGGGCCATATCGTAGCGTGACTGGTGCTCAAACGTACAGCAGAAACCATCAAAGCCGAGCAGGTCCGGGCTATTGGCTCTCCTGGTAAATGTTTGGCCGCCGTCTGTGCTGCGAAACATACCGAGAAAAGTATCATTGCTGTTGTTATCATTTTCAAGGCGACCAGGACCGGCAAAAATGTAAACGACTTGCGGGTTGGCAGGGCTGACGGCAAGTTCCATACGGCTGGCACCGGTGAGTAAGCTCAGGTCACTGCCGGTGACAAGCTGAAAGGTTAGGCCTGCGTCTGTGCTTCGGAAAAAGCCGCTGCCGGTACTGCTTGCATAAACGATGTTGGGATTGCCCGGCATAAACTCAATATCAAAGATGACACGGGAATTGGAGGCAACTCCATTGAGTGGGCACCGTATCCAACTGTTACCGCCATCGAGTGTGCGATAAATGCCATGTGAAGTGGCAGCCATGAGCATCTGTGCATTGGTTGGGTGTTGAACAAGACGATAACCAAAATAAACATCATCATCGGTTAAGGTCCCAAAGGCGCCGGTGCGATACCAGCTTGTACCGCCGTCATTCGATCGTAGTACGCCGATACTTCTTTCGGTGTAACCATACTCCTGCTGAAACCCGCCGTCAGTACCAAACAGGTCACCGCCGTAAAAACTGTCACCGTCACCGGTCAGTGCATAAATGGTATTGGCATTGGCATGACTGACCACAATGCCGGAAACGCCTAGCGTTGGTGCATAAGATGACAATGCCTGCCAGCTAATGCCAGTGTTGGTTGTACGCCAGATTCCTGCATTGGGTGTGCCAATGTAAATGGTAGATGCAGATGTTGGGTGAAACGCTATCCGGCTAACCCTGCCGACAGAACCATCATCGGTGTTTCCGGGGCCTACCAGTGTCCATTGGCCTGACGAAGGATCTGCCTGCAGCGTTCGTTGCGAAAACGAAGCTGAGTTGGTTGCAGTGGCGTAACGCTTTTGGACATTCGCAGGCGTGCCATCGGGATTCTGACGAGGCTCCCAATAGGCGTTCCAGCGTGCCCATTTTTTTCGCTGGCGTTCCGCTGTTTTGGCTTTCCCCGGATCCACCGTGCGAAGTCGCTCGGTTTCTGCTACTAAGTGTTTCTCTGCTTCCTCGTAGATTTCGGACACCTTTGTTTTACCCCGGAGTTTCTGCTGAAGCACCGCATCGGGTTGCTGTGCTTTCAACTCCACAGAGAAAGTCAAAAAAGTGAGGGCTACATATATCCACTTCATCGCCTAGTTTTTTGAATGATGGTTTTTTTTCAACTCTTCAATCTGTGCCTGCAATTCCAATACATAGAGAGTGAGCTCTTCAATCTTTTCCATCATCTTTTTTTGCATGTCGCCAACGTTGATGCCTTCTTTTTCAATAGTAGCTGCGGAAGGAATGTTGGGAAGGTGATTGTGCTGTCGAATAAAGGTTCGTAATTCAGCCAGTGGCAACAAGGTGTAATCATTTTTAAAAACATAGTCGGGCCAGTTGCTGCGAAGCTTGACTCGCAGTTCTTCGCAGACCACATTACCAGCTACTGCCAGTTTGTAATTTCCGCCACCGGTTACCACATTGCCGATGGATACACCATTTGATCCATCCAGGTGCAGAATGCCATTAGCGCCAACATAGAGTTCTGTGCTGTTTTGTGAGATGAATGACTTAAAACTGCCATTGTTGTAAAAGTTGATGACCGGAACATTGCCATCCAGCTTCAGGGCTTCGCCGTTGGCTTCCGCAATGATCTTCCCATTAACGTGCAGCTTCCCTTCTGGTGCTGCTGTCCCGATCCCGACATTGTAAGCCGGCGTGACATTCACCACATCGCCGCCATTCACCCGCACAATGAATTTTCCTGCATCATTTCCCGAATTGGTCCCGATGCGAAAATCATTTCCGTTGATATCCAGAAATCCTTTCTTGATTCCACTGGCTGCAAGGCCCGTTGTAAATTGCATGAGAGGGTCTACAACTGAATGCAATCTGAAGATTTCACCGGCACCAACGACCTGCATTTTTACCTGTGGATTTTGTGTGCCCACGCCAACAAAATTGTCACCGGTTACAGTGAGTGTGTTGGCAATTGAAGAGCCTACATAGAAGCGCATAAAATTGGTGGCGTTAAGTGTGTCAACATATTCCATTTTCCCAAGCACTGTGCTGGCGCCCTGCCGTAAAAATTGTAGCCCGGACATATAACGGGTGGAAGAAAATGGCGATCCGGTTCCTCCTTCTGCGGTTTCCATCCGGATCAGGGAAGAGTTTCCGCTGACTTTTACGTTGCCGGCAACATCCAGCTTCTCGTCGGGAGTGGCCGTACCCATGCCAATTCGTCCATCCGCTTTCAGCACCAGTTGGTTGGCAAAGCCGTCGTTGCGAATGATTAAATTCTGCGAAGCATTCGCATAAAAAATAGTTGCTCCTTCAGACGAATCGAGCTTTAAAAAATTAATGCTGCTCGACCCTGTATTGGCCCCCATTATCCTTAGCCTTGCAACGGCGCCGCCGTTAACAAGATCATTCGCATTCACGTAAGTGATGAGCGCATTTCCCTTAACCGTCAATTTTTCGTTGATGTTTGTATTGAGGCCAATGCCAACATTCCCGGCGTTTCCGCTGTACAAATGCGTACCGTTCAGCAACCACTCCGAAGAGCCGCCGCCCGAACCCATTTGCGTCCATGCGCTTCCGTTGTACACCCAGATGGCATTACTGGTTGTTTCATAAATCATTAAACCGGTTGCCGGAGAGGCAACGGCATTTTTCTGCGCAGCGGTAAGGCGCGGCAGTAAAAAACCGCGGTTGGTTGTTTTTACTTCCAGCATGGCGCTGGCGTGTGGCACGGAGCCATCGGTAGAAACGGCAATTTGTGCATTTGCAGAAAAGGTGAAAAGGCAAATGGAAAAGGCAAACAGTAAAACTCTCATAACATGTGTTTAGAAATGCGTTGTAATGTTTATCGGTAGTAATCCGTTGAGCAGTCGTAAATGACCATCACTCCTTTTATCTGCAAGGCAGTATTGCCCTGCCACGACGAACTGCTTGTTGGACGCAGCTTTGGATGTATTGATGACAACCTGTGAATACACACTAAAAGAAAATGAGATGAGAAGCAGCAAAATGCAAATTTTCATCATGGTATAACGTTGGCGTTGGTCAGATAAGGGCATCCAGTTCGACAAACAGTTGCAGTAACCTTGTTTTGTGTTTCTCCTGTCCAAAAAAATGGATGGCCTGTGGTGCGATGTACGTTCGGTTCTCTGCGTAGGAATAATGGTTTTCTTCCGATAAAAGATTGGGCAGGTAAATAAATTGCAGCCATTCAAAAAAATCATCTTTGTCTGCCGCATTACCTTCGCGGTAGCTGGTTACCCAGCGGGGTTCGTGCTGCTTCCACAAGCCTTCTGCCTTTAGTTGTTCTGTCAATTCTTTTACTTTCTCTTTAATGGCAGTAGCGTTTGGCATAACCACTTGGTTACAACAAAACTATTTTTCCTTTCTCGCTGTAAAATGACAAAAAAGACAAGGATGCTTCTTATCCAGTAAAAGGTTGGTTTGGCTGATTAAAAGGAAAACGCAACAGCAACCGGCGTTTTCTATTTAGGTAACGACAACTTGTAGATGGAAATGGCATATATTTTTGTCTTGTTGAAACGCCGCCTTTTATACCAAACAATTCTGCTTATCCTGTTATTCGTCGTTGTGCAAACGAAGGCGCAGGTATATGTAAAAGCAAAAAGCATTACTACGGAGGATGGCTTGTCAGACAACCGCATTACCTGTTTTTACAAAGACAAAAAAGACTTTGTCTGGATTGGTACAAAAAATGGCTTGAACCGTTATGATGGTTACCGCATGCAGGTGTTCAGGCCAACTGCCGGTAATTCCATCTCCAACGAAATCATTAATGATATTGCCGAAGACAGTCGTGGCCATATTTGGGTGGCTACTATGAACGGCTTAAACCGATACGACCCGGTAACGAACCAGTGGCAGGTCTTTATGCCCTTAACCACTGCTAACGTTTCGGATAAAGGCATACCGAGCAACCTTGTTTGGGACATTGACATTGACGACAACGACCGTATATGGATTGCCAGCGATGTACGCAAGTTTTGTTATTACGATATTGCAGCAAAGACGTTTACCTACTTCGACTGGCCGGCTTTTGTAAAAGACAATCCGCACTTCAGCTTTGGTAACTACAATTCCATTAAACGATTTGCCTGGAAGAACAAAAACGAACTGTGGCTGGCAAGCAACAAAGCGCTGGTGTTGCTGAACCTGTCAACGAAAACTTTCACCTACGTTGCCGGTAATTACCGGTCGGAGGTTTATGATTTGCGTTACGACGAAAGCAGCAATAAGGTTTACTGGACAACCGAAGGAGGAAAGCTTCTTTCCTGGGATGAGGCCAGCCGGCAATTGTCCGAAACAAAGCCGGAGCCGGAACCTTATCCTTCCACACGACTTCGGTTGCCGCAGGGTAATGAAATATGGCTGGCTTCGGAGAATGGCCTCGTACGCATCGATGCCGGCAAAGCCTTCTTGTCGCATCACATTCCGCAGTTGAGCGGTTCATTGCAACCCGGTCATGTGTCTGCCGTGTTGCAGCAGGAAGATGGAGTACGATGGGTGGGCACATCCAACGGCATTAGCTTGTACGATGTAAGGGGTGCGAACTCATTTTTTCTGCCACTGACGTCTGCCTCCGATAAAGAAAGCCTGAACGGCATGGGCAGTGTGTACTACGATAAAAAGCGGGAGATCTATTTTGTCTGCGCTACCAGTCTTTCGGCTGTTTTTCTTGTGCATAAAAAAACAGGACTGATTGAAAAACAAACAGCTGATGCTACGGGCAAATCATTTTTTCATTGCAATACGGTAAAAGCCGATAATGAAAACAATACCTGGCTACTGACTGATGACAATGCCTATCGCTATGATGATGCCCGCAAAGCGTTCGTTCGTTTTCCAATGCCAAATAACAATGAGCAGGTGTTGTTCCGGGATATGGTGCAGGATGCGGATGGCAACTATTGGTTTGGCTCATTTCACAACGGACTTTATTACTACCTCACGAAAGAAAAGCGATTTGTGCAGCTACAGGCACAATGGTTCGATCATATTTCAACCGTTACGGCTTTGCATTCTGATGCGCTGCAAAAGAATGTGTGGATAGGCACTTTCAGTCTGGGTTTTTACTGTTACAACCTGCCAACAAAAAAACTGACGCCTTATTTTGAAACAGCGCAGCACCCGGAATTTAGTGCCTTAAATCTTGTCCAGGATATAGCGCAGGATGGCAGTGGTGCTATTTGGGCGGCCACGCAAACCGGCGGATTGTTTCGCTTCACAGAAGCAAAGAATGGAGCATACAACGTACAGCATTACCGCATGCAAACCGGGCTGCCCGACAATAGCTTCCTGGCACTTTCTGCCAACAACGATAGCCTGTTGTGGGCCATGAGCGGCAAGGACATTTCGGCGTTGTCCACCAACGGCCAGGCGCTTTCGGTGCTGGAAGGGCGGCCGTATTTTAATTTCTCTTCCTATCTCTCTGACGTTCGTTTTCCGCACAAGATGTTTTACAACAGCCAGGACAATGAATTGCTGGTTGGCGTAGGTGGCGGACTGCTGTTTCATTCCATGCGTCCTTCGGCAGCAATCGAGTCGGTGCCGCTGGCAATTACCGGCGTTAAAATAAACGGCGTGTTGCTGCCGCCATCGGAGATGCGAACAGCGGCCACGCATGCTCTCTCTTTCCAGCAAAACAATTTGGTGTTTGATCTTGCCCTGCTGCATTATGGCGACAGGGAAGACTTTAAAC
>DATKHJ010000108.1:0-4753 GCA_035510335.1 Flavisolibacter sp. | reverse complement strand
CGAACTGATCGACCTTTGCGAAACGCTTAAAGCAAAAGACGGACGTCTTGCATCACTCGCCCAGACCTCCTATGAGGAAGCGGCTATGTGGGCAGTCAAAGCAGCAACCGCCTAACTTTAATCCGTACCCGAAAACGTATTGAGTAATGAAGAAATAGAATTGAAATGAGGCACCACGAAGCCATATATGTTCCTACGGATACAGTAGTTGAAGTCGGTGGCTATTCTTTATTCAGGAATCCAGCAAACGACGCCACTGATTATGTTAGTGAATTAGAAGAGGATTGCGACGTAATAGTCCTTACTATAGAAGAAGCTCACGATTTATTTATTGCTGGCATGAGAAGGCAACGGTGGGTAAAAGGAGTACTAGCTGGCGAAACAGTCGATGAGCACCCCGACTTCAAAACATACATCCAATCCAAAGGCATTTCAATCTAACCCACAATGACGAAGGAAGAACTTTTTGCCAATCATGCCCATTTTGTCTGCCCAGAAGATGAGGATGGTTATTTTGTTATGGACGAAACGGCGTCAATCAAGGCCATGCAGGAATACGCTAAGATATATGGTCGTTGGTTATTGTTGAACCATTACGGCTTGTCTGAAGATATTGTTGATGAAGATAATGATGGTTTGTACAACGAATTTATCAACCCAGCCCCCAACACCTATAATTATTATTAATTTATGACAAAGAAGGATAATAATTGCCAAAAGATTTCGACTTAAACCATCAATGGGGGCTGTTCTGTGAACGCTGCCAGGTTCCGGAAAACAAGATGCCGGAGGACCAGCGTCGGGAAATGAAGCGGGCGTTCTTCGGGGCCTGCGGTCAAATGCTGATACTTATGAGGGACGAACTAGGCGACTACGGCGATAAGCATGGGGATGAAGTCGCTGCCAGAGTACTTCAAAACATGCTGGATCAGGTGGGTGATTTTTGGCAAAAGGAAATGGACAAGCATTCCGGTAAAGCAAATTAACTATTCATCAAATAAAAATCAAAAAATGCCAGACGAATTATTACACAGAGGGCCTTCTGATGTTTCAAATATGCAAGCTCCTCGTTACCCACAACAACCAGCACAAGGAATTAACCGTCCACAAGTAGAAAATGGTTGTTCAGCGGAAGCCACAGCGCAACCTTCAAGGTCGGATCGACCTCGTTCTATTTCAATCGAGGCAAAAGATCATGGCTTCATTGTAATGGTAGGGTGCCAATCTTTTGCCATCGAAAAAGTATCCACCCTGATTCGGAATCTGGAAAAATATTTGGAGCACCCAAATGAAACGGAAAGGAAGTGGACAACTGGAAAACTTGAATTGTAATTTATGCAGCCAGTAGAATTTAATGGGAGCCGCATGATCGGCAAGCCAAAGGACATGACAGACGAGCAATGTTTTAGCATCCCTGCCGCCAGCGGTGTTGATGATGTGGGCTTCCCTTACTGGGTTACAGCATGGAGACCATCGTACGAAGACTTGAAGGCGATCGAACGGGGCGAACCAATCTGGGTTAAAAGCACGTCTCATGGCCTTGTGCCAATGCTTCTGTACACGCTTGATGAAAACGGAAACCATAATGATGCCGGGTAAAAACAAATCCATGAAGCAAGAAGATAGTTGCCTCGTTGTCGAAAAAGTTGCATACGCGATGACCATCGGTGATTTAAAATATGGCAACCAAAAACCAGGAGTAGTAGAAGCCAGCCTGAAGCACGGTGTAACTTTGGAGCAAGCCCTTGACGAACTAGACGACCGCCTAACAGCATGGCACAAGAAGCGATACCCGCATCTTTACACGGACGGACAATCTCCTGAAACAGTCCGCTCCTTCACCCCTCAACAAACAGGAGCTTCTGTAATGGAGATTCAAACGGAACGAGGCGACCCAAACGATGTGCTTTATCAGGTCCAAAACGCGCCGTCTCTTGAAGTGCTGGCGACGTATAAGACCTTGGCGGCTAATAGTAAAACGCTGTATCCAGCCTATTGTGAACGACTTAAATATCTTTCAGCAAAACCTATCTAAAAGAAAAAGGAGTTCAGCCATGACCATAGAGGAAAAGAATGCATCAAATTATATGGAAAAATTCCCGTCGTCTACAATAGAGGAAGCCTTTATAGCAGGGGCCAAGTGGAATGAAGCTGTTTTTGTAAAATGGTATGAGGTAATATTAAGAGAGCAGTGCATCGGTTTTGCTGAATGGGCTATGCAAAATGGCATGAGAGGCGACATTGATGGAAATGTAAAGGTAACTAACTTTATGAGAGATGGGCCAAAGACGGTTGCCGAATTATATACGTTATACAATCTTAAAAATGGTTAACTCGCTTCTGTATTGATTTCTGTGGTAAGAAAGTTGATACCGAAGTGATAACCAGCACTATAATTGGTTAAAATCTCCCGGACACTCTTACCACGTCCGGGTTTTTTATTTTATTTATGGAAAAGCTCACTAAGGAACTTGTGGTAGCAAGTTTAATCCCAGATCTCGCAAAACTCGATTGGCAGACCCTTTTCGACACGGCCAAAAAGATCAAGGTTGAAAAGGAGGCTATTGGCGTTAACTATGCCGACGCCATGAAATTAAGGGAGTTGCACGGCTATCTACGCAACAAGCAAAAGCAGGATGACGAACCCGACAAAGCCAGGATCAAGGCCCGGAAGGAAGGTTACGACAGTTATTGCAAGCCGATTGAGGAAATACTTGCAGCGCTGGACCCGGAATTTCACCGGGTCAATAAGGAAATTATCGCAGAGGAAGGCGATATCGAAGCTGTTATTGCCAAGCAAAACGAGATCAGGATCAGGCACATCGACTTTGTTAACGACATGGTTAAGCAGATTTCAGCCGCCCCGGACAACAAAGATTTGGGCCGCATTCAGTCTTTGGTGGGGTCCGAAAAGTCCCGCACTGGGTTTTATGGCGACTATTTCCCAAATGTGGAAGCATCTTGTAATGATCTTTTGAAAATGGTTGATACCCGCAAGGTCATTTTAAAGAACAACGCCAAAGCGCAAAAGGACTTTGAAAAGGCGGTCGCTAAGGGAGATATGGCTTTAGCCGCCGAACTAAAGGAACTGATGGAGCAAAACGACCGGGTTGTAAAAGAGAATGCCCAGGCTATAGCCGAAAGCGCCTACCAGAAAGTTGCCGAGATAAGTTTGAAGATTTCGGAACTGGAATCAGCCTCCATCCGCCCCCGGATAAAAAGGTGGTCCTACCGGGTCGACGATATCGAACTTCTGTACAAAAAGAACCCTGAATTGGTTACCCTGGAACCTAACGCAAAGGCAATCGGCGCGGTGGTAAAGGAAAAATCAAAGGAGATATCCGAGGGCCAGGAGCTTGAGATCAACGGGCTGGTGATCTATCAGAAACATTTTTATGTAGCCATTAAAGCCACCGACGATGCTGCATAAAAGTTTCATTTCGAACATTCAGATATACACAGAGGATTGGCATGTAACGCGGTTGGGCAGGTTGACAAGCTCGAAGATTCACGTCCTGATGGCTGAAAAAAGCCTGACCGAAGGGGCTATGTCGTACATTTATCAAAAGGCCGGTGAAGCGATCACCGGCCACAATACTGAGGAAGATACGGATATAGTTGAGGATGAAAATACCGCGTGGGGTGTTTTGAATGAGCCAGAGGCCCTAAAGAAATTCGGGCATTACATGGGCATCAAATATCTCATCACCCAAAAGATAATCTTCAATCCGAAGGGGCGAACCTCATCCACGCCTGACGCACTTTGGATTATAGATTCATCTGTATTGCAGGAGGATTGCTACAATGTGGCGACCGTAGAGGTAAAGTGTCCCCGAAAATATCATAGGTTTTTCCCGTTATTCGCCTGTAACACTCCGGAAGAACTTAAGGCAAAGTATAAGCCCCACTTCTGGCAGGTAATCGATCAAATGAGCGTGTGCGGAGCCGCCATTGGGTATTTTGTGGTGTTCAATCCGACTTTCCCGGCTCATAAGAACATGAAGGTTATCGAATTTCGTAAAATAGACCTGTGGGATGACTTCAAAAAGCTGGAACAGCGTAAAAAGGAGGCCGTTCAGACACTAGAAGGTATAATTACATCTTGGAAACCGTAATTTAGCCCAATGTAACAGCTCCCGACAGCCAACGCGCTCCATGCGTGGGAGCTAAACCCGTAAATATTCCGCTTACCCGGCTTTGGCGTCGGGATGTTCCATAATTCTTTCATGGCCAAAATGGTCGCGCGGTCATCGATCCAATGAAATGATGCTTTTTTAAGCTCCCCTTCTTTGGTTCGGTACCGCTTTTTGCCTTTTTTCTCCCCGTAGTCGTCAAGGTAAGCTATCTTCTTACTTACATAGCCGACGCAGAGGCCCGGAAACGCCTCAAAAATCCATTTCTTTATCTTCCCCCTGGTAAAGTACTCCACAGGTACCTTTAACTCAGTCTTGAGCCTGTAATTAAGCTCTCCCATGAATTTACAGGTAGTTAGCAACTCCTTGCTGACGCGCAGATTATACGCCACCACGTCCTCGATTACGACAATAGGGCTGTACTTAACATAATATTCAGTAATTTTATCAACGACAAGGTTGTTATCTATCACGAAACCAGTTATTTGCTCTTTTACGTCAGTAGGTCTATTTAACATAATCACAGCCAGCCCACTTTGCTTCTCCCCTGGGTCAACTGAAATCACCACATTGATTTTCATACTTTATACTTTTTCTTTATATTTGCACCATGCCCGTAT
>DATKHJ010000107.1:0-2029 GCA_035510335.1 Flavisolibacter sp. | reverse complement strand
GTGTGAAGGGTGTACAGAAGTCCCGCCAGTGCTTCGGACACTTTGTTGCCATAGTCGGCATAGCTGTCCACCGACGCAAAAGGAACAAACGCAATGTTGCGGAAACCATTGCCGAGGAAATCATGAATGACCGGAGCTGCTTTTTCCAGGTAAGCGCCATTGGCCACCCGGGAGCTGCTGAAAGCAAGAATGCATTGCATAGAAAAAATTCAGCGCTAAAAATACCGGATGGATGCATTGCAAAAACGTCCTGTGGAAAAAGACAAGCATGTTTTTTCATAAATGATTGCCGTGCAATGCAGGTGTTTCCTATCACTGCAAACAACTAGCCCATGGTTCAGGACAACGGCGCCTTGAACTTTCCGACACAGGCCCTTTGCTGCGTTTTCCTTATTGCGGCACCAGTTCGGTTTCTCTTCTTTCCTCCCGCACTTCCGTGTCTTCTAAAATGCGTTGATGCCTTGCATTGCTGGCAATGTAGAGGGCAAAGGCTGCCAGGGCTGCATCTTTCAACATGTTGTTAAAGGCCAGTTGCTGGTAACCTCTGTCGGCTGTTTCCAGGTACTGCGGCAGGTGAACCGTAAGCACAAAAGTAAACAGCAAAATTGCCAGCAGGTAAGCGGCAGTTCGCACCCAAATGTTGGTGATAAACGAAAGGGCCGCCAGCATAAATGCAATGCCCACAAGATGCACCCACACCATGCCTCCAGGCAAAAAATCGGGAACTTTAACGACCAGGTCATTGGGGTGGGTGAAGTGTTCGATGCCGAAAGCAAAAAGTGCTAAGGCTAAGAGGTAGATGGCGATTTTTGAAACAATGTGTTGATTCATCACCATAGGTTTTAGATTGTAAAGCTACAGCCGTTTGGCAGCGTTGCCATTGGCTGAGTCTGGCTGTTGTAAAGGTGATAAACAGTAACGGTTGATTCGTGCCGATAAGCGGCAAAAAGCCGGCGAAAGCAAGTGTTAAAATGAGTTGACTGCGCTTCGTATCTTCAAAAACAAATTACTGCTATATGGACCAAAAGATCATCAACCTTTACGACGAATACACGCACAAACCTTTGTCCCGCCAGGATTTTTTAAAGCGGCTGGCGGTGCTTGCCGGCGGCACTGCAGCCGCCATGACATTGCTGCCTCTGCTGGAAGGTAATTACGCAAAAGCGGCTGTTACAAAAGAAGATGAACTATTTACCGAGTATGTAAAATACCCCGGTGTGCCGGCCGAAATGACAGCTTATGTAGCCCGTCCGAAGGCGGCTAAAAAATATCCCGCGGTAATAGTGATTCATGAAAACCGCGGACTGAATGCACACATTGAAGACGTGGCCAGGAGAGCGGCCAAAGAAGGTTACCTGGCTATTGCGCCCAATGCTCTTTCGGCCCTAGGGAAAACACCGGCCAATGAAGATGAGGCCCGCCAGTGGTTTAGCCAGTTAAAGGCAGAAGACAGTCTGCAGAATTTTAAAAACGTGTTTCCCTATTTGGCCACCCGCAACGATTACAACGGCAAAGCGGGATGCGTAGGCTTTTGCTGGGGTGGCGCCATGGCCAACAATCTTGCCGTCAATATTCCGGAATTAAAAGCAGCCGTTGCGTTTTATGGACGACAGCTGGCGACGGAAGATGTATCAAAAATAAAGTCAGCGGTGCAACTGCACTATGCCGCGTTGGATGAACGGGTGAATGCGGGTATGGCGGCCTATGAAGAAGCCCTGAAGAAATCTAACATTACCTACGAGCAATACATTTACGAAGGCGTTAACCATGCTTTTCACAACGACACATCAGCGGCCCGCTATAACGAAGCAGCGGCAAAGCTGGCGTGGAGCCGCACGATTGATTTTTTTAGAAAGCATGTGAAGTAAGCATTGGTCACCACAACGTTTTCTACCTACATCAACAAACTGTTATGGACCTAGACCGTTTCAACCCGCTTCCGCCATGGGAGCACCGCTTAGCCGACGAAGACGATGACGATGCCTGGAAATGGAAAGAAGACCTGCGACTTGCCGAAGCGATGTACAAT
>DATKHJ010000106.1:0-13576 GCA_035510335.1 Flavisolibacter sp. | reverse complement strand
GTATTGTCCTGCCCCGGGAAATTATTCTCGTACGATTTGTTATCGTCGGTACTTTTTGTGTATGTCGCTATGGGATACAGTGTGTTCCAGCCCAACGCCATCAAACTATCCGGGAGCTTGCGGGCATTCAGTTGCTGCATCCAAGTAGGCAGTGTTTTCACGTAATGCGTGCTGGTGATCCAGCCGCCGGAAGCATTCTCAAACCAATAGGCAGCATTGGCTGTATGACCCGCAGGTAAAATTGAGCCCCGGTCTTTCAGCGCAAAGCTGATGGTTTTGTTTTGAAAATTGGTGGCAATGCGCAGTTCATCGGTAATAGTGCTGGCCCACAAGTTTCGTGGCGACATTTTGCCTTCGGCCGATTCGTTGCCTACGCCAATAACGGCGCTATCTTCTGTACAATACACCGTGCGTTGGCGTTCCCTGTCGTACCAGCTATTCCCAATAATTCCGTTCAGCGCCGGCACGCTGCCGGTATAAATGCAGGCATGCCCGGCCCCGGTGTGTGTAGGCGTGTAAGGAATAATAGTATTCTCGCAACTAAACCCTTGCGTAAGCAGGCGCTTAAAGCCGCCGGCACCGTAACGGTCGGAAAAGCGGTAGAGGTAATCCCAACGCATCTGGTCAACCACGATACCAACCACAAGTTTTGGCTTTTTCGGTATTTGTGCCTGTACGGATAAGGAAAGCAAAAGAAAAAAGATGGCGGCCAATTTTTTCATTCAGGAAGATTAAGCCGCAAAAATACTGGCTGTGCCATTGCGCAGGGATGCAGCAGAATTAATTTTCCTTAAAGAAATCAGGGATGCAAATGGTGAAAGGGATATTCTATCCAAATTTTGCTGTTCTTAAACAGGAAGCCCCTTTTGAAATTGACTTTCAAAAAATGGCTCCCGGCTTAACAGCAATGCAGGAAAAGCCATTCTGCCGTTAGTTTTGCCATATTCAACCCGCCTGAAACCCCTGTTCAGCCTCATTTCCTTATTTTTGCGGCAATTTTTTGAACATATTCAATATCTGGCAGATATGGAATATAGATCAATGGCTGCACAACGAAATGAACGTACAAGAGAGCCCTTCGACAAGCGCAGGAAAAACTTTCAAACGAGAGTTTCTGGAATCACTGGCCTCTGGTACATAAAATAAAAATGAATTTGTAAAATGGTGAGTGAGCTTGGTTTTGATAACCCCAAACTCCAAACCCTAAACCCCAAACAGAACTATGGCAGATCTTTTTGAACGTCTCGTGAAAAACTACGGCCCCCTGGGGCAGCACCGCGAAAGAGCCTATGGCTACTACGCATTTCCTAAACTGGAAGGTGAAATTGGCAGCCGCATGAAATTTCGCGGCAAGGATGTGATTGTGTGGAGCCTGAACAATTACCTGGGACTGGCAAACCATCCCGAAATACGGAAAGCTGACGCTGATGCCGCTGCGCAATACGGACTGGCTTCGCCAATGGGTGCGAGAATGATGAGTGGCAACACCAATTTTCATGAGCAGTTAGAAAAAGAATTAGCTGCATTTGAAGGAAAAGAAGACGCCTGCCTGCTCAATTTTGGCTACCAGGGAATGGTGAGCATTATTGACGTAGTGTGCAGTCGCCACGACGTAATTGTGTACGATGCTGAAAGCCATGCCTGCATTATTGACGGTGTGCGCCTGCACGCTGGTCACCGTTACGTTTTCAAACACAACGACTTGGAAGATTTTGAAAAACAAGTACAGCGTGCCACTGCTTTAATTGAAAAGCAAGGCCAGGGTGGTATCCTTGTCATTACAGAAGGTGTGTTTGGTATGGCCGGCGACCAGGGCAAACTGAAAGAAATTGCAGCGCTGAAAGGCAAATATAATTTCCGCCTGCTGGTAGATGATGCACACGGTTTTGGTACGCTGGGAGAAACCGGCGCAGGTGCTGGTGAAGCGCAGGGCTGCCAGGATGCCATTGACCTTTACTTCTCTACGTTTGCCAAATCAATGGCATCGATCGGCGCATTTGTAGCCGGCGACCGAACCATTATTGATTACATCCGCTGGAATATCCGCAGCCAGATTTTTGCCAAGAGCTTACCTATGCCGTTAACGCTGGGCAACCTGAAGCGACTGGAACTGCTGCGCACCCGTCCCGAACTGAAAAACAAGTTGTGGGAGAATGCCACCAAATTGCAGAATGGCCTGAAGGAAAAAGGCTTTGACATTGGCAATACCGATACGCCGGTTACACCAATTTACATGAAGGGCGGCGTGGAAGAAGCCACCGCCATGGTAATGGACCTGCGGGAAAATTACGGCGTGTTTGCATCGGTAGTGGTTTACCCTGTAATTCCAAAAGGACACATCATTTACCGCCTGATTCCAACTGCGGCGCATACCGACAAGGACATTGAAGAAACCCTGACAGCTTTCAGCGAAACAAAAGCAAAGTTGGATGCCGGTGCGTACAAAGTAGAAGCCATTCCGGACATGGCCGAAGCGAGATAAGAACGTTTCACCTTTTTAGAAAACGCAATCATCTTTTGGTGGTTGCGTTTTTTTGTTGGCCCGGCAGAAGATTGGCTATTGAGCGGCGGTTGCGTCGCACACTTGTGCGTTCTGTAATTCTATTGAAAACATGAATACAACTTGCTTACAAGCTTTCTTTGGGTTAGCTTGCTCTTCGAATTCTTATCAGCAACACAAGATGAAATTGCTTCGACTACTGTTTCTTCCGGTCTTATTTTTCTTTTCAAATAATTCATTTGGACAATTAGAAATAACAAATTCTAAAACAGAAAACCACATCCACCAAAAGGGAA
This sequence comes from Flavisolibacter sp., assembly GCA_035510335.1. Classification (GTDB taxonomy): domain Bacteria; phylum Bacteroidota; class Bacteroidia; order Chitinophagales; family Chitinophagaceae; genus Flavisolibacter. The sequence continues at coordinate 10,780 of DATKHJ010000106.1, read as the reverse complement.
CGCAGGTTTTCCTTCAGCCGCCAAACGGTTTTGAAACGGCTGCCAACTTTCTCGGTTTTCAAAATCAGCTTACGGGGTCCAGCATCATGGTCATTCAAATGACGGGGCCTTACGAAGAAGTCATAAAAGGGTTTACGCCTGAAAACATGAAAACAAAAGGAATGACATTGCTTGGCAGAGAAGCGGTAAAAATTAATCAACAAGAAGGGCAACTCCTTTGGGTAAAACAGTTCTCACCTACGCATGGCTACGATTTTCAGAAATATACACTTGTATTAAAACTTGGCCCTAAATCAACTTTGATAATTAATGGAAACTTTCCGGAGTTGCAAAAAGAAGCAATGGCAGAAAGCATCCGAAAATGCGTCCTTTCTGCTTTCATTGAAAAGTCGCTGCCTGTCAATCCTTTTGCATCAGTTGATTTTACGATTGACTTGTCGAACTCAGTCTTTAAGCCTTCCACGAAAACTATGAGTGGCGGTTTGCTGTTGGAAGGCCCCAATAATGAAATGATGATTGTTGTAAAATCAATCAGGGCTATAACAACACCCGACAAAAAAGGTGCTTCGATAAATGTATTAAAGACAATCAATACGATAACCTATGTTGACCTGGTTGATTCTAAAGAAATAATACAGGATGGGGCAACTGGCTATCAAATTACCGCCAATGTCCTTGAAAGGGGCGAAAAGAAAAAAGCAATACAAGCAGTTCTTTTCGGAGAAAATTACTATTACGTTTTTCTGGTAATTCTTCCGGCACAGAACAAGCCCTTGGTATCGGATTTTGAAAGAATTTTGGCGTCATTCAAACGGAAATAGCTGAGTTAGAAACTACAACTCCCATCTCACCTCAATCCCGTGTTTCTTTGCATAAAGTTGTCCGCTGTTGATCAACTCATTGTAAGCGGCTTCAAACTTTAAAAAATACTGGTTGTGAATAGCCTTTTTCACTTTTTCAACTTCATGTTCTGCAGCATGGGAATCATACAACTTTGCCAACTGCATGTATTCATTTTTATAAACCGGCAACACCAGTTCGTGCAAGGCAATTGACTTTTGAATAATGTCTTTTGTTTCATCCGTTTGCGAAAAAGCTTTCAGCTTTTCGTAGTTCGCTTCTGCAAACTTTCGTTTGTCATCAACAACTTCTTCCCGCTTCATCTGCACAACTTCATCTTTTGTTTTGCCCATCTTCGCCGATGGCGATTCCAGCGCTCTTTCCATGCCTGTATGGGCAAAGCCTACAATCATGTTGGTATTTAGCACGGCAACGTCAAAAGCCTTTTCTGCCGAAGGCTGGTTACAGGCTGCAAACGCCACCAGCATTGCAGCAGCGCAAAGACGAAGAAGAGAAGAAGCGTTCATGATTTTAAAATTTTATGCAAAGTAGAAAGACCACCAACCGCCAGCAATGTTGCTTTAGTTAGCGGCAGCATCTGCTTTGCAAGCGGACAATTTGTTTGCACGCCACAGATTAACTTCGGCTATGCGTTTCACCTTTCTTCTCTTCTGCCTGGCCGCTTTTTGCAAAGCCTATTCGCAAACCGATAGCTTTTACCTGCTCAAACCCGACCGTGTGTTTGACGGCGAAGCGATGCACAACAACTGGGTTGTCCTGGTAAAAGGGACCAAGATTGAAGCAGCCGGCAGCATGAACTTCAAATTGCCGGCAAATACACGAGTGATTGAACTAAAAGGCACCACGCTTCTTCCCGGTTTTATTGAAGGGCATTCGCATTTGTTTCTTCACCCGTACAACGAAACAAGCTGGAACGACCAGGTGTTAAAAGAAAGCCGTGCCGAACGAACGGCAAGAGCGGTAAACCATGCAAGGGCAACCTTGTTGGCCGGCTTTACAACAGTGCGAGATTTGGGGACCGAAGGTGCGATGTACGATGATGTTGGCCTGAAATCAGCGATTGAAAAAGGCCTCATGGCCGGTCCGCGAATGATCGTTGCAACAAGGGCCATTGTTGCCAAGGGAACGTACGGACCCGATTACAACAACCCTGACGTTGATTTGCCACAGGGCGCCGAAGAAGTGGCCGGTATGGAAGAATTGTCCAAAGCACTTCGCACACAGATGGGCAAAGGCGCCGATGTAATTAAGATTTATGCAGATTATCGTTATGGTCCGAACGGCGAGGCGCGGCCTACGTTTACCGAAATTGAGTGGGTATGGATTGCCATGAATGCAAAGAACGGCGGACGAAAGGTGGTGGCGCATGCATCAACTGTTGAAGGCATGAAACTAGCCGCAACTGCCGGTGTTTCTACCATTGAGCATGGTGATGAAGGTGATGAAGAAGTGTTTCGGCTCATGAAAGAAAAAGGCGTGGCGCTTTGTCCGACGCTGGCGGCCAGCGATGCCATTTTACAATACGGCGGCTGGAAGAAAGGCATTGATGCAGAGCCGGCACGCATTACGGCAAAAAAGAAAAGTTTTGCTGCAGCGTTAAAAACCGGTGTTACCATTGCCATGGGCGGCGATGTAGGTGTGTTTACACACGGCGAAAATTGGAGAGAGATGGAGCTGATGGCGGAGTACGGTATGAAGCCATTAGATGTCTTAAAATCTGCTACATCTGTAAATGCGGATGTGTTTGGGCACGGGGATAAAATTGGCAGAATCAAGAAAGGGCTGCTGGCGGATTTGGTAGCGGTGCAAGGCAATCCAACCAACAACATCCAGGCTTGCAGAAATGTAGTATTTGTTATGAAAGACGGTAAAATTTATAAGCAGTGATTTTCGCACAGAGCAAAGGAGTATGTTTTTGTTTATCTTTTTGCAGCAAACCAAAACTTGTGGTGATAAATGACTTTACAGGCAAAGTTGCCGATGCAGCTATAAAGATTCATTGAAGAGATAAACGGAATCACAAGGTTCTACAACAATCATTTGTTCTAACTCCTTTCCACCTTTGCTCTGTGCGATAGATTATAAACTCCCTTTTGTGCTCGGCAGATAATTTCGCAGCGGGTCTTTCTTCACAGCCATTTTTATTGCCTTTGCAAATGCTTTGAAAATGGCTTCAATCTTATGGTGCTCATTTTCTCCTTTGCATTCAATATTCAAATTGCACTTAGCCGCATCGGAAAACGATTTGAAGAAATGAAAGAACATTTCCGTTGGCACATCCCCTACTCTTTCACGGTGGAAAGCGGCGTTCCAAACAATCCAGTTTCTCCCGCCAAAATCAATTAATACTTTGGCTTCCGCTTCATCCATCGGCAGGGCAAAACCGTAACGTTCAATTCCCACTTTATTACCCAGCGCCTTTAACATGGCTTCGCCCAGTGCAATGCCGGTATCTTCTACCGTGTGGTGTTCGTCAATGTGCAGATCGCCTTTGGCTTCAATGGTTAAATCAATGCCGCCGTGACGGGCAATCTGGTCAAGCATGTGGTTGAAAAAATGCAAACCGGTATCAATGGTTGCCTTGCCTGTTCCGTCGAGGTTGATCTCGATATTGATTTCCGTTTCAGAAGTTTTACGGGAATGCTGCACGGTGCGGTCCTTCTTTTTCAGGAACTCATAAATATCCTTCCAGTCGGTTGTTGCCAGTGCAACAGCCTTCTCTAATTCGTCTGCGCCATCTTTTACTTCCGCTCCGCCGAGGTCCGGGTTGTTTTTAATCCAGATGGCCTTGCACCCTAAGTTTTTTGCCAGTTGCACATCGGTAATGCGGTCGCCAATCACGTAAGAAGCCGGGATGTCGTAAGCCTCGTTATTCAAATAAGCGGTAAACATGCCAATGCCCGGCTTGCGTGTAGCTAAACCATCTTCCGGGTAGCTCCTGTCAATCAGCTCTTCTTTGAAATGAATGCCTTCTCCTTTGAACGTATTCATGACCAGGTTGTGTGATGGCCAGAATTGTTCTTCGGTAAACTTTGGGGTTCCCAGTCCATCCTGGTTGGAGACAAGAACAAACTCGTAATCCAGCTCTTCGTAAATCTTGCCAAGATATTTCAGCGCACCGGGATAAAATGAAACCTTCTCCAGCGAATCAATCTGGTACAGCGGCGGAAACTCGTTGATCATGGTGCCGTCCCTGTCAATAAACAAACATTTCTTTTGGGCCATCGTAAATCTTATTTATAGTCTTTTAAAGCGTCAATTAATTGCCTGTTCTGGTCAGGCGTACCAACAGTAATGCGAAGGCTATCGTCGCACAACAACACGTTGCTGCGGTTGCGTACAATAATACCTTTCTCCCTGAGATAATTGTAAATAGCTGTGGCGTTTCCCATCTTCACCAACACAAAATTGGCATCGGTTGGAAACACTTTTTTCACCAGCGAAAGAGCTGCCAAACTATTCATCAGCACTTCTCTTTCCTTCACGGTTTCCTGGATCATCTGGTTTACATCCTGCAGGTTGTCCAATGCTTTCAGTGCCAGCTCCTGCGTGGCCTGGTTGATGTTGTAGGGCGGTTTAATTTTGTTCAGCACATCCACGATTTCAGCAGAAGCGAAGATCATTCCGAGGCGCAGTGCTGCCAGTCCCCACGCTTTGGAAAAAGTTTGCATCACCACAAGGTTGGGATAATCTTTCAACTCGGTAACAAAGGAACGTTGACGACTGTAGTTGATGTAGGCTTCATCTACCACCACAATACCATCGAAATTATTGAGCACCATTTCAATGTCCTGCCGGTCGAGACTATTGCCCGTAGGATTGTTAGGCGAACAGAAGAAAATAATTTTTGTATTGCCGTCCACTGCTTCTTCCAGTGCTTCCAAATCCAGTTGATAGGTTGGTGTCAGCGGCACTTCTTTTACCGGCACATCGTTAATGGCGGCATACACTTCGTACATGCCATAGGTGGGCGGACAAATAATAATGTTATCGCGTTGCGGATTGCAAAAGGCACGAATGAGAAGGTCGATGCATTCGTCGCTGCCGTTCCCAAACAACATGTTTTCCGCTTCCACTTTTTTAATGGTTGCCAGGCCTTTTTTTAGTTCCCACTGAAGCGGATCGGGGTAACGATTGTACCACTTTGTCAGCGGCGAACCGAAACTGTTCTCGTTGGCGTCAAGGAAAATTTTTGCTTCACCCCTGAACTCACTGCGGGCCGAAGAATAAGGTTTGAGGCTTTTAATATTTTCTCTGACGAGGTTATTTAAATCAAAACTCATTGTTGTGTACTTAGCTGTGTTATTACTATTTGGCTTCGGTTGCAATTTCTGATTTGTTATTTTCTTTTCTTCCGGTGGAAGAAAAGAAAATAATCACTCTTGTACGTTCTGTAATTCTATTCGGCTATCAGATATGGAATATCTTATTCAAGGCGCACCTTTACGGCATTTGCATGCGCCTGCAATCCTTCCGCTTCTGCCATTTCAACTACCGGGCTGGCGATAGCTGCCAAACCTTCTTTCGATAACTTTTGAAATGTAATCTTCTTGACAAAACTATCCAAGCTAACACCGCTGTAGGCTTTGGCAAAACCGTTCGTTGGCAGCGTGTGGTTAGTACCGCTGGCATAATCGCCAACACTTTCCGGAGAATACCCCCCAATGAAAATTGAACCTGCATTTACAATCTTCTCCGCAACTTCATCCGCATCGGTTCGACTGATGATCAAATGTTCTGCAGCGTACTCGTTCACCAGATCTATGGCATCGTCCAGGTTTTCTACTACAATAGCCTTGCTGTTTGCCAATGCTTTCAACGCTATCTCCTTTCGTGGTAATTGGTTCAATTGTCTTTCCACTTCTTCCTGCACTTTACTTACAATTGACAACTCACTACTCACCAGTACAACCTGGCTGTCCGGCCCATGCTCCGCCTGCGAAAGCAGGTCAGCGGCCACAAATCTAGCATTGGCTGTTGCATCTGCCATTACGCAAACTTCACTTGGTCCCGCCGGCATATCAATTGCCACACCCTGCATTTGCACCAGTTGTTTGGCGGCTGTTACATACTGGTTGCCCGGACCAAAAATTTTATACACAGCCGGAATGGTTTCTGTTCCATACGCCATGGCGGCAATGGCCTGCGCACCACCAACTTTGTAAATTTTGGTTACGCCACAAACCTGTGCTGCAAACAAAATGGCGGGATGAATATTGCCTTCTTTGTTAGCCGGCGTACACAAAACAATTTCTTTGCAACCGGCCAGCTTTGCCGGAACAGCCAACATCAACACAGTTGAAAAAAGTGGTGCGGTTCCGCCGGGAATGTACAAGCCAACCTTTTCAATGCCGACGCTTTTTCGCCAGCACTGAATACCCGGCATAGTTTCAACCACGTCGATACCGCTTAACTGTTTGGCGTGAAAGATTTCAATGTTTTGTTTGGCTTGCAGAATGGCTTCTTTTAATTCTTGCGGAAGGCCTGCTTCTGCGTTTTTTATCTCGGCTTCACTCACCTGCAGTTGTGGGAGTTCTACACCGTCAAACTTTTTGGCGAACGATTTTAGTGCTGCATCGCCTGATTTTTTTACGCCGCTTAAAATACCTTCTACGGCTTGCAACACGCTGGTGTTGTCGGCGTAGGGCCGTTGCAAAATATCCTTCCAGTTGCTGCGGTGCGGGTTGGTAATTACCTGCATATATTCTTCTTCAATTTAGGACCAGCCGGTGGCCTGTCCGTAAGGTTTACATGATCATTTTTTCGATGGGCACAACCAAAATTCCCTGTGCGCCGGCGTTCTTTAACGCTTCAATCTTTTCCCAGAACTCGTCTTCTGCCAACACGCTATGAACAGAACTCCAGCCTTCATCTGCCAGCGGCAATACGGTTGGGCTTTTCATTCCGGGTAACAACGAAATAATCTGCGGCAGCGATTCGTTGGGTGCGTTCAGCAACACGTACTTGTTGTTCTTTGCTTTTCTAACGGCACGAATGCGGAACAGCAATTTCGAAACAATGAGGCGTAGTTCTTCGGACAATGCCTGTTGCTGAATTAACACCGCCTGGCTTTTTAAAATGGTTTGCACTTCCTGCAGACCGTTCATAAAAAGGGTTGAACCACTGCTTACCAAATCGCACACAGCATCGGCTAACCCTATGCCCGGCGCCAGTTCTACCGATCCGCTGATCTCGTGAATTTCCGATTTGATGTTGTTTTCGGCCAGAAACTTTTGCGTAAGCACCGGGTAGCTGGTGGCAATCTTTTTTCCTTCCAAAAAATTAGCGGTTCCGTATTCATCCGTTTTTTTAACGGCAATGGAAAGGCGGCATTTGCCGAAGCCAAGTGCCTCGATGATCTCCACTTGTTTTCCTTTTTCGAACAGGACGTTTTCGCCAACAATGCCAATGTGTGCTACGCCGTCTTCCACGTATTGTGGAATATCATCGTCCCGTAAAAAGTACACTTCCAGCGGAAAGTTTTCGGCAACAGTGCGTAAATGATTGCCACCGCTTTTTACGGCAATGCCGCAGTCGTTTAACAGCTTGATGCTGTCTTCGTGCAATCGTCCAGATTTTTGAATGGCCAGTTTCAGATTCATGTGTATAAATTAAAAATGGCCTACCCGAGGGTAAGCCATTTGTTATGTCAATACATAAAACACCAATAGCTTACCGCTTTTGCAGGCCATGATGGTGGATATGTACATGTTTTTTCATCAGGCCGCAAAAATAAGCGGCGGTTCTGTTACAAGCAAAACTTTCTTGAAAAAGCTTCTGCGCTATATTTAACCATGCGAAAAATCTCTCTCTCGTTTCTTTGTCTTTTTCTACTACAGGTTTCTTTTGCCGCCATTGTTGACACGGTGGAAATTAGCAGCAAAGCCATGAACAAAACCCGCAAGTGCGTGGTGATTACGCCGGGCACTACCAAAAAGCCCAAGCAGGCTTTTCCAACGCTTTACCTGCTGCATGGGCACGGCGGGAACTACAGCAACTGGATTACCCGTGTACCGCAACTGAAAGACTATGCCGACCAGCACAACATTTTAATTATTTGCCCCGACGGGGAAATCAGCAGCTGGTATTTTGACAGCCCGGTTGACAGCAGCTTTCGGTACGAAACCTACATTGCCAAAGAGGTCCCGGCCTACATAGAAGCCAATTACCCCGTGATAAAAGACCGCAAGGCAAGAGCCATTTCCGGCTTAAGCATGGGCGGACATGGCGGCTTGTTTCTTGGCTTTCGGCATTCGGACTTTTTTGGAGCCGTTGGCAGCATGAGCGGTGCGTTGGTGATTGAATACATTACAAGGGGCTTTAACGTGGAGAAGCGTCTGGGCGACACTACCAACAAACAACGCTATTACGAATACTCCATTATGAAGGAAATGGAGAACTATAAAAAGACCGATTCGCTGGCCATCATCATCGATTGCGGAACGGAAGATTTTGTGATTGAGATGAGCCGTCTTGCCCACCAGAAAATGTTGTCGCTGAAGATACCGCATGAATACATTGAACGGCCCGGCCGCCACGACTGGCGCTATTGGGCTACTTCTATTCAATACCAGTTACTCTTCTTCCGTAATTATTTTGACAAAACGAAAGGGAGGTGAGGAAGTTGATTGGTTGATAAGTTGAAAGGTCGATGCGTTAATACGTTAATGGGTTAATGAGTTAAAAAGTATCAGGAACAAAAAATCCGGAAATTTCTTTCCGGATTTTTTTTATCGAAGTTCACTATAACTTATTCAACCTACTAACTTATTAACCTATTAACGTATCAACCTCTCAACTCCCTCACCCTCCCGTATTCCCTTCTCTTACCTTAATCTTTTTCTTACCGGCGTTTTTCTTTTCAAACTCCAGCACTTCTTTTGGCTTGGTTACTTTCTTCTCTTCTTTTTTTGTGGTTGCATTAGGATTGGTTGGATCAATAGGCGCCAGGTCAGCGTCTTCATCGGCTTTTGTTTTTTTGCGGTTGAGCACATATTGCTCGGTAGCTTCAATGCGGCCGGTGCCGGCATCAAAATAGCGCCAGGTGCCGTGTTTTACCGATGGTTCATCAATCTTCACAATTTCAAAGCGCAGGATTTTGTTCGGGTTGTTCGGATCGTACACCGCTACCGTATCATACGGATTTTGCGGATCCACGGCCAGCCAGCTTTCTTCCCGAATCAGGTCTTCCATCTGGTTAAAATACTGGCAGCGTCCATCCTTCTGTCCCCAGCGGTAATTTTCAATTGCCAGCTTATCACCCTGCAACGAGTAGCGCAACCAGCGGCCTTCTTTTTTATCGTCTTTAAAATACCCTTCTTCTTCATATCCCGGCTCGCCGCGCAGTTCCGGTACCTGCACAGTCCACGGGCCTTGTTTCAGCCCTTTCATATCAACACGGTTCAGCGTATCGCCTTTTTGGCCAATGATAAAACTTTTCCACTGCGCATTGGCGCCAAGGCTAAACAGCAAAAGGAAAGAAAAGATGTATCGCATAGATTCGTAAGTTTGGCTATCTCTCTCTAAACGAAAAAGACTGCGTATTATGCATCCAAAAGTAAATTTTTCTCTCCTGTTCTGCACCCTCCTGCTCGTTACAGTTTTGTCAAATGCCCAGGTAAAGCCCACGCCGGCCGCTGAGCGTATGAAGAAAATTAACCAGCGGGCAGAGCTGCAAAAAAAATCTGTGCTGAATTCCATTGCGTTTCGCAACATTGGTCCAACCGTCATGAGCGGCCGCGTGGTTGACCTTGAAGCCAATCCTGCCGACCCAACCGAATTCTACGTAGCCTATGCTTCGGGTGGATTGTGGTACACTGCCAACAACGGCCTTTCTTTTCAATCCATCTTCGACAGCGTAGATGTGCTGACCATTGGCGACATTGCCGTTAACTGGAAAACCGGCACCATCTGGGTGGGCACCGGCGAAGTAAACAGCAGCCGTTCTTCTTATGCCGGCATTGGCGTTTACAAAAGCAAAGACAAGGGCAAAACATGGCAATACGTTGGTCTGCCCGAGTCGCACCACATTGGTAAAATTCAACTGCACCCAACCGACGATAACACGGCCTGGGTGGCGGTGTTAGGTCACCTTTATTCTGCCAACAAAGAACGCGGCGTGTACAAAACCACCGACGGTGGCACTACCTGGCAACAAACTTTGTATGTAGATGACAACACCGGCGCCGTGGAAATGGATATCAACCCGCAAAACCCGGCCGAATTGTACGCAGCCGTTTGGTATCGCACCCGCCGCGCCTGGAACTTTGAAGAAAGCGGCGCCACCAGTGGCATTTACAAAAGCACTGATGGCGGCGACACGTGGACGCAGTTGAACAAAGCCGGTTCGGGCTTTCCATCCGGCGCCCACGTAGGAAGAATTGGCCTGACGGTGTATCCGAAAAATCCGTCGATTGTTTATGCCATTCTCGACAACCAGGAAGCCCGTCCTGATACAGCAAGAAGAGATACGGTTGCCTACCGGCTTGACGAGCTAAAAAACCTGAACATGGACGAATTTGCACGGCTGAACAACAGCCGTCTGGATACGTTTTTGCGCCGCAACCGCATGGCGCCACGGTACAGTGCAGCCATGATAAAAGAAATGGTGGCAAAGAACCAGCTGAAGCCAACATCGCTTTACGATTACCTCTATGTAAACACAGGCTTTGAAGGAACGCCGATTGGCGCAGAAGTGTACCGCAGCAACGATGCCGGTAAAACATGGAAGAAAACACACGACAAAGAGATTCCCATCTTCTTTACCTATGGTTACTATTTTGCCAAGATCTACGTTTCGCCTTACAACCCCGATAAAGTGTATGCGCTGGGCTTTTCCTCGCAGCTATCAACCGACGGTGGCAAAACATGGAAGAACATGGATAAGAACAACGTGCACGCCGACCATCATGCATTATGG
>DATKHJ010000105.1:0-8787 GCA_035510335.1 Flavisolibacter sp. | reverse complement strand
CGCTAATGGCGGTACGTATATCTCGCCAAAATATGTGCAGGATGCACCTTCGCACCGGGTGCAGGTTTTTTCGCCGGAAGCTGCATATTTAATCACCGATGCATTGTCAAAAGTGAACCGTCCCGATTTTCCACTCAACTGGACGGCTACGGAACGTATGCCCAAGATTGCCTGGAAAACCGGTACTTCTTACGGACGAAGAGATGCATGGAGTATTGGTTACAACAAGAATTACACGATAGGCGTGTGGTGTGGAAATTTTTCCGGTGTAGGTGTGCCCGATTTAAGCGGCGCCAATACCGCAACGCCATTGCTCTTTAAAATTTTCAACACCATCGACTACGATAGCAATGCCGATTGGTACAGTCCGCCCACCGGCTGCGAACTGCGGCAGGTTTGCAGCGAGACCGGCCTGCCATCCGGACCGCATTGCACCAATTTGATTGCCGATTATTTTATTCCGCTGGTCAGCAGTACAAAAACCTGCAGGCATGTGCAGGAAATAAAAGTGTCGCCGGATGGTGCTATCTCTTATTGCGATGCCTGTGCGCCGGTGAACGGTTACCGCAAACAATTGTTTAAGATAACTACGCTGGAACTGCAGGATTATCTTTCGCAAACCGGCGTTTCTTACCAACTCATTCCGCCACATAATCCTTCCTGCGAACGGATTTTTAAAGGAGAAGGACCTTCGATAACCTTTCCGCAGCACGGTGCGGAGTATTTTATCAGTAAAGCAGATCCGGAGCCTTTGCAACTGACAGCAATGGTTTCTGCAGATGTTTCAAAAGTTTACTGGTACATCAACGACCGGTTTTACAAAGCGGCCAATAAAGGGGAGAAGCAATTTTTTGTTCCGGAGGAAGGTGCGGTGAAAATTTCGTGCAGCGACGACAAGGGGAGGAGCAAAACGATCATGATACGGGTGAAGAAAGTGGATTTGTGAGGGAAGGTTTCGCACAGGGCGAAGGAGAAAAGGAGAATAGAAAACTTATTCGGGTCTGCTGAGCTATTCCATTACTCCAAGAAATGGAATAGCGGCCATCTACAAAATTCCCTCATCCGCAAAGCTGTAGTAGCCATCGTCGCTTACAATAAGGTGGTCCAACACTTTAATATCGAAATACTTCGCGGCCTCTTTTATTTTATACGTCAGCTCTTCATCTGCCCGGCTGGGCTTTAAACTGCCCGATGGATGATTGTGGCAGAGAATCAAACTCACGGCATCCTGCTCCAGTGCTTTCTTTAAAATAATCCGTGGATCGGCCACGGTGCCCGTAATGCCGCCTTCGCTGATGATTTTAAAATCGTTGATCTTGTTAGCACGGTTTAAAAAGATCACCGCAAACACTTCGTGCTTGTAATCGCGGAGGGAGATTTGCAGGTAAGTGGCCACATCAGCACTGCTGGTAACCACTGTTTTTTCGATAGAGCCGAGTGCCTGCCGGCGGCGGCCCAGTTCCAGCGCAGCGGCAATGGTCACGGCTTTGGCCTCGCCGATGCCTTTTATTTTGGTGAGTTCTTTTATGGAGAGCTTTCCCACTTCGTTCAGGTTGTCTTTCCCCAGCTTTAACACGTCCTGGGCCAGTTCCACGGCGCTTTTGCCGCCGCTTCCGTTGAGAATTAAAATGGCAAGCAGCTCCGAATTGCTTAAAACCGCAGGGCCTTTTGCGAGTAGTTTTTCGCGGGGGCGATCGTCAATTGCCCATTGTTTGATGGAGTACTTTTGCTCTTGCATCTATCAAGGATAGCAACTATTTTTGTCTTTGTCAATATCAATATCCCTTTAAAAACTAAAATCCAAACTATGAGAAAGAACTCTACCTCCTCCATCGGTGCGTTGCACCCTGTTCTCTTCATGTTATTGATTTATATTATTTCTGTTGTGCTGGCGTTTTTTGTTTGTCGCATGATTTATTTCAGCATTAACACGCAAGAGTCTGCCGCTAAAATGGAACTTGACAGGACAGCGCCATTGACAGCCACGCGGTAATTTTTTCGGTAGCTGAAAATGTTTGAGGGGCTTCTGCCTATCTTCGCCGCACATTTTCAACTATGAATCCGAACGCCAAAATTTTTGCCGGTACCGGCTCGCAAAATCTGGCCGAACAAATCTGCAAAAGCTACGGCTGCCAGTTAGGAAAGATCAACATTCAGAAGTTTAGTGATGGCGAAATTCAGCCGATTTTCTTAGAAAGTATTCGCGGCGATTTTGTTTTCCTGGTGCAAAGCACCTATGCTCCGTCCGATAATTTCATGGAGCTGCTGCTCATGATCGATGCAGCCCGAAGGGCTTCGGCCAACAAGATAATTGTGGTAATGCCCTACTACGGCTATGCCCGGCAAGACCGGAAAGACCGTCCCCGTGTAGCCATTGGCTCCAAACTGGTTGCCAATATGCTGGTAGCCGCAGGTGCCGACAGGATTATTACCATGGACCTGCACGCCCCGCAAATCCAAGGGTTTTTTGACATTCCCGTTGACCACCTCGACTCGTCGGCCGTTTTTATACCTTATATAACACAACTCCGGCTCGAAAACCTTACTTTTGCGGCCCCTGACGTAGGAGCAACCAACCGCATCCGTGAGATTGCTTCTTATTTTGAAGCGGAAATGGTGATCTGCGACAAGCACCGCAAACGTGCTAATGAGATTGCCAGCATGGTAGTAATTGGTGATGTAACGGACAAAGACATTATTATTGTTGATGACATCTGCGACACGGCAGGGACGCTGAAAAAAGCGGCTGCTCTTTTAAAAGAAAAAGGTGCCCGTAGTGTACGAGCTCTCATCACCCACCCGGTGTTAAGCGGTAACGCTTACAAAAACATCGAGGAAAGTGTGCTGGAAGAATTGATTGTTTGCGACACGATTCCATTGAAGCAGCAATCTTCTAAAATAAAGTGCGTCACTACCGCCGAACTTTTTGCAGTCGCCATCCGCAATGCGTACGAGAACAAGAGCATTAATAACCTGTTCTTTCACTCGCAGCGGAGGGATAAATAAAAGTTCACAAGTTTATAAGTTCACCTGTTCACGAGTTCGTGAACCGCAACTTGTGAACTAGTAAACATGTGAACTCGTAAACGTTTTTAAACAAACACTCATAAAAATGAAGACAATTACAATCGAAGGACAACTGAGGACCGAACACGGAAAGGCCGCCACCCGTCAACTTCGCTCTCAGGAACTCGTGCCTGGTGTAATTTACGGGGGTGCACAGGAAATTAATTTTTCTGCTCCGGCCAAGGCTTTCAAGCCATTGGTTTACACACCAAACTTCCAGTTGGCAGAAGTAACCGTTGACGGCAAAACCTACCGTTGCATTTTGAAAGATCTGCAATTTGACAAGGTATCAGATGCCCTTACACACGTTGACCTGCTGGAACTTGTGGAAGACAAAAAAGTTGTTGCCCAGATTCCATTGAAGTTTACCGGTGCCGCTACAGGTGTAAAAGCTGGTGGCCGTCTGGTACCAAAAATGAAATCGCTGAAGGTAAAAACCTATCCAAAGTATTTGAAAGAGCAGATTGAAGTGCCTGTAGATGCATTGGAAATTGGTGGTAACCTGCGTGTGGAAGACGTGAAAGTAGAGAACTACGAAGTGATGAACTCTCCACGTATTCCCATCGTATCGGTAGTAACTACCCGTGCCCTGCGTCAGGAACAAGCCGAAGCTGGTGCTCCAGCCAAAGGTGCCGCCGCAAAAGGTGCTGCTAAAAAATAACCGCAGTTTTACAGCGTTATTAAAAAGGATTAACAGGATTGTTTCGAAAGAAGCAATCCTGTTTTCATTTAGTGCGGCCTGCAATTTTTGTTTCCCCTCTTTCTAAAGAAGAGAAACAAGCGAAGCCTCTATCTTTGCGGCCTTCCGCGAAATCTTCTTACTAAATCCATATAATCTGCTATGAAGTATTTACTTGTTGGCCTGGGAAACATTGGTGCTGAGTATGAGCATACCCGTCATAACATTGGCTTTGACGTGGTGATGGCATTTGTTACCAAGCACGGCGCTCAATTAAAACAAGACCGCCTTGCGTATGTTGCCGAACTGCGCTGGAAGGGACGAACCTTTGTGTGCATTTGCCCCACCACGTACATGAACCTAAGCGGCAAAGCAGTGAAGTACTGGATGGACAAAGAAAAAATTGACTGCCAGAATTTGTTGGTTATTGTAGATGATGTGGCACTTCCTTTAAACAAAATCCGCATTCGTGCCGGCGGTAGCGATGGCGGCCACAACGGCCTGAAAAGTATTCAGGAATTGTTGGGCACAACCGAATATCCAAAGCTGCGGTTTGGCATTGGAAACTCCTATCCCAAAGGGGCGCAGGCCGATTTTGTATTGGGTAAATGGAAGAAGGAAGAAGAAGAAACCGTTCGCAAAAAAATTGACCTATGTGTTGAAGCTATTGAAGCATTTTCCACAGCAGGACTTAATCATGCCATGAACAAATACAATAACGCCGA
Organism: Flavisolibacter sp.; assembly: GCA_035510335.1. Taxonomy (GTDB): domain Bacteria; phylum Bacteroidota; class Bacteroidia; order Chitinophagales; family Chitinophagaceae; genus Flavisolibacter. The sequence continues at coordinate 4,317 of DATKHJ010000105.1, read as the reverse complement.
AATATGATTATGACGGTAACGATTAATTTATTTACTTTGGCACACCAACAAGAATAAAAGCAGCCTCCCTTAGTCCAATCCCTCCTCTGCAAAGCCCAATAAATAGTAAGGATAAACAACCCACCACCAATTGCGGCGTGTCAGTATCCTTTCTTATTTAACCATAAACCTTAAAATTGTTATGAAAATTTTTTGCGTAGGCCGGAACTATTCAGATCATGCGAAAGAACTAAACAACGACATTCCAGACGAGCCGGTAATCTTCATGAAACCGAAGAGTGCCCTGCTTCAACCGCACACACCGTTTTACTACCCCGAATTTACCAACGAACTTCATTACGAGTGTGAACTGGTACTACGCATTGCCAAAAACGGGAAATACATCCAGGAAAAATTTGCCAGCAAATATTACGATGCCATCACCACCGGCATTGATTTTACAGCCCGCGATATTCAAGCCGAATTAAAGCAAAAAGGTCTTCCGTGGGAAAAAGCCAAGGCTTGGGACAATTCGGCTGTTATTGGCAAGTGGCAACCGTTTGCCAACATTAAAGACCGCCACAACATCAACTTCTCCCTGCAAAAAAACAAGGAAGAAGTGCAGAAAGGAAACTCGCAGGATATGATCTTCGATTTCGATTATATCGTTTCCTATATCTCCAATTATTTTTCCATCAACATTGGCGATCTCATCTTTACCGGCACACCGGCCGGCGTAGGTGAAATTGTAGTAGGCGATGAGATTGAAGCCTTCATGGAAGACCAGAGCATGCTGACGCTGGAGGTGAAGTAGCTTGAACCATGATTGAAATGATTTTGAGGATTAATAAGAAAAGATAACCTTCTTTATTAACAAAGAGCCGTTCAATTTGAACGGCTCTTTTATTTCCTATAAATCCTATCAATCCCAAAAATCATGGTTCAGACAGATTAATTTGCAACCCTAATTTGATCTGACGAATGTTTGAGTATAACGAGGAAAGCATAAACCCAAGTCTCCGGTTTAAGGAGACAGGTGGAATTGACCGCAACCTTCTGCTTCGTGCCTACCGCCTGATGTACAGTGTAAAGGTGATGGCGGAAACCTACGAAGCCAACCGCTCCATTACAAAATACGTTCACTCTACTTCCCGCGGACACGAAGCCATACAGTTAGCCACAGCATTTCATTTGCTGCCGCAAGATTGGGTAAGCCCTTACTACCGCGACGAAAGTTTGCTGCTGGGCATGGGCTGGTCGCCGTACGAGCTGATGCTGCAGTTGCTTACCAAAGGCGATGACCCGTTTACCGGCGGCAGAAGTTATTATTCGCACCCGGCTTCAAGAGCGGAAGACAAACCAAAAATCATTCACCAGAGCAGCGCTACCGGCATGCAGGCCATTCCTACAACGGGTGTGGCGCAGGGGATTCAATATTGGGAGCGAATCGGCAATCGGCAATCGGCAACCGGCAATGGCGAAGCGGCTGTCGTCATCTGCTCTCTCGGCGATGCTTCCGTTACCGAAGGCGAAGTTGCCGAAGCCTTGCAGTTTGCCGTGCTGAAGCAACTGCCCATTATCTACCTTGTTCAGGATAACGAATGGGGCATTAGCGTAACGGCTGAAGAAGGCCGCGCCATGGATGCTTACGAATACGCTGAAGGCTTTAAGGGCCTGAACAAAATCCGGGTAGACGGCACCGACTTTTTTGAAAGCTACCACGCCATGCAACAGGTAATTGCCGATGTAAGGGAGCACCGCCGTCCCTGGCTGGTGCATGCCAAATGTTGTTTGCTCAACCACCACACAAGCGGCGTACGCAAAGAGTTTTACCGCAGTGAAGAAGACCTTGCGAAGCATGCGTGCAGCGATCCGTTTGTAAAGTACAGGGCCGTTATTGCAGAAGATTTTGGCGAAGAGTATTTGCAGCAGATAGAAGCCGAAGTGCAGGCGCAGATAAGCGATTGTTTTACCAAAGCGGTAGCGGCTCCCGAACCCGATCCGGCTGCTGTGACCGAACATGTTTTTGCACCCACGCCTATTACCGAAGAAAAGGGTGAACATTCGCCGCAAGGCGGCGAAAAAGTGATGATGGTAGATGCGGCCCTCTTTGCCATTCGGGAGCTGATGGAAGAGAACCAAGAATGTTTGTTGTACGGGCAGGATGTAGGCAAGCGTTTGGGTGGTGTGTTTCGCGAAGCGGCAACACTGGGCGACCAGTTTGGCGATCATCGTGTGTTTAACACGGCCATCCAGGAAGCCTACATCATTGGCTCAACGGTAGGCATGAGCGCCGTGGGACTGAAGCCGATTGTAGAAGTGCAGTTTGCCGATTACATCTATCCCGGGTTCAATCAGTTGGTTACGGAAATTTCAAAATCCTGTTATCTCTCCTGCGGAAAGTTCCCGGTATCTACCATTATCCGTGTGCCTATTGGCGCCTATGGCGGCGGTGGACCCTACCACAGCGGCAGCGTGGAGTCAACGCTTCTTACCATTAAGGGGATTAAGATTGCTTACCCAAGCAACGCTGCCGACATGAAAGGCTTAATGAAAGCTGCTTACTACGATCCTAACCCCGTGGTCATGCTGGAGCACAAAGGACTTTACTGGAGCAAAGTGCCCGGCACCGACGACGCAAAAACAGTAGAGCCTTCGAAGGATTATGTGCTGCCGTTTGGCAAAGGTGCGGTTGTACTAAAAGCTTCGGATGATGCGGTTTTCAGTGGCGAATCGGCGTGCATAATAACCTACGGCATGGGGGTTTATTGGGCCAAAACGGCGGCAAAGAATTTTCCCGGCCAGGTAGAAATTATTGACTTGCGCACCTTGTTCCCGCTGGATGAAGAACTGGTGTTTTCGACGGTAAAAAAGCACGGCAAATGTTTGGTACTCACCGAAGAGCAGCAAGCCAACTCGTTTGCCGAAGCCCTTGTGGGCAGAGTTTCAAAAGCCTGTTTCCAATGGCTGGATGCGCCGGTAGAAGTGATGGGAGCGTTGAATCTTCCTGCCGTTCCACTGAACACCGGGCTGGAAGCAGCCATGCTGCCCAATGCAGAAAAGCTGGCGCAACGGCTGAACGAGTTATTGAACAGTTGATGTGCACATACTTTTTAATACATAAATAGAAACAAAAAAGGCTACTCAAAAAAGCAGCCTTTTTTGTTGTGGAAGTCAAACGTATCAATTCATTCCGCCTGCGGCTATCACATTCCCGCCACCGGCAGAAATTACGTTGCCGCCGCCCGGTGCAACTACGTTTCCGCTGGCCTGGCCAATTATTCCATTGGCGCTTGCTGCTACCGATGGTGCTACGCTAATGGCATCAGCAAATCTTGACGATGAACTGAACACATTGCTGGCGCAATTGGCTGATTTGCCCGAGGTCTTGCATTGCTCCACACACGAGGCCACCACGTAATAGGCCATGGCGCCTTTTCCTTTCCAGAACGATAGTTCGGTAGAAGAAGGTTGACGGTTCAATACATTCTGGTAGGCAAACTTGATGGCATTCTCGTAATCGCTGGGCGTTTTTTTCAGCCAGGCGCCGTGGTTGTTCATCCAGTCGGTGTAGGTCCAGGCCTGCTGCATGTTGGTGGCAATTTCACTGTCGTTTGGCAGACGGCCGTACGAATTTTTGAAAGAGCGGCGAATCATGTCTTTTTTTATTTCGGGGTTCGACTGCAGCCACTTGCGGTGGTTTTCGTACAGCGTTTTTACCACATCGCCGCTAATGGATTGTCCCATCCAGTAATTGACTTCGGCCGTTGTAGGCTTTTTGCCCAAGGCAAGCAGGTAAGAAGCCTGGATGCTTTGGCGCTTTACATCGTCGGCGCTTTGGCCAAAAACAGTAGTGCAAAGGAGGGCTGCAAAGCCAGCCATCAGAAAGAATTTCTTCATAAGGTAATTTCAGTTTTAGGCTGCCAATATAATAACTGGTTTTAATGAAATGAAATGGCTGTGGAAGTAGTTGATGTTGGATAGAATGGCCGCAGAAGTTTCCTTATGTAATGAATATGCAGAATCGTAAACGAAGAACCCAATTCCCTCCCAACAGAAACGCTTTCATTGCTGAAAGCGTTTCTATCAAATCAACACGAAACAATGGTTTAAAACGGGTAGCCAATTGCCAGGTTGTAAACAGCTTCGTTCAGCGAAATGCCTTTTACCATTCTTTGGCCTTCCGGCATCCACGGCCGGCGCACAGGGAAGGCAGCATCCAGGCGAATAACGAACAGTTGAATATCCACCCGGATACCAAGACCGGCACCTACCGCCAACTCTTTCAAAAAGTCTTTGTCAAAGGTGGCTCCCGGTTTGTTCGGGTCGGTATTGGAA
>DATKHJ010000104.1:0-7607 GCA_035510335.1 Flavisolibacter sp. | reverse complement strand
CTTACTTCCAGGCCGCTATGTATTATATCGAAAACGACAAAGACATCAACCAGGCCTTGGTTTGGATTGACAAAGCACTGGAGCAAACGCCAAATGCCTTTTGGGTACACCACCAACGTGCCAATGCACTGGCGAAACTAGGTAAGAAGGAAGAAGCGAAAAAAGCTGCCAACCGTTCTATGGAGCTGGCGAAAGAACAAAAGAATGACGACTACGTAAAGCTGAACGAAAAGCTGTTGAGCAGCTTAAAATAATCACCTCGTTTCAACCATAAAAAAAGAGCACGGTATGTGCTCTTTTTTTATGGCAACTATTTTTGCAGATGGCGAGTCTTACGAGGCGGGTTTGCTTTCTTTCCCTAAGAACAACTGCAGCAGGTAGGCAAACAGCATCACACCCAGGGCGCCAATGGCATTCAACCACAGAAAACTAATATCGGGTAAAGCGCTTAGGAAAGAAATCTTCTCGTTAAAGAACAGCAGGACGACAAAAATTTCCACGAGAATAGCGGCAATAAAAACGGCCGTGCCGTTTATCTTTTTCATGTAAAAAGCAACCAGGAAAATGCCGAGGATAACACCGTAAAAAAGCGAGCCTAACACATTCACGGTTTCAATCAGGCTTTGACCAAGGTTACCGGCAAACTCCGCCACCAACACGCAAAAAACGCCCCAGCCCAAGGTGTACCATTTGGCCAGCGCATACTCCTGTTTTTCCGATTGCCCGGTAGTGCACTGCTGGTGAAAATCAACCACGGTACTTGCCGCCAATGAGTTTAGCGCAGCGGCAATAGAGCCCCAGGCAGCTAAAAAAATAATGGCAATCAGCAACCCTTTTAAGCCTGCCGGCAGATGGGTTTTTACAAACGACAGGAAAACATAATTGGCATCGTCGCCTTTTTCGTTGACCGATGTTTGTGCTATGCGCCTGAACTCTTTTCGCAGCGAATCGGCTTGCCCATTCAGGTTTTTGAGCGTTTGCTTTTGCGCTTCGTCTTCCCTCCCGCTTTGCACCGAAAGCACATAAGCCTGCGTTTCTCTTGTTTTAATAGCCGTTAACGAATCGTAGCGAAGCTGCAACTGCTGCACCGAATCTTTGTACGTTGTATTCTGTACTTTGTTCACCAGCGCTTCGTTGAAATTAACCGGCGCCGGATTGAACTGGTAAAACGCAAACACCAGCACGCCAATAATCAAAATGGCAAACTGCATGGGCACTTTAATCAGGCCGTTCATCAACAGTCCCAACCGGCTTTCGCGATTGTTTTGCGCGGTGAGGTAACGGCCCACCTGTGAGTGATCGGTACCGAAATAAGAAAGCGCAAGAAAGAAGCCACCAATCAGTCCGCTCCAGATGTTGTAACGGTCCTGCCAGAAGTCGCCGCTTTCAGGTTTGGTGGTGATGACATTTGTTTTCCCGCTGGCACCACTCACATGCAGCGCATCGGTTAAGCTTACGTTTTCCGGTAATAGGTGCACCACCCAATAACCGGCTGCCGCCATGGCGCTGAAGATGATAATGAGTTGAATTTTCTGCGTATGCGCCACTGCTTTTGCACCACCGGTTACGGTGTAGATGATAAGCAGTCCGCCCATGATTAAATTGGTCCAGAAAATATCCCACCCGAACAGTGATGAAAGAATAATGGACGGCGCATAAATGCTGATACCGGTAGAAACACCGCGTTGCAGCAGGAATAAAAACGAGGTGAAAATTCTTGTTTTGTTGTCGAAACGTTTTTCTAAAAACTCATAGGCCGTTAATACTTTCTGCCGGTTGAAAAGCGGCACAAAGGTGATGCAGATAACCACCATGGCCAGCGGCAAACCAAAATAATATTGCACAAAGCGCATACCATCGGCAAACGATTGTCCGGGCCCGGAAAGAAAGGTAATGGCACTTGCCTGCGTACCCATGATGCTAAGCAGCACCACGTACCAGGGAAGGTTGCGGTTGGAAAGAAAATAGCCTTCGAGGTTTTTGGTTGTACGGCTTTTGTACAGGCCATAAAGAATAATGCCCAGCAGCACAAACGCTATCACAAGCCAGTCGGTCAGGTTCATGAGAAGGTTTTGGTGAAGAAGTAAAACAAGATGATCAACAGCACTAAAAACAAAATCACCAGCAGGTACCAGGCTGCCCAGGTTTTGAAAAGTGGTGGCTTATCGTGGTTTGTGTTCATATATTTCTCGCAGCGGTGCGGCGGCGCAACGTTATAAGTTATTTGCAATACGATGAATTCCCTGCTTCATGAATTCAACATTAAAATTGACTAACAATCCCAATTTACAATTACTGAGCTTAAGGTAGGTCAGTACCTGCTTGTAATGTACATTCGATAAAGCCTCGATACTTTTTAATTCCAAGATGACCTTGTTATCAAGTATCACATCTGCCCTAAAACCAACATCCAGCTTTATCGTTTCATGAACCAATGCAATGGGATGTTGCCTCAAATATGTAATTCCCGACTTTGCCCATTCGTAACAAAAGATTTCTTCATACACCGATTCAAATAATCCCGGACCATACTGACGATGAATTTTAAAGCAGATGTCCAGCGCAAGCGTCGCTAATTGATTTTCGCTCATAGCAGTTATAGTTAATGGTTAGAAATCAATTTCGTTGCGCCGCCGCGTCGCTGCGAGAAAATTATCGCCGCCGTCTCAATAACCCCGAACCCAGCAAGCCCAGTATCAATCCAATCAATAACCCAACGGTTACTTTTTTGATCAGCAACCCCAGAACATATCCCAGGATAATCACAAACACAAAAGCAATGTATCCCCTGCCAGTATCCGGCTTTTTTTGCGCCATTACGATCCTTTGATTTTATTAAGAGCAATCAGGTTAGCCATTAAACGATAGGCGCCCGGTACACCTGCCGGCAGTTCGCGAAAGAAAACCAGTCCCGTATAGGTAAAGAAACCCTTGCCGTGTTTGGCAATGATCAAACTGCCATCATTCGGTGTTTCACCGGCATCGGCCATGCGAAAGATGGGTTCAAAGTTATTGTCCCAATTTTCTGCATGGTAAATGCTGCGCTCCTGCACCCAGCCATCGAAATCGGCCTTGGTAATCTTGTTCGGATAATTCATCACCGGGTGTTCGGGTTTTAAAAAAGTGACAGCTGCGTTTTCATCGGTAATACGAGCCCGGCTGATGCCGAAATTATAAGGTCCCATCTTAGCCCGTACCGGTCCAATCTGGTTGCTGGTGTTATATTGCACAATCAGGTTACCGCCGTTTTCTACGTAGTGCATTAATTTTTCGTAGTAGGTATTTAACCAGTCGGCCGTGTTGTAAGCACGAACGCCGCTGATGATGGCATCAAACTGTTCCAGGTTGTTTCTTGCCATTTCTTTTGCCGTTAGCAGCGTTACTTCGTAGCCCATTTGCTCCAGTGCTTCCGGAACTTTGTCGCCGGCGCCAACAATGTAACCAATGCGTTTGCCTTCGGTTTTTAAATCAACATTCAACAGCTTAACAGAACTGCCGAAAAAATAATTGATGGAGGGAATGTGATCGTAGTTGATAGAGCGCATGCTTAAATAAGCCGTCGCTTCTTCCTTGCCGTTTTTCAACGCCACCGAACCAAATAGCTTGTCTTCTTTGCGTTGCTGCAAATTTTCGCTGCCCACTGAAAACGTAAAAGGGTGGCTGGAACGTGCCGGGATGGAAACCGGCACCGGTTGTTTTGTAGAATCAACAGCCGCAGAACGAATGTGCGCCTCGGCAGAACTGTTCAAGTTTTTTTGCGCTGTGAGGTAAAGCGTCAACGGTTTTTTCTCACCATCTTTCTTTAACACAAGGATAGGCGGTTGCAGGCTAACAGTTGCCGCCGGAAACACAAAAAACGGCTGATAAATCTCACCTTTTACCGGGTCGTTGTATTTGTATTGCACCGGGCGGGTAAGCGCTATTTCTTCACCTTCTACAACCAACGAAAAATCGACGGTGAATGCTTTTTCTACATCCGGTTCACCAATGAGCTGTTGGTCTTTTACTTCAAAATATCCTTCCTTCATTGTTTCCCGCAGCCAGTAGGGTTGCGTTAATTCTTTGGCAGATGGAACAGCGATCTTCCGGCCCACAACAATGTTTTTATTCTTTGCTAACGCCGCCGATAAAGTTGTATCGAACCCTTGTGTGTGAATGCGCTTTACCAAAATGTTTGCGCCCAGCCGGTTGTTTAAAACCGTATTGATCTGCACCGAATCGCCTTGCACCACGGACGGCTGCAGGGCAATGGCTTCTGCCCACAGCCCGCTGGCGGCAGATACCAGTTCTTTTACTTCTTTCAGCTTTTGGACTTTCCAGTAATTGTCGGGCATTGCCTTAAGCGCCTTGTACACCTGCACTAATGCAGGCACTGATTTTTGCGGTTGCAAAAAATCAAAACTGGCAATGGTTGTGTTAATCAGTTGTGCAACCTGCTCACCGCCCCTCACCCGTTCCCAACCGGTGTTGATGTTTTCAAACAAATCAGTGGTGGGTTCCGGTCCGTTCAGACTTTTAAAAAATTCAGTGGCTTCTCCGCGTCCTCTTGGTACGCCAAAGCCCTGGCTTTTGTGCTGGCTTCTACTTTCAGCCGCTATCTCGCCATAGCTTTTTCCGATTACCGGGTTAAAGTTGCCTACCTCCATTTGAAACTGGTCGGCGCTGGTGGTGTTTACACTGCCAAAGTTGAACGAGTTCCACAAGATGCGAGTGGCCTTCCAGGGCTGTACAAATTTTAATTGTTCGGGAAAACGCTTTGGATCGGCAGCGGCGGTAAATGCTTCTACACCCAACATGGCCGATGCGGTGTGATGCCCGTGACCGCCTTCGCCGGTGGTGGGAAAACGGGTAATAATGACATCGGGTTGAAACTTGCGAATGACCCATACTACATCGCTCAGGATTTTTTCCTTGTCCCACTTGCTAAATGTTTCCTGCGGCGTTTTGGAAAAACCAAAATCGTAAGCTCTGGTAAAAAATTGTTCGGCGCCGTCAATTCGCCGGGCAGCTAATAATTCCTGCGTTCTGATCAATCCCAGTTCAATGCCCTGCTCTTCGCCAATGAGGTTTTGCCCTCCATCGCCGCGGGTTAGCGAAAGATAGCCGGTGCGGTACAGCCGGTCTTTTGCAAAATAGGTAAGCAGCCTTGTGTTCTCATCATCGGGGTGGGCAGCAATGTAAAGCACACTGCCCAACACGTTGAGTTCTTTCAGGCCCAGGTAAATATCTCCCGATGTAGGAAAAGCAGGTGTTTGCGCTTGTGCAAAACAAAGTTGCAGGCAGGCAAGTGCAGTCAGACAGATTTGTTTCATCAGTACAAAAATTGAAACAGCTTTTGAAAGAAAAACTTAATGTTGATTAACGCATTTCGTCAATGGTGAATGGTCAGTGGTGAGTGTATTAACGGTTTGACGATTGACAACTCGCCACTCACGAATATCTATTGCCCAACAAGCAACACCGCATTGGCAAACAGCAGTTTCCCGTTCTCCCAAAAACTGCGGAACAACACATCATCGGCAAGATAAGTTACCGTGCCGCGGCCCAGTTCCTGCACGCCAAACACCAGGTGGTTTTGCAAGCGCTGGTTCAGCGATGTGCCGACAAAGCCCGATACCGGTCCGCCTTGTTTGACCACGCCAACGTTCCAGCCGTCTTTTAAAAATTCGTATTGATTGTTGTCCATTTTTAAGGAGTGATAATAGCCCGGGTAACCAAAAGCCAGCGGGTGCGAACTATCCAGTTCCACTTTATAGATCGATCCCGGCGTGTATTCTCTTAATGCATCCCGTTCGCGGTCGTCGTAACGGCGCAGGCTTTCATAGGGGTCTTTGCTTTTGCTGTTGCTATCCTCTGTTTTCTTTGCTTTCACTGCCCAGTCCAATCGCGACAGCGCACCCACAGCGCTTTCCATCGCAATCAAATTACCACCGCCATTGATCCACAAACGCAGCGCATCGGCGGCAGTTTTATCGGTTAAGAAACGGTAACCACCATCAGGCATAATCACTACATCGTACTCGTTCCAGTTCATGCGGCCAACATCGTTCACATTAATTAAAGAAACAGGATAGTTCAGGACCTGTTCGAAATAATGCCACACTTCCCCGGCCGCCAGGCTGCTGATGCCTTCGCCGGTAAACATGGCCACTTTGCGTACTTTCAGGGGCAATACGCTGGTAGAGCCAAAATCAGCTCCCCTGTCAACAAAACCCGATTGCACCGGTACTAACCGCACGCCGTTTTCGGCTGCGGCTATTCGTACGGTTGTCCAGAAATCGGCCTGCGTATTACCGGCACGAATAATTAAAACAGAACCACGGCCAAAGGTTTGGCTGCCGGCACTAAAGGGCTGCGTAATAAAACGAAGTTTAATGCCTTTTTGCAACAGTTGCCCGGTGAGTTTGGCAGAGTTAATACCGGTCCACGGAATAACATACGCATAAGGTGCTTCGCCGGTTTCGGGGGATATGGTGCGGCTGACGGCATACGGTTCCAAACCGGTTACCGCTACCCGTGTAGCAAAGGCGGTTAGGCCATAGGCATAAGGCAGCGACCAGGCAGTGATATCATACGTGGCCGAATCGGACAACTTTGTTTTTTGTTCGAACAACACTTTTACCAACGCACCTTTTGGCTGCGTGGTAGGAATAACCAAATCGGCTGAAGTCAGCGTAAAGGCTTCTTCTTTTAAGCTGTTATAATTCAATCCGCGCAAGCCGGTGCCGCGACCGGAATAATAGCGAATGCCATTCTTTGCCAGCAGTTCGGCCAAGGCCAACACACGGCTGGTGTCGGCGGCCGTCATCTTTATCACATAGGCTTTGTGTTCGCCAACGCCATTCACGGCATCGCGAAAATATTTTTCGTATTCGCTTAGCAAACGGGTGGCGTTTTTTGATGCCACTTCCACCGTGCTTAAACCGGTTGTGTGATGGTGCAGTGCACGATCGGCCAGCGTTAACGTATCACCGTTAGCCGTCACCACCGCAAGGCCACCGGAAGGTCCGCCGCCCTGTTCGTAGGTCATGCCAATAGAGCCGTTGTAAATAGGATAAGTATCGCCGTAAGAAGGGTACAAAAGATCAAACCGCTCCTTGGTAAAATACAGCCAGCCTTTCTCATCAAAATAGCGGGCATGATTGCGGCCAATGGTGGTTTGAAACTCCCGCTGCCATGGCGTAATGACTTCATGCAGCGGTTCTGCCGCCGGCGCAAAATAATACGGCTCGTTGTAGCCTTGTTCGTGAAAGTCCACATGAATTTGCGGCAGCCACTGGTTGAACAGCGCTACACGGTGCTGCGTTTCTTTTTGTGTTTGCCAGGCCCAGTCGCGGTTTAAATCGTAGTTGTAATGATTGCTTCTGCCGCCGGGCCAGGGCTCACGGTGTTCGCGGCTTTGCGGTGATGCGTTGGGCGTTTTGCCAACAACGGAATTAAACCAGTTAACATAACGGTCGCGGCCATCGGGGTTCAGGCAAGGATCCATCACTACCACCGTGTTTTGCAGCCATGCTTTTGTTTGTGTATTGGCAGGATCGGTTAAGGCATACAACGTAAGCATGGCCGCCTCGGAAGAAGAAGCTTCGTTGCCATGCACATTGTAG
>DATKHJ010000103.1:0-9375 GCA_035510335.1 Flavisolibacter sp. | reverse complement strand
CATCCATTGTACGGATATACAGCCGGTGAATGCCGTTGGAAAGTGCCGTACCATTTAGCGGCAACGACTGCGAGTAGTTTGCAATATCTGCCGAAACAGGCAAGTTGACCGGGCTTCCGTTTCCTGGTCCCGGGTCGGTGTCGAAAAAGTATTCTGCTTTTACAACGGCCGGCGCCGCAGGTGGCGCTGCCGGGTAGGGCGTTTGCGCTGCCAACTGAAAACAGCCCGCCAATAGTAGCGGTAGTAAGAAGGTTCTTTTCATGGTTCGGTGTTAGTTGTTTGAACGGGTGCTGAACGTGACATCGATGGAAGTGGCATTGGCGGGAACGCTGCCCGGCACCGATAAGGCATAAATTGTGGGAATAGGCGGAATGCCACTCAAGCGATAAGGTGTTGCTGTTCCAAAGGCCCCAACATCCGGCGTTATGCCGTTAATGGTTTCGCCGGCGCCAAGGGCAGGGGAGTTTGTCGCTAACCGGAAGTAACCATCCGCCGAGCCGGAACCAACGATCAGCGAGCTTAATGGAATGCCGTTCTGGTTGCCGTTACCTGCAGGCAAAACATTGCTGCCGGAAGAGATATTGTGCTTGACGGTGCTGTTTACAAAGCCAGACGTGTTGCCTAAAATGATGTTGTTTGTAAAATAAGCTCCGGAGATATTGACATTGAATCGGAACGTGTTGTTGCGAACAAGGCTGTTTTCACTGGAAAATGTAAAACCGGAAACAACTATATTATTTGTAAAAACCCAGTTGATTAGTTGGGAGGTAATATTTAAAGCTCCGAGATAACATTGTTGAATTGCCCAGTTGGTGTAGATGCGTCCTGCATTGGCGGCAGAGATGTAAGAAATCTGACACCGGGTGAAGCTAAGGTCATCCGGCCCGTTGCGCATGCTAAAGCCGCCTGATAGGCCAACAAACCGGCTGCCGGACGCAGAAGAATCGATAGTGATTTCAAAGTTAGCTGCGTATGGATTGGCCTGGAGGCCAGGGTTAGCATCTGAACCCGCTAAAAAATAACCGGGGCCAATTATCACCAGCCTTTTGCTAAGCGTAAAATTATAGGCCGAAGCAGAGCCTTCGAAGTAAAGTGTATCGCCTACGGCAGCGGTAGCAGCAGCCGTAGCCGGATTGTTGAAATCAGCGTGTACACCCGGCGTGTTGTTCACCCGCCATACTTTGGCGTTAGCAATATTGGCAGAAAGAATTGCGGTTAGCAGGAAAAGGGAGAAAGAATAGCATTTTTGTTTCATGATTCGATTTTTATAGACAGTCAGCAAAAAAAATCGAATCAAAGACTTGCGGCGTAGAGCGGGGTTCGAAATGTCGGTTATCCTGTTTTAAGTGTGGGTCAATTGCACGATTGAAAAGAGGGCTAGTAGAGTGTTCAAGAGAATTATAGTTCAGCGCTGGTTACCTGCGAATCACCTGTAACAAAATCTGCCATCCTTTGGCTGTACGCACCCACACCCGTAGGTAGTTCTCCTGCTTGCTGCCAGCTTCAACATCACCATAAACGTAAATCATATCATGGGAGGAAGACCAACCAATGCCCACTGGTTTAAAGACCAGCGCAGCGGGAATTTCACGCAACGCCTGTTGAATGCTTGCAACGGATGTGTAGGGATGGTGCCCCTGCAGGTTAAACCATGAACCTTCTTGAACTACAGCATCAAATGCGGCAACGCCTTTTTCAGCATACGTTCTTAGGAAAGCTGTTTCTACCATCGCTAAATCTGTTGTCTTTTTATCCGCGATCAAAGCACCCGGAAAGCTGGTGGTGTTCGCCGATTGACCAAAAAGCGATGTTTTAAAATCAATCCCCAGGTCAACCAACAGTTTCCATTCCCCTTGCGCATTCTTTTTCCATACGCTGCTGTATTGTCCTGCAGCCAGTACCGCGGAGTCCATTGCTTTCCTTATTTCGTACGGGCCTGTTGTAAAACCAATATCGCCGGAAGAAGCCATGCACGCATAGGCAGGCTGCCAAATCAATTTAATGCTGCTTTCTTTTGCTGCACTGAACTGCTGCAAACCGTTGATGATTTTGCCTTCTTTAAAAACAAGACCGCTGCTATCCAGGTTATGCAGAAAAGCGCTGCGCAGGCTTTTGTCAACAGCCATGTGGGCAAAGCTCTTTTCCGCCTGTATCAGCGTGTTTGCATTTTGCGCACAGACGATTTGCGTTGTAAAAAACAACACGGCAGTAACTGTAAGTTTCCTAGCTATGCCGTATCGTATTATACATTGAAGTTTTGGAGTAAAAGCGGAAGCGGTAAGGTTTGTCATATAGCTGCTTTAATGGTTTTGGCAAGTTGAATTTTGTACGCTAAAATCTTTGAACGTTTGGACGCAATACAATGGTTGTCATTAATCAGTGATAACCTGCCGCTGTAAAATTATCCAATGATCTAGTGCTTGATAGGCTTAGCTGGATAAAGCGTCAGGGTAGATAGTCAAAATGTGCATTAACCGGTTTAAGATGCAACTGCCGATTTCGCCGTGGAAATGTTTCGCTCAAAAAACACTTGCTGATGCCAATCCATCACATTGGCCGCCAAAAGCAGCATTTCATACAACTAGCCATTTCCTGAAACAAAAGGGCTACTAATTTCATCAGACAAAACTGTACTGCCCGCCAGGTTTTCAACAACCTGTTGCCAGGAAGTACAGCCCTGGCTAAAAAACATCATATGAAAATTTTCCCTTTGCTTATTGCCCTTTTTGTTACCTCCTTCACATCGCTTAACGCACAAAACAGCGAGTCAGCCGCTGTGCCCAAAAGCTGGTTTGGAATAAAAGGCGGTGTCAATTTTATTAATGTGAAAGATGCCGGATCTATAAACGGCGGCAACAATAGCGGGTTTATGGCAGGACTGTTTTTCCAGTCTCCATCGAAAGGCCTACTCGGTTACCGTTCCGAGATTATCTTTTCAAGACAAGGCTACGATTTCCAAACTTCAGCAACTACCGGTTCTGTAAAACTGAACTACATCTTGCTACCGCAATTAACGACTATCAACATCACCCGGTTTGTGCAACTGCAATTGGGCGGACAAATTGGGTTCCTGCTAAATTCAGGTGTAGATAGCCTGTCATCGTTAAGTACATTGCCCGCAGCAGGCCCTGAAGAATATTTCCGCCGCATTACGTACGGCCTTGCCGGCGGAGTGGAACTTTCACCCTTGAAAAGCCTTTTCGTGGGTGGCCGATTTAATTTGAATATCGCTTCTGTTACAAAGGAAACGGGTGCAGGAAGGTTGCCTTCTTACATACCAACCGACGGAAAACAACTTTATAACAACGTCGTGCAGCTTTATGCAGGATTCAAATTTTAATCGTGTGTGCTTTACTTCACACGCAGTTCCTCTATGCAGTTAGTTTTGGTGACAACCCCTATTTCCATAGGGGTTTTGTTGTTGGGAGGGTGTTTTCATAGGTAGGAGAGCTCTTGGTCAAGAGAAGTTGAAAGGGTAGAGGACAGAAAAACCGTCTTGCTAAATCAACTACTTATGTCAAATGGAAATCGAAGACATTCGAAAAAACAAACAAATATTTTGCAAATCCAAAATTTAAGAACCTTAGTTTTGTTTTATGAAACGCATTCTTCTTGCCGCCTTTTCTCTCCTGACTGTTCAGGTTGTATTAGCCCAGCCTCCTGCAGGCGATGCCAAACCCGGCGATTGGTACGGTGCTAAAGTGCAAACCGATAATGCCATTGACATTTCGCAGATTCCGGCAAAGCTGGAAGCCACGGCAACGCTCAACACGAAAGTGAAAGCAAAAGTGCTGGATGTTTGTCCGAAAAAAGGTTGCTGGTTAAAGCTGGCCGTTAACGACAGCACAACCGCTTTTGTAAAGATGAAAGATTATGCTTTCTTCCTCCCAACATCAGCCATTGGCAAAACGATTGTGCTTGATGGAAAAGCCGAAATCATCACCACACCGGTAGAAGAATTGCAGCACTACGCAAAAGATGCGAAAAAATCGCAGGCAGAAATTGACGCCATCACGCAGCCGAAAAAAGAAATCCGTTTTACCGCTAGCGGAATTACGGTTGTTCAATAACCAAATAACAAAGCATTTATAACGGAAGATCGGTGTCATTGAAACATCCCCTCTTTTTTGCAAAGCTGGTCAGTCTTGGCCAGCTTTGTTATTTAAGATATCCTCTTGAAAATCTAACCTGGCTACAACCTCATTAGGTGTTAAAGGGAGGCTGCTTTATTTTCGTGACTCCTTATTTCGCATGAAAAAAGTTTTTGTCATTAGTCTGTTAGCGGTTCTTGTTGCGTGCAGTGCATCGTTTTCAAAAAGCAGCAAACGCATTTCTTATCCTTCAAATCTTAAAACATTTGAAGACACGCTGCTTTTTTTGTACACGCAACCGACCGACCAATGGCCGGCGCCGTTTATAGATAGCGGCGTTGCATGGACAGAGTTAGGCATCATTCCGGAAAGCCCGCTGAAGGCTGACCTGGAAAAGCTCAAAGACAAAATCGATTTGGGCAGGATGCTGTTTTTTGATCCGCGGCTTAGCGGCAGCAAACAAATCTCCTGCGCAACCTGCCATGTGCCTGATATTTCGTGGACGGATGGCAGAGAGAAATCGGCCGGTCACGATGGCCAACTGAACAAACGCAATGCACCCACCATTTTAAATACCTGGTTTTACAAACACCTGTTTTGGGATGGCCGTAGTCACAGCCTTGAAGACCAGGCGTTCAGTCCTATTAACAGCGAAATAGAAATGCACAGCAGCATGCCCGATGCGCTGCGCACCATACGTGGTGTAAAAGGCTATGCGGAGGCCTTTGAAAAAGCATTCGGCAGGCCGGAAATTTCGCCGGAAACACTAACCGAAGCGCTGGCTGTTTTTCAGCGCACATTGGTTAGCCGCAAAGCAGCCTTTGACCGGTTTTTGGGTGGCGATACGGCAGCGTTAAGTCATTCTGCTTTGCGTGGACTGCACCTGTTTCGCACCAAAGCCCGATGCATGAATTGCCACAACGGACCGATGCTCACAGATGATTCCTTTCACAACATTGGCCTAAGCGATTACGGCCGCGAACACGAAGATTTGGGCCGGTACAATGTCACGCACAAAGATGAAGATGTCGGTAAGTTCCGCACGCCATCGCTGCGGGATGTGATGCGCACAAGACCGTGGATGCACAACGGGCTTTTCGACGACATGGAAGAGATCATTATCCTGTACAACGCCGGTATGCCGCAGCCAAAACCAAAGCCGGAACAGGAAAAAGATCCGCTGAATCCCAAAACAGATCCGTTGATTAAAAAGCTCAATCTTACCAAACAGGAAAGAGCCGACCTGCTGGCTTTCCTGGAATCGATTACAGCACCGCCAACAAAAGTTCGTCCACCAAAATTGCCGGTAAGAAATTTATAGCTGCAGAAAAATTCTTTCACATAAGAAGAAAGTAGTGCCGGGCCGCATGCAAGATGCTGCTTGTGAGAGACAAAGTCACACGATAAAGCCCGGACTTAAAAAGGTATTACTGGAAAAGCGCAAATAGTTCTTTTGTTTGCCTCTCGGTATCGGCTTCATCCAAAAGCTGGAAAAGGTTGGCAATTTCAGCTGGGGAAAGCCAGAGATGAACGCCACGCTTTGGCGTTGCTACCATTATGCTTTTAGAAATTCTTGAAAATGGTTGCTCAGGAACGGTGGACAGTTCCTGCTGCATTTGAACAAATTCTTTTTTCGATAGCGATAACACAATTCCACCAAAGAAAACCTGGAAGTGCTGGCATTGCCGGCAACGAATAACGTAGCCGCTCTCATTTACAACAAGCTCCTCGTATGGGCACATAGCAAT
The DNA here is from genome assembly GCA_035510335.1 of Flavisolibacter sp. Lineage (GTDB taxonomy): Bacteria > Bacteroidota > Bacteroidia > Chitinophagales > Chitinophagaceae > Flavisolibacter. The sequence continues at coordinate 3,536 of DATKHJ010000103.1, read as the reverse complement.
GTTTTTGTAAACATCGCACAGGATTATTGGGCGGGTTTACATTTCCGGGAAAACTTCTTTACGAATTAAGGAGAACATGTTTTGCAATTTGTATTGAACTGTTAAAAGGCTTGCGGTTCTGCAAAATTTATTTGCGTTTCCTGCATCAAATAGCAAGAAGTATTTATTCATGGAATATCGCATGTTACTTTTGCATAGAAAGGAATGTGAGGATAAACCAACGTGTTGCTTTTTATGCGGTCTTCGCAAAACAATACACTTCCTCGGGCGGCCGGAGAATTGCATCACAGGTAGGAGCGATTATAGATTTTAAGCAAGTAATTGATAAGCTATGGAACAGGATGCAGACAAAAGAACAAAAAAAGTGATCGTAGTTGGCGGCGGATTTGCCGGTATTAACCTGGTAAAAAAACTGGCCAAAGACAAACGATTTCACATTACCCTCGTTGACCGCAACAATTATCATTTTTTCCCGCCTTTGCTTTACCAGGTATCAACCGCTTTCATCGAACCATCCAACATCAGCTACCCGTTTCGGCGCATGTTCCAGGAAAAGGACAATGTTCGCTTTCACATGGGAAGCTTGCAGAAAGTTGACCTGGCGACAAACAGTATTGAAACTGAAAACGGCGTTCTATCGTACGACTACCTCGTTCTTGCCCTAGGTACTGAAACCAATTATTTTGGTATGCAGAACGTGCAGCAGTCAGGCCTTCCCATGAAAACAATTGACGAAGCACTGAACCTGCGCAACACACTTCTACTAAATATGGAAAAAGCGGTGAAGGCAAAAGACAAAGCGGAACGTGACCGTCTTTTGAACATTGTGATTGCAGGGGGTGGCCCAACAGGTGTAGAGCTGGCCGGGATGCTTGCCGAACTCGGCAGCAATATTGCCCGCAAAGAATACCCCGAATTTACTGATTGGGGTAGTCATTTATACCTGGTAGATGCCGGCAGTACGCTATTGGCGCCTATGTCAAAAAAAGCACAGACGGAAGCGCAAGACGTGTTAGAAAAACTGGGTGTGCATGTGATATTAAATAACCCGGTGAAAGATTATTCCGATGGCAAAGTGTTATTATCCGATGGCCGCGTGTTGGAAACAGAATCGCTCATCTGGGCATCGGGTGTGATAGCGAGAGAAGTGCCGGGCCTGCCGAAAGAAATCATTGCCCGTGGCAGACGAATAATGGTAGATGAGGTTAACCGCGTTCAGAGTACAGCCAATGTGTTTGCCCTTGGCGATCTCTGCCTGCAAACAACCGATAAGCCTTTTCCAAACGGTCATCCGCAAGTAGCGCAAGTCGCTATCCAGGGGGGACAAGCACTCGCCAAAAACCTTAGCCGTTTGCTGGATGGAAAAGAAATGCAGCCATTTCATTATAACGATAAAGGCAGCATGGCCATCATCTCGAAATACAAGGCCGTTGCTGATCTCCCCAAGTTTTCGTTCAAAGGTTTTCTGGCCTGGCTGGTTTGGTTGTTCATTCATATCATTCCGCTGGTCGGCTTTCGTAACAAGGTAAAGCTTGCTTTCAGCTGGCTGTGGTCGTTTATCACAAACGATCCAACGCTGCGCCTGATCATCCGGCCGGAAACGAAAAATTCACTGGCCAAAAGCAGGGAAGGAGAAGTCAGCCGGTGATGAATATGATCGTAATACAATCCTCATAAACAAAAAAAGAACCTGGATCACCAGGTTCTTTTTTTGTTGTTGCGATCGCCAGGCAAGTGCGAGGTTGTTGAAATTTATCCATGCAGTTGTGGAATGCAATTCTGTAGGAAGAAACAACTTCAAGCTTTTCTATGCTTAGCTCACATAACCAAAACTTAACACGCACCTTGGCCCGATCTTTTTAGTGCGTCTTACCTTCATTTAAATTTGATGTTTCAAAACCAACCCTTTACCCATGCAACAATCTTCCGTATTTCGTGTAGCGCTGAAAGACCGTCCGCGGCCTTTCCAAATCATTACCCTGTTGTTGTTCGTTACGTCGGTACTCACCGTTATCATCAGCACGGTTCTTCGCATACAACAGAAAGAAAAAGTTCCACATCAAATGCAGCAACATTCATTCAATCAAGCCTCGCATAGTTCTACCGGGTTTGCTTCGTGGCAGCATAAACAACAATAAAAGCAGAAAGCGCAGCCCGGTTTGACCAGGCTGCGCTTTCTGCAATTCAAATCCATTGCTATTTTTCTTCCGGCTTTCCAATCCTCGCTTCCCGTTCCAGTATCGTTAATAATTTTTGCAGCCGAAGGTCAATCTCGTTGAGCAAGTGTTCGGTTTCAATAGCGGCCAGGCCGGTTTCTTCAATTCCTTCCAGTAACTCTTTCGACGGTATAACAGTTGTTTTGCTATAGCGTTTCGCCTCCTGAACTTTCACACTGTCAATCTGGTATTTGTAGCCATTGGCTGTTGGTGTCAGCTGCAGGTTAAACAACAGCGACATCTTAATGTGATAAGGCGAGGTCAGTTTCATTTCGCCACTTGAAACTAAGGAGTTGCCGGAGGTCGGTACTTCCATTGTTGCTTTGCTTTCTTCCACTGCAACTTGCAATGCATGTTGCAACCTTGCGGTCATCTCTGCTGCAGAAAAGCCAACCATGTTTACATCGCCTTTGTACAGAATTTCATCCTTCTTGTAGTGAATGGTTTGGCTATACGTAAATAAGGGTAAGAATAATAATACAAACAAACGTTTCATCTTTTTCATTTTTAAAATTGAAAACCAAATGATGCCTGCAGCCAGTTGTTTTCTTCTTTGGACTTGGCTACGGTGCCCATTACTACCAGTTTATTAAACGGTGCTACAAACAAACCGCCACCATAGCCGCGGTGCCAGGTGTCAGATGTTTCACCATCCACCCAAACACGGCCAATGTCGTGAAAACCAATCAGGCCAAATGCGCCTTTGAAGAAGTAAAAATTGCGGATGCCCAGGTTAATGCGGACTTCAGTGTTGTTGTAAGCCCTTGCTTCACCGGCAAAACGCTGGATGCGAAACCCGCGCAGGTTGTTGCGAAAGCCAAGGTATTGCGCTTGCGGAAAAGCAAATTCGCCAAAGTTTTTATCGGCACCAAATGATGTACCAATGACGATAACCCGCTTCCAAAGAAAATCGGTAAACAAGGAAAGATTGCCACCTACCTGGTCAAACGATTTGCCGTTGCCGCTTATGTTGTACAGCCGTTTTGCATACGCATTCAGGTGCAGTCCGCGGGTGGTAAGCGTTGGGTGATTTCGCAGATTGATCTGCATTCTCGCTTCACCGCCACCGTACCACACACCGTCTGATAATTCAGCTGAATGACCCGCCTGCGGCAAATGGGTTTGCACAAACTTGTTCTGGTTTCTGTCGTTCTGCAACTGCAGGTATTGCGCTGCCGGACCAACCGCAAACTGTAACCAGTTGGCAGGAGAGAATCGGACCTGCAAACTCGCATCAACCATTTTATAAGATGCCAGGTAATAAAAGCGGCCCAGTTCTTTGTTGTATTCCGAATTGTTTCCGTAACCAAAGAAATACGT
>DATKHJ010000102.1:0-2416 GCA_035510335.1 Flavisolibacter sp. | reverse complement strand
GGCTACGGCGCCACGCGGCATCGGACCGAGTACGGTCTTTTCGCCGCTCTTCATGGTCCACTGTTGCTGAAGACTTTCGTCGGTGGCGGCTAGCAGGGCCGCACGGGCTTTTTCCAGGTTGCTTTCAAACAGCGCAAGTGTGGCCTTTATGTCTTGCGGCTCGCCGCGTTGCAGGCTATCGGCGGCAATGTCATACACATCCTGCATTAGCGTGCCGGCGTACCAGTAGTAAATGGTGGCGATGTGCTGCGCCAGTTCGCCCATGGTCCACGAGATGGGAGATGGCTTATAAGCAATGTCTTTCTCCGGAACGGCCTGCAGCAGTTTTCGGGTGCTGGCCGCTTCGTGTTCAAACTCGTTGCGGAGTGCTTCAATGAACATGTGATTGGTTTTATTGAAGGTAAAAAAGAATCCTGTTGATGCCGTATTGCATTTACAAAGAAAGGCTGCCGCAATGCCTAAAGAACGTTACCGTCAACCGTGTTTCACCAACCGGAAGTTAACGGTTATTGTGCGGGTTTGCGATGTCCCATCTTCATTAACAAAATCAAATTCAACAGGGACGATAGCTGCAGAGGAGAGACCTCTTTTTATGCCTTCAACACGCGGAGTGATGGCGGCTATTGTTATAATTGATACACCTTCATCGCTGGCGACGATGGCAGGAAGATACTGTAACAGAAGGAACGATTACAGATGAAAGACTGAAAACTCTAACGCTATACAAACGTGTTGGTTCGAAACAAGCATAACGTTCAATGCTTTATAAACTCCACCGGGTTACTGCATGGGATGGCATCAATCTTCCAGTAGAAAACTCGCCATCAACCGGCACCCACTGCCCGGAGCACTGTCAAAGAATAACGTACCATTCAGTTGCTCTGCCCGCATTTGCATATTGGAAAGACCAATGCCGCTGCGTTTTTGCGAAGGATCAAACCCGTTGCCGTCATCGGTAATTGTAAGTAAAAGTTCATTGTCTTTTACCGCCGCTGCAAAGCTTACGCAACTGGCAGCAGCGTGTTTCAGAATGTTGGTGATCTGCTCCTGCAGAATGCGATAAACGCCCAGGTGCATTTCTTCTTTCACCTTCAGGTTTTCAAGGCTTTCAAGATCAGCGATTACCCTGAAGGGGGCCGTGTCTTCCAGCTGCTGCACCAGTTCCTTCACAGAATCAGCTAAACTGTACAGGCCTTTTCTGGGAATGGAGAGCTGTTTCGACAACCGGCGGATTTCATCGATTGACTGCTGCAAGAGCTCTTTTGATTTGGCAACAAATTCGGCGCGGTTTTCTTCCTGGTAAAGGATCATGTCCTGGTAAAGCTTAATGGTGGTGAGCACGGGGTTCACACTGTCGTGCAGTTCCTGGCTTACAAACGAACGTTCATTTTCCTGTGCCGCAATAACGGCTGCCGTTGTTTGTTTTCGCTGTGCTTCCAGCTCGGCTTCCATTCGCTTTCGTTCCGTAATATCTTTCCGCATACTGAAGTAGTGCAGCAGGCTTCCTTCCTTGTCAAACACAGGTTGAATGCTCATCTCCGACCAAAAAATTTCACCGTTCTTCCGGTAGTTTAAAATCTCCACCTGGAAGGGGACCATCTTTTTGTACTGGCTGCGGATGTAGCGGATGGTTTCCTGTTTTGTTAAAGGGCCGGCCAGCATAGAAGAGGGTAGTTTACCCACCGCTTCGTCAAACGTGTAGCCCGTCATCCGGGTAAAGGCTGCGTTCACCCAGGTGATTTTCCGGTCGGGTGCAATCATCATCACCGCACTTTCTGTTTCCCTTGCAATGAGCGAAAGATTGTTTAGTTCGGCTTCGGTGCGTTTTCGCTGGTCAATGTCTTTGAAAAAAACAGAAATGCCGTCTTCGGATAAATAGATATCCATTTCAATCCACTTGTTCAGTTGCGGGCTAATGTACTCGTGGTGTTGATCTTGCCCGGTATCCAGCACTTTCTGGAACATGGGCAGGTAGAAAGAAAGTGATTTGTCCTGGAAAAGATCCGTAATGATAACCCCAACCGCTGTAGCGGACGGAATGCCCGTGATGTCGGCCGCCGCCTGGTTCCAGTACTGTACCGTGTAGTTAAAATCAAACGCAAAAAAGCCCTGGTTCATGTGTTGCAGGATGCCCGCCATGCGCTTGTTCTGGGCAACGATTTTCTGGCGGGCTGCGTTGCGTTCGGCTTCCGCGTTTTTCCGTTCGGTAATGTCGGTTTGTATGGCAAAGAACTGCGTTACTTTTCCGTCAGGTCCATACACCGGTTGCGCATTGATGGAGGTCCAGTATTTCTCTCCTGTTTTCGAATAATTCAAAATCTCCGCCTGGAAGGGAAGGCCCATGCCTGATTGCAGATTTATATAGTCGGCAACCTTCGGGTCCGTTTCCGGTCCACGCATGACTTCACCAATATAC
>DATKHJ010000101.1:0-3070 GCA_035510335.1 Flavisolibacter sp. | reverse complement strand
GTTTCATTTTTTATTTCCGACTGGGCGTGAACAATGGCCGTTTTGTTTTTGATGTTATGATCGGTTGCATACACATACACCCCAGTAGTGGCTAGATTGCTGTAAAGCGGAAGCGTTTGGTAAAGCTTTGGCACAACATGGAGATAGACGTTTTTATTAATGCCGCCGTAGTTGGCATTGAAGTTTTTGTCTTCCCACTGGTATTTGGTGTTGGTTGCCTTTTCGCGGTAATCCCAACTGTTATCGATGCGGGCCGCAATCACATTTGTTTCAGTTCCAAATTTCACCAGGTCGGTTATATCAAAACCAAAAGCGGTTACGCCGTTCTCGTGCAAACCAATGTGCTTTCCGTTGATATAAAAATCACCTGCCTGCCGAATACCTTCAAACTCCAAGAATATTTTTTGTCCTTTGGCAGAAGCCGGCAGCTTGAAAGTTTTGCGGTACCAGGCAATGCCGGTGGAAAGATCAACAATGTCTTTTTTAAATGCTTCGTCTTCATTCCATGCATAGGGAAGCGTTACCTTTTTCCACGAAGCATCGTCGAAACTTTGCTCTTCTGCTCCTTTCGCATCGCCGGTGAAAACTTTCCAGCCACTGTTGAAATTGTATTTAACCCGCTGGGCTGTTGCAGCATAAGCGCCAAGAATAAAAAGGAAAAAGAAAATAACCCGAAACCTTTTCATTGGAAGAGGATTGATTGAAAGTTGTTGATGTTGAGTAAACGCTGTTAGCGAAGCGGTGCTAAGCGCTCTAAACGTAACCAGGCAAAGACGAATTGAGAATTAAATTCGTCTTTGCCTGGTTACGTTTTTATTGCAGGTCATTTATTCCCACCGGAAAGGAAGGTAAAGTTGCTGAAAAGACATACCCTCTACTCTTGCTGCATCACCGCCCATTCCTGCCTTTCGCAGCTTCGCTCCTACCTTGCGGGTAATGAAGGAAGCGTCGCCTCTCCGCAGCGCAATGCGCATCAGGTCAGGCCAACGTGTGCCTTCGTAACCGTTCTCCAAACCAAGTTCGGTGATGATGCTGTTTTCTATTTGCGTAAGGCTATCCGAGGCGACATATACATTGTTCTGCACATTGGCACGGGAGCGAATGCCTTGCTGCCTATACCAGTCGGCACGATAGTAAGGAATGCCCGAGCTACCACTGTTTCTTGCATCGAATCTATACACTTCATTTTCCCACAGTGTATTCTGATAATCCGTTACATCACTGCCGGGTGCCGGGTAGGTACCACCAATACCATTGTTGATAAACGCCGATGCCAGTTTGTGCCTGTTATCCCGGTTGGCAGCTTCGGCAAAACGAAGATGGAGTTGCGTTTGGCGGAACAAAAACCATTTGCTGTTGCGCTGCAGGATGTTTACCGGTGCGCTGGTAAACTTATCGAGGTAATTGTATAAATATTTCATAACAACAGGCTGCCCGCCAATGTTACGCATCGTGTATTCACCTCTTGCATCGTATGGTAGGCCCTGCCCCTGCACATCCAGTTGCTTCTGGCTGTTGTAAAGATCGATGGCTTCCTGCGAAGGCTTCACCAGGTATTGACCACCAACAGGACTAAACAACTTTACAAACGGGTTCTCTGGCTTAAACTTGTTGTCGAAGGGAATTACCCAAATCCACTCCCAGTTAAAGCCATCATCCTGCGGACGCTCAAACATGGTTACCCACGAGTTGGTCCAGGCCAGCGTAGAGGCATCACCGGGACGGGTATAACGAACATAATGATCTCTTGCATTGCCGCCGGTTCTGGCACCGCTCCAGCCTAGTTTGTACTGGTTGTAATAAGCCTCACCCTGCGCTCCTGATGTACTGGTTTCCATCACCTGCCGGTAGTATTTGGCAGCGTTGCGGTAATCACCTTTCCAGAGATACAACTCACCGAGTAAAATCTTTTTGTTGATGAAGAATTTGCTGGTCTGATAACCATCCACGCTAATCATCATGTTTGAGCCTGCGGGGTATGGCTCTTTAAAAGGAATGGCTTCGGTAACACGAATCAGGCTATCCAGCAACACGTTAAACTCCAGGCGTGGAAAACGGCTTTCATCTTTCACTGCATCCACTGTTTCCAGCGCATCGGTTACATACGGCACACGGCCAAAATGAACGCCCAATTGCAGGTACAGGAAGGAACGCATACACACTACATCGGAATAGCGCTGCATATACTCTGCTTCCTTAAGCTTGTTTTCCTTGCGCATGATGTTGAAGTGCTTCAGCACGTCGTTACAATTCACAATCAGTTCGTAAAACGGCCGTGGCGATGCGTAAGGATTGTCGGCGCTTACTTTGTGTGTGCTTAACTGGCGAATGTATTCATCGGCATTCGATGTATAATCAAGCATATCGGCACGCAGTTCGTTCAGCAGAATGTAACGCTCAGCCAGTGCCTGAAACTTGCCATAAATACCAATCACCGCCGCATCGGCATCGTACACGTTGCGGTACATCTGCTCGGCATCCAACTGGTCCTGCGGTTGTACATCCAGTATTTTTTTACAGGATGAGAAACCTGCTGCCGCCGCAGCCACTACCAACACATATTTTTTCAGAAACTTTTTCATCACCGTAATCCGGTTTTAGTTTATGGTTTATTTTTTCTCGAAACGAAGCGAATGTCAATGAATATCTAGTTCACTTCGTTTCTCTGTTACAGGCCAATACGAACACCCAGGATAACACTTTTAAAAATGGGATCGAGGCCTGTGTCAATACCTTGTGCAAACGGGCTTTGACCGGCACTGAACTCCGGATCGTAGCCTTTGTATTTTGTCAGCGTCAGCAGGTTGTTGCCTGTTGCATAAACGGTTACATAGTTTACAATGCTGCTTTTCACCGGCACATGGTATTGCAATGAAACCGTGCGCAGACGGAGATAGGAACCGTCTTCTATCCAGCGGTTGCTGAAGCGGCTGTTGCCCATTGGGTCGCCCCAGGTAGCTTTTGGCGTGTTCGTCACCTGGCCTTCGCCGCGCCACCTGTTGCGTACACTTTCTAACTGGTTTTCTGCCCCTGTCATTTGCTCCAGGCGGTGGCGTACATGGTTGTACAC
>DATKHJ010000100.1:0-3313 GCA_035510335.1 Flavisolibacter sp. | reverse complement strand
TTTCGCACAGAGGAAAGGAGCGAAGGAGAAAGCAGAAAAACACTCATCTCCTTTCCTCCTTTCCTCTGTGCGAAACCCTCACAACTTTGCTCTTTGGTATTGCAACGGCCAGGGCACGTCCGTTGCCAGTTCCTTCGCCGCGTGCAGCGGGAAATAAGGATCTCGCAAAAACTGCCGCGCCAGCAAAATCACATCGGCACCGTCGTTTTGTAAAATGCTTTCTGCTTCCGCTGCTGATGTAATCAAACCAACGGCACCGGTCATGATGCCGGCTTCTTTTTTAATTCGTGCAGCAAAATCGGCCTGGTACAATGGCGCTGCCGGAATTTTTGCCGATACATTTCCACCGCTCGAACAATCAACCAGGTGCACGCCGGCTTCTTTCAAAACTTTTGCTAACGCAACAGAGTCGTCCATCGTCCAGCCGCCTTCCACCCAATCGGTAGCCGAAATGCGAACAACGAGTGGGAAATTCTCCGGTACAATTTCTTTTACAGCCGCCACAATTTCAAGCGTTAATCGAATGCGGTTTTCGAAATTGCCCCCGTATTCATCATCCCGCTCATTACTAAGCGGCGAATAAAATTCGTGCAGCAAATAACCATGCGCCGCATGAATTTCAATGAGCTGGAAACCGGCTTCCAGGGCTCTTTTGGTGGCCGCTTTAAAATCTTCAATCACGTTTTGAATACCTTCCTTCGACAAGGCCTGTGGCGCCGGTGCGCCTTCTTTGTAAGCAATAGCACTTGGGCCAACCGTTTGCCAGGCGCCTTCGCCTTCTGCCAACGGATGTCCGCCTTTCCAGGGCGAATGATGACTGGCTTTCCGGCCCGCATGGGCCAATTGAATGCCGGCAACCGAGCCGTGTTGCTGAATGAAGGCAGTGATGCGTTTCAGGAAAGGAATGTGCTCATCTTTCCAGATACCGAGATCGTCCGGCGTAATTCTTCCTTCCGGTGAAACTGATGTGGCTTCACAAATAATGAGGCCTGCGCCGCCCACGGCACGGCTGCCCAAATGCACCAGGTGCCAGTCGCTGGCAAAACCATCTTTGCTGCTGTACTGGCACATGGGCGAAACAACAATCCGGTTCTTTAACGTAATCGTTCCTATCTGCAGGGGTTCAAACAATTTTGCCATAGCCTTGTCTTGCTGCAAACTTCTGTCCAATCAGTAAGCCGTTTTGTCTTCCTTGGCCTTCCACGCTTCAAATACTTTTATGGCGTCTTCTCTTCCAAGTGTGTCAACGGGTATGCGCCGTTGCGGCAAAGGGGTTTCAATTTCTTTGTAGATCATTGAGTCGTCGAAGCCAATGGCCGCCGCGTCTTCTCTTGTGTTGGCAAAGTAAATTTTTTGTGGCCGGGCCCAATAAATGGCACCGAGGCACATGGGGCAGGGCTCGCAGGAAGCGTACACTTCGCAGCCGTCGAGCTGAAAGGTTTGCAGGGTTTTACAGGCATCCCTGATGGCCACTACTTCGGCATGTGCTGTGGGGTCGTTGGTGGAGAGTACTTTGTTGTTACCACGACCAACAATCTGGTCGCCTTTTACAATCACACAACCAAAAGGGCCACCTTCGCCCTGCTCCATTCCCTGGCGGGAAAGGGTAATGGCTTCCTGCATAAATTTTTCTTCGCGGGTCATGGTGCAAAGATGCGGCAATTCGGGGCAGGAGAGATGGCTAACACAGCCGCACCACCTTTCACCTAAAACTGACCGCAATCATCCTGCGAAATAACAATCCTCAAAGCCCGTCATCCTTTCTGCTGCTATTTTCATTCTTTTAAAATCTCTCCTATGTTTCTTCATATTTCAGATAGCATGACGGTGGAAGATGTGCAGGATCGCTTTCGTGAATGTTTTCCATCGCTGGACCTTGTTTTCTATCGTACGCCAAACAAAAAATGGCAGGGCCTTGACAAGAGCGAAGAAGTCTCACCCCGGGAACGCATCGCTTACATTCGGGACAATCATTACAATGGCGTGCTGGAAATCAAATCGTGGCATGCCGTGGCAAAAGTGGAAGAAGCCCTGAACGAACTGTTTGGCTTGAATGCGCAGATTGTAAGGAAAGGCGTGGGTGATAAATGGATAACAAATACTTTGAACAGCAACAGCACACTTGCCGACCAGGCACGGCTGTATGAAGCAGTGGCATAAGCGGCGTATTTGTTGCTAGCATTAACTGGTTGAACGGATTAACTTTAAGACAGGCATTTTATGAATTGGCATTCGCAGCATATTGATGAAGTTTTGTCGGCAACAAAATCGTCACCGCAGGGCCTCGACGCAGCTTCTGTAACGCAAAAGCAAAACGAATTTGGTCTTAACCAACTGGCATCAAAAAAGAAAAAGCCGGCCTGGCTGCTTTTTCTTTTGCAGTTCAAAGATTTCATGATTCTGGTGCTTGTTGCGGCCGCCATCATCTCCGGCATTGCCGGCGATCTTACCGATACCATCATCATTCTGGTAATTGTTTTCCTGAACGCCATTGTTGGCTTTGTGCAGGAGTACCGCGCCGAAAAAGCCATGGAAGCACTCAAGAAGATGGCCGCGCCGCAAACTGCCGTGCTGCGCAATGGTCATGTGGCTACCATTAATTCAACAGAGCTGGTGCCGGGAGATATTGTGTTGCTGGAAGCGGGCAATTCCGTTCCGGCCGATTTGCGTTTAGTAGAAGCGCAGGCATTGAAACTGATCGAATCATCACTCACTGGCGAGTCAGTTGCCATTGATAAAAACACCAACGCTTTGCCCGAAGGCGAGTTGCCCTTAGGCGACCGCATTAACATGGCATATAAAGGCACGCAGGTCACCAACGGACGCGGCAAAGGCGTGGTAATTGCCACCGGCATGAAGACCGAAATTGGCAAGATTGCGCAGATGCTGCAGGAAGACGAAGCCGCCACGCCACTGCAAAAGCGCATGAACGATTTTGGAAAAAAGCTGTCCTACATCATTCTTGGCATTTGCGTGGTGCTGTTTGGTGTTGGATTATTGCGCGGCGAAGAACCGTTGAACATGCTGCTGGTTTCCATCTCGCTGGCAGTGGCCGCCATTCCCGAAGCGTTGCCGGCACTCATCACCATTGCGCTGTCGAGAGGTGCAGCAAGGTTGGTGCAGCAAAATGTGCTGATTCGCAAACTAACGGCAGTGGAAACGTTAGGTTCTGTTACCTACATCTGCACCGATAAAACCGGAACGCTGACGCAGAACAAAATGACGGTGGTGGAAGTAAAGCCTGGGGACGCCGATTTACTACCCGATGAAAAACTTTCCTTGCTTGAACTGGCCATGGCGCTCAACCATACCG
>DATKHJ010000099.1:0-3548 GCA_035510335.1 Flavisolibacter sp. | reverse complement strand
GATACAACGGGAAGGGAAATATGAACGGCGTTGGTAAGGAAGAAAGGGTTGCGTGATGGAATTTGAGTGGGCCTGAAAAAGACTATCTTGGCTGCGAAATCCAAACCGATGCTTAAATACGCCCAGTTATCAACCCAATTTGGTGCAGAAAGAATGAAAGCTGAAGTGGCTTTGCTTGAAGCTTCTTTCTGGAAACAACACTATAACAAAAAAGATTATAAAGGTGAGTGGAGCGTTCTCCCGTTACGATCAATTAACGGCGATACAGAAAGTATTTATGCCGTTGCATCTGGCAGCAACATGCATCGGTATGCCGATACCCCCTTGTTGCAGCATTGCCCGTACCTGCAAGAGGTATTGTCCTTTTTTCAATGCGAGAAAACAGCTGTGCGGCTGATGAAGCTAAATGCCTCGTCCACCATTGAAGAGCACCGCGATACGGCGCTGAATTTTGAAGACGGCGAAGCCCGGCTGCACATTCCCGTTGCTACAAATTCGCAGGTTGTTTTCTTTCTTGAAAAAGAACCGCTGTACTTGCAGGAAGGAGAGTGTTGGTATCTGAATCTCTCGCTGCCCCATAGCGTGCAAAATAACGGGCTGTCGGACCGTGTGCATCTTGTGATTGATTGCGTGGTAAACGATTGGCTGCGAAACCAGATAACAGCACAGGCAACGAGACAGAAAAGGGAAGAAGCAAAAGCACCTGGCATGGATAACGATTCCAGGCAAAAAATGATTGCGGAGCTCCGCCGAATGAATACAACTGTAGCACTGGAACTGGCAGCCAAACTGGAAAAAGAATCGACATGAACAAATCAGGCAATCTTCAAACAGCCATACATTTTCTTCGCACCATTGGCATAGAGGTAATAGAGACAACGCTGTTGGCAGCGCATTGTTTTTTGCCAGGGCTGCTGATAAAAGAAGGAAAGATTTTTATAGACAAAGAACAGTTGCTTTATCCCGGTGATATCCTTCACGAAGCCGGGCATCTTGCTGTCATTCCGCAAACGGAACGGCACCTGCAGGATGGAACCACTATCGGCAAAAGGCCCGATGCGCCGGCAGAAGAAATGATGGCCATTGCCTGGAGTTATGCCGCCTGTCTTCACCTGCAGATTGATCCGGTTTTTGTTTTTCATAATGAAGGGTATAAGCAAGGTGGAAGTTCTCTTGTCGATAACTTTCGGCAGGGCCGCTACATCGGCGTACCCGTTCTGGAATGGTTGGGAATGACAACAACCAAAGGCGAAGGACCATTGTACCCGGCTATGCTAAAATGGCTGCGGGATTAAGCAACTTTTATTATTCCATGCGCATTATTCAACTCACCGGTTTATCAGGTGCCGGTAAAACCACCTTAGCCACAAGACTTCATGCATTGCTCCAGGAAGCTGGCTTTCCTGCCGTTGTTATTGATGCTGATGTCTATCGCAAAACGGTAAACAAAGACCTTGGTTTTTCCGCTGCAGACAGAAAGGAAAACATTCGCCGCCTGGCGGCCATTGCACATGATTACAGCAGCCAAGGTACCATCGCTATTCTCGCCGCCATTAATCCGTTTGAAGAAGTGCGGCAGGAAGTAGCTCGCCGTTATGGTGCCAAAACGGTGTGGATACGCTGTTCGTTGGATATGCTGATTCAACGCGATACGAAAGGGCTTTACCGCAAAGCATTCTTGCCGGAAGGCCATCCGGAGAAGCTGAAAAACCTGACCGGTGTAAATGATCCGTACGAAGAACCCCTGCAGCCAGACTTAATTATTAATACGGATGAAATGAGTGAAGCCGAAGCCGTTAATATGCTATTGCAATTTGCACTGGCTATGTTGAAAAGCGAGTCTTTGTAAGCTGGTCTAACTGCTGGTAAAGAGCCATTGCCCGCCGGGCATAGGCCGGTATGTTTTGTGATTTTTGCAGTTCATCAAAACTTTGTTGCGGCCGTTTGGCATGAAAGCGAGATCGTTCGATAAATGTGTCTTCCAGGTTTTTATCCAGTGGCAATCCTAATTGCTGGTAGAGCCTTTTTACATGATTGGAAATACCCCCGTCGTAGTTCAGCGGAATTGCCAATGGATCTTTTTCTGCAATGCCAATCATTTTCTGAAAAAAGCCGGTTAATACATTGCTCATGTAGCGGTCAAGGTTTGTGTCGCGGCTTTGTTCTTCGGTCAAACCCAATAACCCTGCTTCTATCAGTCCCGGAACCGATTGCAGGCCGCGTTGCCGTTGTTGCGATTGTAGTACCGCCATTGGTTCGCGGTAAAGTAAAAAGAAAGGAACCGAAGGAAAAAGCTGCCGGAGCTGCTCGTAAAAATGCAGGTGCCAGCAATCGGCTTTTATAAACAAACGTTCCTGTTCCTCAAGCCGTCGTTGTCCGTAAAAAGCAAGTGCCGCCTGAAAATAGCTTTCGGCTTCTTTCGTTGAAACATTTTTTTGCTGGTAAGGAAGACGAAGCATATCGTCTAAAAAAGGGACCTCCGAAAGTGCAATGTTTTTTTCATCGGCTGCCAGCAGTTGGGAAAACAGTGTTGAGCCGCAGCGGGAAACATGAAAGATAATTGCCGTTACCGGGATGGCATCCATGTCCTTCGACCAAAGCAACAGGCTATCGAGGCTAGAAACAACTTTGTAGCGCCGATGCTGATTGGCGTACCTGCATTTTGCAATGGTTTCTTCAAAAAAAGGTTCGGTAAAACGTTTTTCAGCCACATGCAACCAATCACAGGAAAGCCCGGTGGCAGATGACTGCCGTCGGAGAGGAATCCAATTGGCAAGAAAGGAAGAAGGCTCCAAAACAAAATGATTTTTAGTCAGTGCTCACAGGTTGCGGCACCGAATGTAAAGTTCCCGTTCTACCCGCATTAATTCTTTTGGGCTAAGTCCATCGTTAGGTTTGCAAACAAACATGTGCAATTTGTCGGCGTGTTGTTCGGTAAGACCTTGCAGTGAAGTAAGCTTATTGTTCTGCACAAAAAGATCTTTCAGGTTGGTCAATCCTTCTACAGGTTGCAGACTTTCAATGCGGTTGATTTGAACGTAAAGCTGTTCCAGGCCCTTGAGGTTTTCAATGCCTTGCAAGCTGCTAATCTTATTGTCAAGCAAAAACAGGGCTTTTAACTTTGCCAAGTTTTTTACTTCCTCAATGGCCTCCAGTTCGTGATGGATAACGACTAGCACTTCGAGGTTTGTTAAATGAGAAATGCCGGATAAATCGGTAAGCGCAAAAGACATGTTCGGGAAAGGAGCCCTGGGGCCGGCAAAACGCAAAGCGGGTGCCGCAAACAACTGAGCCAACTCGGTGGGAGTTGGCTCGTTGGTATGCCCGAAACAAGTTTCTGCGAATGTGTTTTTCCATTGTTGCGATAGCTGGCGCCACCAGTCAATGTCAATCGTCATGCAGAAAAATTAGTTGCGTGATGGGTAGATGCCCTCTACGGCAATAATATAGTTCATTCCCAGGTAAGGCTGCATGATGCTGAAAGGCTGGCTGCCACCTGCTATACCTGTTATGACATTTGCTTGCCCCATGTTCACAAACGTACCTGT
>DATKHJ010000098.1:0-2638 GCA_035510335.1 Flavisolibacter sp. | reverse complement strand
GGCACAAAATGTGGCTCCGGCCGATGCGCTGGAAGTAAAAGAACTGGAATTTGATTTTGGTACCATTCCGCAGGGCAAACCCGTTTACCATGCTTTCCAGGTAACCAATAAAGGCAAAACAGCGTTAACACTGGACAATGTGCAAGCCACCTGCGGATGCACTACGCCGGAATGGAGCAAAGACCCGATTGCACCCGGCGCCAAACAAACCATTAAAGTAGGTTACAACGCTGCCGCCGAAGGACCGTTTGAAAAATTTATTACCGTTTCGTACAACGGAAACGGCACAAAACAAATCAAGATAAAAGGAAACGTATGGAAGGCGCCTGTTGGCTCCGCTCCTTCCAACCCATCGGTTAACTTTTTAAAACAACAATTACAATAAAATGAAAAAGTTCCTCTTCTTAGCCGCCGCTTTTGTTACCGGTATCACCGCAATGGCACAGCAAAAAATTGAAGATGTTGCCAAGTTCAACGCTGAGCGTTACGATTTTGGTAAGATCAAGCACAACGTTCCCGTTACGACTTACTTTACCATTACCAACACATCGGACAAGCCAATTGTGATTGAATCGGCTACTGCCGGTTGCGGTTGCACAACGCCGGAATACTCAAAAGAGCCGATTCCTGCCGGCGGTTCTACGAAACTGAAAGTTGGTTACAATGCCGCTTCTATGGGCCGTTTCGACAAACCGGTTACCGTTAAACTGGCTGGCGTTGCTGAACAAAAGCAAATTATGATCAGCGGTGAAGTGGTAGAAGCAACCACAGCAACTACGGCTGCAGCAAAAGAAACCGTTGCACCGGCTGCAACTGAGGCGAAGCCGAAAGCAAAAGCAAAACCCGCCAAAAAGATTTCTAAATAACTTTTCTAAATCCCCCGCCAGCAGCGGGGGATTTTTTTGTCCTTTCGGTACTAATCAAAAGACCCAACTCGCTTAAACACTCAGTTATTGAGCTGGTAAATAGTATAGGTTAGAATACTGGCAAAAGAAACCCAACTGATATACGGCACCAGCAGCCACGCCGCCGTTTTGCTGATGCGGGCAAACGCAAAGATGGTCAGCAGAATCAGAACCCAGAGCACAAGAATTTCTGCCAGCGCCAGGCCCAGCTCATGCATGCTGAAAAATATATACGACCAAAAAAAGTTGAACACCAACTGAATGCTCCACAACCAGATGGCGGTTCGCTTCTGCGCCGCCGACGCATTACTTTTCCAAACCAGGTAAAGGGCAATTCCCATTAAAATATAGAGTGTTGTCCAAACCGGACCAAACACCCAGCCCGGTGGTTGCCACGAAGGTTTGTTGATGCTTTGGTACCAGGTATCAATTTCCGGCCTTGAAAACTGCCCTCCTATAAAGCCAACAACAACCGGTATGGCAATGCTGATGGCAAGCTTTATCCAATTTTTCATACCCACTACAACAAAAAAACCAGGCCTTAGATGGCTTCTTTGCCATTTTTTTTCATGTAGGCAACGAGGTAAGCAATGACTTCATTGTAAGTGGCCTTGCCTTTGGGTTGGTTGTTTAGCTTGAGGTATCGGTCGTAAGCACCGCTCATAAATGGCTCAATAAAGTTTTGGTTGCGCAGAAGATAAAGCCGCAAATCGCGGATATCCCACCGTACTCTCGGGTGAATGTTTTTGCTGAGGATCTCCGTCAGTTCCTTGTTAGGCGTCAGCCGACACTGAAAAAGCGCATCGCGGTACATCTCAAAATAAACCGAGTACTGAAAGTTGATATCGCTTGCCGACTTGCAGGCCAAGTAAGCCACAAAGCTGGCTTCGTTCTCTTTGGCATAACCAAGCTGGTGGGCAATTTCGTGGGTTACTACAAATGGTTTCAGAAAAACCGGAATGGAAGTTTTTAGCTGCGCTTCTGCAGAAAAGGGATTGTAGTAACCGGTAAACCCAAACCAATGTCCTACCGGCGTAAAAAGCGAAGCTTTAATGGATGGACGGGAATACGCCAGGTAAGGATAGGCTTTTTCAATTCCCCGGTATGTTTCTGCACCCTGCGCAAATAAAAGGCGGTTATCGTTGGTCTGCAGCCGTTGCACCGAATCCACCTTTTCGGCCAGGCTGTTCAGCCTTTGCTGCAAAACGGTGGTTAGGGTAAACAGATCTTCGACCGAATACTCCGTTAATTCTAACCCCAGCTGTTTTTCAATTCCCTGGCGGAAATAATTTAATCCCCAGAAGACGCTGAAAACGATATAAATGATCAGTCCAAGTTTGAGGTATTTGCGAAACAGCAGCCAGGATAGATGCTCTTTTGCTTTCCGTTTTTTCAGAAGATTGACCAGCTTCCACACTTTTACCACCAGCCAGACAAAGGCGCCGATGTACAGCAGGTCGCCAATGCTGAACGGAACCCAGCCAAGCAAGGTGCGGAAGGTTTTGGAAAGAAAAGGGTACAGCCCAAACGTGTAATACCACTCCACCCAGTCTTCCCGCAGCGAAAAAAGCCTGATGAGCGCAGCAATAACCAGCAAAAAAAGGAGGGTTCGGTCGCGAAAGAAGCTTTTCAGCATAGATTTACGGGCATATTCGTTAAAATCTTGGCCCAAAATAGGCTATTTCAGGCGTTTTCCTTTACCTTCGCAAACTCTTAAATTGAAGTATGAACAG
>DATKHJ010000097.1:0-4643 GCA_035510335.1 Flavisolibacter sp. | reverse complement strand
CATGGCCGTATTCTGAACAATTGCCTGCGAATGGTATTTGCCGGTAATGTTCTGTACTGCCAGGGCGCCATCGCCGTTTGACGCTACCGCCATACCAGCAACATACTTGTCTGTTTCGGCTTTGGTAAGCGTGGTCAGCCCGCCTTCACCTTCCATAATAAAATGGGTGGCAATAAACTTCTTTACATGCTTTCTTGATTCGGCAGGTAGATGATATTGCAGCTCCCAAAAGTTACGGCTACCGCTTTTTTTAATAGCGGTGTTAACCTTGCCCGGGCCACCATTGTAAGCGGCAATTACCAGCAGCCAGTCTTCGTACAAATCGTACAGATAAGCCAGGTAACGGGCGGCGGCATAAGTGCTTTTGTAATAGTCGCGGCGCTCATCTACACGGCCGTTCACTTTCAGTCCTAAATCACGGGCTGTTTCCGGCATTAGCTGCCAGGGACCAGCCGCACCTTTTACTGATGTGGCGCCTGTTTTTAGTTCCGACTCAATTACAGCCAGGTACTTCAGCTCAGTAGGCAGGGCTCTTTTTTCAAGAGCGGCTTCAATAATAGTGAAATAACGTTTCCCGGAGATTTTCAGACGATTCAGGTTTTCTCCTTCATCCTCCATGTAATCTTCTACAAAAGAAATTGCTTTTGGATTCAGTTTCGAAAGGTGAAAATCACTCTCAGATTCTTCTTCAAACAAGTCCTTAAAACCGGCTTTGGGATTTGCTTTCAGTAGTTCTACGTCAGTGGTATCGCTTTGGTTGCTCGTTGTTCCGCGAAGCGGAGAGGCGGAGGCGTAATCCTTAATCAAAAAACTAACGAGGATGGTAGCCAACAATAAAAGTTTGTTCATCACAATCTTTTTAGGGGTAAACAAAACACACAAGGGACCTTACTCTCTCTTATTGTTGCATCAGTTGATGCGAAAAGCGTTGCAAACTTACCTCATTTTGTGGAGACGAATGGACCTGTAGTCCAAAAGAAAGGTTAGAGGAATGCTTAAATAGTGGTAAACTAACAGCGGGCACACCTGTAAGATTGGCGAAAACGGTGAAAATATCGCCCATGTACATCGCTAATTTATCCTGATTTTTATCACCTAATTTATAAGCTACGGAAGGGGCGTTAGGCGAAATGATAAAGTCGAAATCCTTGAAAATCAAAGCTGTTTGGCTCTGCAATAATCGCCTCACCTGTTGCGCTTTCGTGTAGTAGGCGTCATAGTAACCCGAGCTCAGCACAAAGGTGCCCAGCATTATCCTGCGCTTGACCTCGCTGCCAAAGCCATTTTTTCGATTTTGTTGATAAAATTTGGCAAGGTCTTGACCTTGCGCATGCCAGTTTTTACCAAAACGTACCCCATCGTAGCGGGAAAGGTTGCTGGACGCTTCAGCCGTGGTTAAAATATAGTAGGTTGGAACAATGTAGTCAGTTAACGAAAATTGCACCGGCTCAACCGTGTGACCGGCTTTCTTTAATTCTTCCAGCTTTGCAGAAATGGCCGAAGAAATCTCCGGGTCGATGGACGGATGATGTAACCACTCAGGGAAGTAGGCAATGCGAAATGTTTGCGCTGCTTCTTCTTCAAAAGAGGCTGCTTCGGCTTTTTGCTGGATAGCCGTGCTGTCAAAATCATCGGCGCCGGAAATTACGGCAAGAATCTTTGCTATATCTGCCACGCTGTTTGCCATGACGCCAATCACATCAAACGAAGAAGCGTAGGCAATGAGTCCATGACGCGATACACGGCCATAAGAAGGCTTATAACCAACAATGCCGCAGAAATCTGCCGGCAGGCGTACAGAGCCGCCTGTATCGCTTCCCAGTGAGGCCATGCAAAGGCCCGCTTTTACCGCTGCCGCACTTCCGCCCGATGAACCGCCGGGCACATGTGCTGTGTTGACTGGATTTAAAACCGCTCCGTAAACCGAGTTTTCGTTGGTAGAACCCATCCCGAATTCATCGCAGTTTTGGCGGCCAATGATGATGGCGCCTTCTGCCAGCAGGCGTTCAACGGCTGTGGCGGAGTAAACAGAAGTAAAATCCTGCAGAATACCCGAGGAAGCGGACACCTTGTGGCTTTTGTAGCAAATGTTGTCTTTGATGCCAATAACAACGCCATGCAGTTTGCCTTTTTCGGTGGTGCTGTCTAATTCCTGTGCACGGGACAGGGCTTCATCGGCAAAAACTTCTATAAAAGCGTTGAGGGAGCGGTGTTGCTCTATTTGGGAAAGAAAATGTCGTACCGCCTGCTCGCAAGTGGTACGACCGCTTTGAAGATCCGCTTGATATTGTTCAATGGAAGTAAAAGGGAACAATGGTGGAAACGGATATTGAAAAATTATGATTGTGTGGAAGTAGAAGAATTGGAAGTGCGTTGCTCTTTTTCGGCTACGCCTTCTTCAATTTCTTTGCGCACATTGTTCTTTGCGTCGTTGAATTCGCGAACGCCACGGCCCAGTCCACGCATCAGCTCAGGAATTTTCCGTCCGCCAAAGAGTAGCAACACCACAATCGCTATCAGGATGATTTCATTAGTACCTAGACCCATAAATAATAGCATATTAAAAGATTGACAATCGAAATTAGAGAAACAAAGGTATTTGAAAATAATTGCCCTGCTTCCTATTTTTTAAGAATAAAAAAAGCGGAAGGTTGAACTTCCGCTTGAATAGTATGCTGAATAAGCTTAGGCTGTTGTTGCAACCGCTCTTTTCTTTTCCTGGATACGGGCTGATTTACCGCTACGTTCACGCTGGTAGTACAGTTTGGCTCTGCGTACACGGCCAGCTTTGTTTACCACAACTGAATCAACATTCGGGGAGAAGAAAGGGAATAATCTTTCTACGCCAACACCATCGGAGATTTTACGTACGGTAAAAGACGCCGTGGCACCTTGTCCCTGCAGTTTGATCACATCTCCACGGAAGGACTGGATTCTCTCCTTGTTTCCTTCAATGATCTTATAGTTTACAGTGACGTTGTCACCAGCTTTAAATTTAGGTAAGCTTCTTTTATTGGTTAACTGTTCGTGTACAAAGGCAACAGCTGCGTTCATGACTGAAAATTTAGGGAGGCAAAAGTAAGGCGGATGGCGGGATAAACCAAACTTTATTTAAATGATAGAGCCGTGAGCTGTGAGCTTTGAGCTTTTTTTAACCAGTTTTTATTGATTTAGCCTGTTTTTGAAGGCAATCAGCATTTTCTCCTCTTCATCCAGCGCCTGAAGTAACTGCTTCTGCAGTTCAGCATTGCCCATGTTTACTTTTTGAGCAATTAAGAGTTGTGTTTCTAACTCGAAGCAGGAGCCTAGCGAAATTTCCAAAAAGCGGCAATAATCTTTATCACTTGTACGGCTGCTGCCTTCTGCAATATTTGAAGGAATAGAAACTGCAGCTCTTGTGATTTGTGAGCTTAGTCCGAATTTCTCTTCTTTAGGCAAAGTAGAAGCAAAGCTGAATGTGTCCACCGCAATATCAAACCCTTTTTGCCAGACTTTTAGCTGCTTGAAATTTTTCATTTTTCTCTTAAAATAAAAAATCTATTGGTTTCGTAAAGAAAAAGCCAACGAGCATTGCTCATTGGCTTCCTTTTGCTTTTTTCTTGGCTCACGGCTCAAAGCTCGTAGCTCAAAGCTTTTTATCTGGCCACATTCACCGCTCTCTTCTCCCTGATCACAGTCACCTTCACCTGGCCGGGATACGTCATTTCGGTTTGGATTTTCTGGGCAATATCGAATGAAAGCTTCTCGCTGTCGCCGTCGGTTACTTTATCCGCTTCTACAATTACCCGCAGTTCGCGGCCGGCCTGGATGGCATAAGCCTTTTCTACACCGTTATATGCTTGCGCCAGGTTTTCCAGGTCTTTAATACGCTGCAGGTACTGCTGCATAATCTCTCTCCGTGCTCCCGGACGGGCACCGCTGATAGAGTCACAAGCCTGAACGATAGGAGATATGACAAACTGCATTTCCATTTCATCGTGGTGGGCACCAATGGCGTTTACCACCGCCGGAACCTCGCCGTATTTCTCGGCCAGCTTCGCACCCAGCAAGGCGTGGCTCAGTTCTGTTTCCTCATCCGGAACTTTACCAATATCGTGTAATAAACCGGCACGTTTGGCCAGTTTCGGGTTCAGGCCCAATTCAGCAGCCATAATTCCGCAAAGGTTGGCTACCTCGCGGCTGTGCATCAGCAGGTTTTGTCCGTAAGAAGAGCGGAAGCGCATCTTACCTACCAGGCGAACCAGCTCTTTGTGCAGGCCGTGAATTCCTAACTCAATCACGGTTCTTTCACCAATTTCCATGATCTGCTCTTCCAGTTGGCGTTTGGTTTTTTCCACCACTTCCTCAATACGGGCCGGGTGAATACGGCCATCGGTAACCAGTCGCTGCAAGCTCAGGCGGGCAATTTCTCTACGCAACGGATCAAAGCAGGAAAGAATGATGGCTTCCGGGGTATCGTCAACGATCAGGTCAACGCCGGTAGCAGCTTCAATGGCACGGATGTTCCGCCCTTCTCGACCGATGATCTGCCCTTTGATTTCATCGCTTTCCAGGTTGAAAACCGTGATGGCGTTTTCAATGGCTTGTTCGGCAGCCGTACGCTGAATGGATTGAATAATGATTTTACGGGCTTCTTTGTTGGC
>DATKHJ010000096.1:0-5024 GCA_035510335.1 Flavisolibacter sp. | reverse complement strand
TCTTTGCTTCGTGCAGCCGCGATTTTGAAGCACGAATTCCGGATACAAGCTGGGACCTTTTTGATTCGCCTGCGGCAAGAAAGCTGCTTGCTAACACCCGCAACAAAACAGAAGGCGTGTATGCGCTGGAGCAAGGCTCTGTTGATTTTGGCCCGTTAGCAGCGGTCAAATGGACTTACACGGCCAATGGTCCTGATACAGTTTATCATCTCTCATTCTTCCTGGAAAAAGCATCGGCTTATTTTATTTGCGAAGGCAGAGAGGTAGATAGTACCCTTCTTTTTAACGGTTACTGGCGGCGGCTTACCACCACCGAAACAGGCATTGTACGGTTAAGTGTTACAAAAGAAAATGGCAGCCGCTTCCTCCTGGGCAATATGCCTTTCAATCCGCCAAACGATAAGATTGAAATAACAGGCGTTTACGGCAACGGCGCAGCTACGCCGGCTATCCCCATCAGCCTGCGTTACCAGCGGCCACTCAACAGCCGGCCGTTTGAAATCCTGGCGCACCGCGGTGGTGGACGAACAACAGACTTGTTAGCTGCTTCGGAGAATTCGGTGGAGATGATCAAACTCGCCTCGCAGTTTGGTGCTACCGGAATTGAAATTGATGTGCGGATGACGAAGGATGGTGTGCCCATTCTTTTTCACGATGCCACGCTGAACGAAAGAGCCGTGCAGCAAAACGGTTTGCTGGGTCCTATTGAAAACTACACCTTCGATCAACTGCAAACGCTTGTGCGATTGCCCAAAGGAGAACGTATTCCCACTTTGCGGCAGGCACTGGAAACTGTGGTGTACAACACGCCGCTTGACCTGGTGTGGCTGGATACAAAATACGATGGTTCGCTGCAGGTGTTGCGGGATCTGCAGGCAGAGTATCTCGGCAAGGCCGCCGCTATTAATCGCCGGTTGGAAATTGTGATCGGCATTCCGGATGAAAAAGCACTGGAGAATTTTAAAAAGCTGCCTTCTTACCAAACCATTCCCTCGCTGGTAGAATTGAAGGCGCAGAATGTACGCGACATTAATGCCCGTGTGTGGGCACCGCAGTGGACGCTTGGCCTGCAGAACGATGAAGTGCAGCGCATGCAAAGCGAAGGTCGCCGCGCCTTTACCTGGACGATGGATGTTCCCGAAAATATTTTGCAGTACATGCAACAGGGCTCCTTCAACGGCATTTTATCAAACTATCCTTCACTTGTAGCGTATTACTATTATGTGGCACCTTAAATGTTTCCTGTTTTTCTTTTTGTTTTCGTTGCAGGCTTTTGGCCAGGAAGATGAATTCAGCTCGCAGCCGCAAAAGCGGGGCGAGTACGGTTGGGTGGTTTATGTAAGCGGCGGCGCTGGCTATTATGCTTCCAACCGCGGTGCGCCTAACTACTTAAACCGGGAAGTATCCAACCTCAGCCATGTGTCCAACATTCGTATTATGTGGCACCCCGATCACCTATTGAAAGTAGGATTGGAAACCGGGCACATGACCTTTTACTCGTACACATTTAAAGACAGCGCCGGTGTTAGCGGCAAGGCAAAAGTGTATGCCATTCCGGTGCTGATTGAGTGGACGATGGCTGTTACAAAGCGGTTAAATTTGTTTGCGGGTTCAGGCGTTTACTTTTTACGTACTAATTTAGATTATCGAGGCAGGACAGTTTCTCCCAAGTTAAGCATAGGTTGGATGGCAGCAGGTTCGTACATACATCCTCTTTCATCATCGACAGGTTTAGGAACAGAAGTAAAATGGATGCGGGCAGCCGAAACGAATAACGGCATTGTTTCCCTGCAGCTACAATTTGTGTGGAAGTTTTTACGTTGGTAAACACCAATCTCCTATATGCAGAAATTTCTTTGTCTCCTTTTACTGGCCGCTTTTGGGAAAGCACAAGCACAACAGCATACCGGCGACTCAACCGAGCTTTGCTTTGCCTCCGACACGCAAGCTCCTATGTGGGTGGAAACGCTTTTCCTGAAAAAGAACAACAACAAGCAAGCAACAAAAATGCTGTTTCAAACCATTGGCGAACGCCGCCCCGGCGCCCTGTTTATTATGGGCGATGTGGTGAACCTTGGTTACAGCAACCGCCAGTGGAAACCCATGGATGCGTATCTTAAAGACCTGCGCAGTAAAAACATTGCGGTGTATGCCGCCATGGGCAACCACGAAGTAATGGGACAGGCAAAAAAAGGCATGCGCAAATTCCAGGAGCGTTTCCCCGATCACAAGCCCACCGGCTATTTGCAGGTGAAGGATTCTGTGGCTGTTGTTCTGCTGAATTCAAATTTTGGAAAGTTATCTGCCGAAGAAGATGCGGCGCAGCTTAAATGGTACAAAGAAACTTTGGACCAGCTTGATGCAGACCCGTCCATTCATTTCGTGATCTCCGGTTGTCATCATTCGCCGTTTACCAATAGCAAAATTGTAGGTGCCAGCAAAGATGTGCAGGAGAAGTTTGTTCCCTTGTTCTTGGCTTCTAAAAAAAGCAGGCTGTTCATTACCGGTCATTCGCACAATTTTGAACATTTTCAACAGGGCGGAAAAGATTTTCTTGTGATCGGCGGCGGCGGCGGACTGCACCAGTCGGTACGCACCGGCGATGGTTGTACGGAAGACCTGGCTTCTGCCTACAAACCGCAGTTTCATTACCTCACGGTAAAAAGAAAAGGTACAAGATTAAACGTGGCTTCCGTTCAACTGAAAAAAGATTTTACCTGCTTTGAAGATGGACAGGCCATGACCATTGATAAAGAATCCATTCCTATCAGCAACGCAACGGCATCTACGCTTAACTAAAATAATTGCCGCTGAAATTTCTTTGGTGCAACCTATGTGTTGCACTTTTTTTTATAAATCTATTCCGGCAGATAAGCGCTGCTCAAGTTTGCTAGTTGTATGAAGACAGATATCCCATTTCTTCAAGAAATGGAATAGCTTAAGTAGTGTTTGGTAACAGTAAAAGATGGCTAACAGATTGAACAAATAAGATCGCTTGCCGATGATCCCATCCAATGGGTTGTACGCCATGAAAGCAAAAACTTCTGCGGTCTGTTTATTGTATAGCTGAGATGAATCGTCCGCTATGCAAAAAGTCCTTTTTATTCTGCTTCTTTTTTGTTGCACGGCCTGTCAGCAAATCATTGATGCGCCGTTGCCTAACCTGGCGTGGAGCCAATTTGATTCGCCGCAGGCAAAGCCGTTAACGCCTGGAGAAAGAACTGCGCTGGAAGGCGTTTACACCATTGGCGAAGCCGCCGATGATTTTGGAAAAGAAGCGGCCTTTAAATGGACCTATGTGGCGAACGGAAAAGACACCACGCATCATCTCTCGATTTTTTGTGCCGAAGATGTCCGTTATTTTATTTGCCGCGGCAAACGAAGGGACAGTATTTTTCTGCTAAACGGCTATTGGCGCAACGTAGAAAATACAAAAACCGGCAAGGCATATTTCACCATCCCGGTGGCCGATGTGGAAGGTGGCGGGGCTGCAGCCGCCAGCGAGATGCGGCTTAGTCTTGGCATCAACGGCGTGTATGGGTTTGCTGATGATGAGCCGGAGAAGAAGATTGACTTTCGCTACAACCGTCCGCTGAACACCGATACATCTTACACCATTGTTGCGCACCGTGGAGGCGGACGAAACAATGATCTTTTGCCGGCTTCGGAAAACTCGATTGAGATCATTCCACTGGCTGCACAATTAGGCGCCAGCGGAATTGAAATTGATGTGCAGCTAACCAAAGACGGCGTTCCTATTTTGTACCACGACAGCCGCATTAACGACCGGCTTACAAACAAAACTGCTATACAAGGCCCCATTGAAGAATACAGTTTTGCCGAACTGGAAAAGGAAGTAAAACTGAAAAGAGGCGGAAAGATTCCAACGCTGCGGGAAGGGCTGGAAACCGTGCTTTACAAAACGCCACTCCGGTTTGTGTGGCTCGATTGCAAATACAAAGGCAGCCTGGAAAAAGTGCACGAACTGCAAAAAGAATTCACAGCAAAAGCACAGGCAATGGGTAAGAAACTGGAGATTGTGATTGGCATTCCTACAGAAGATACAAGAGCCAGTTTTTTGCAGTTGCCCAACTACCAAGCCATTCCTTCGCTTTGCGAACTGGACACGGCCATAGCCTTGCAACTCAACGCAAACATCTGGGCGCCATCGTGGACCAAAGGCCATCAAACCGAAGAGGTCACGGCTGTACAGGCAAAGGGCAAACGGGCCTTCGTATGGACCGTAGATGTTCCCGACAAGATCAAAGAGTTCATGTACGAAGCAAAGTTTAACGGCCTCGTTACCAACCGGCCAACAATGGCGGCGTATTATTGGTTGGCAAGGCATTGATGCTGTTCACTAGTTTACAAGTTCGCAGGTTCACGGGTTGTTAAAAACACAAACAGTGATTTACGGCAACAACTTGTAAACAGGTGAACCCGCGAACTTGTAAACCCTTCTTGGTATAAATATTTCTTTACAAAAAAGCGAATCAATTTTTTTCGTGGAGTCCACAGCAAACCATACCATTGCCTTTGCCGCTGATACGCAGGCGCCCATGTTTGTAGAAACAATTCTGTTGCGAAAACACAACAACAAAAAAGCAACGGAGCTACTGTTTGCAGATGTGCTGCAACGCAATCCGTCCGCTTTCTTTTTGCTGGGCGACCTGGTGAATCTTGGCTACAGCAACCGCCAGTGGAAACCCATTGACCGCTACGTGGATGCCCTGCGCAAAAAAGAAATCCCGGTGCATGCTATTTTGGGCAATCACGAAGTAATGGGGCGGCCAAGAGAAGGCATGCGCAAATTTCAGCAGCGCTTCCCCGATCATCAGCCAACGGGCTATACCGTTTGCCAAAAGAATGTGGCCGTTGTGCTGGTGAATTCCAACTTCTCCACCTTATCCGTCAACGAAGAAGTTTCGCAAACGCTGTGGTACAAAAGCACGTTGGAAAGACTGGATGAAGACAACAGCATCGATTTCGTTATCACCGGCTGCCATCACTCGCCATACACCAAC
>DATKHJ010000095.1:0-12149 GCA_035510335.1 Flavisolibacter sp. | reverse complement strand
GGTGAACCGCTGGGGACTGGTGCAAACGAAAACACCTGAAAAGACCATGCTGGTGCTGGAAAAGCTGGTGCCAAAAAAACTATGGATTGATGTAAACCGCCTGCTGATGCCGTTTGGAAAACATGTGTGTACGTTGCATCTTCCTAAATGTTCTACCTGCCCGGTGCTGGATTATTGCCGGCAGGTAGGCGTAACCAAACACCGTTAGGGTTTCAAGCCTTGTCGAAATTTATTTTGCAATGCGGTGAAAGAAGGCAATTTTGCGCCTCAATCATTAATTCTTTATGAAAAACTTCTTGCTCATAGCAGCGGCCTTCCTGCTGGTGAATTGCACCAACTCCAATTCCGACTCATCGCCAAAAGAGCCCGCAGCAGAAAAAAAAGACAGCGTCGCAAAAGAAGACACGGCAATAAAACCAGAAGCCAATCGTGTTGCAGCGGATGCAGCCACTATCATGAGCCGTCCGCAGGTGCCCGTACTTTGTTACCATCATATTTACGACATACCAAAAGCAACCCGTGAGTATGATGTAACGGTGGCAGAGTTTAAAAAGCAAATGAAAATTCTGCACGACAGCGGTTATCAAACCATTCTGCCCGACCAACTTTACAACTACCTTGTTTACGGCGATAAGCTGCCGCCCAAACCCGTTATGATCACCTATGATGATTCGGACGAAGAGCAGTTTTCCATTGCCAAGCCGGAGATGGACAAGTACGGCTTTAAAGGCGTTTATTTCCTGATGACGATTTCGATTGGCCGGCCGCGGTATATGAACAAAGAACAGATCAAGCAACTGGCCGACGAAGGGCATGCCATTGCTTCGCATACCTGGGACCACCACCGCGTTGACCGATACAAGCAGGAAAACACCATTGAAGAACGGGGAGTAAAAAAAGTAGTGAACGATTGGGACCAGCAGTTTACAAAGACTAAAAAAGACATTGAAGCCATTACCGGCAAACCGGTGGTTGATTTCGCCTACCCCTTTGGCATCTGGAGCAAAGAAGGCATCCCGGAAATCAGGAAACGTGGCTACCGCATGGCTTTCCAGCTATCAACCAAACGTGATTCACTGGAACCTTTGTACACCGTTCGCCGCATGATTGTAGCGCCACAGTGGTCACCCGAAGGAATGTTAAGAGTAATGAAAAGTACCTTCAGCCGCAATTAACCGTGCAGGTGTAGTGTAATTTCTATAGGCCGCCCAAAGTTTTCTACAATCTCGGCTGTGAATAAGTTTTTCTCTTTACCGCTAAAAACTGGAACAGTGTTTGGCTTATTAGAGGTAAAATCAGAAATTATGTTACCAGTGTGGTTTTTTATTGTGCTGATTGTTGGAATCTGTTACCTGCTGTATGTTACCCGAACAACAGAAGAAGATATTGTGGTGATGAGCAAGAATAAACTTAAGCAGTTGCAATTCTGGATGCGTGAAAACGCACCGTCAAAATAGAGGGAAAACAATCCGGTTCAAACAAAGTAAAAGTCAGTTTCGCATAAAAAAAGATGTAAGTCGCTTACATCTTTTTTTATGTCCTGCGCTTTCCAATGAAAATGTCTTTTAAAGGAAAGCCAGTTTCTTAAATTACAATTATCAACGAAGGCTTACTCTACCCGCCGCCCGCTGCGGGTAAGAGCTACCAGTAATAAAATGAAAACAGCTGCACCTACAACCCAAACCCAGGGCGATGCGTACCAGCTGTCATTTGCGCCGCCGGCATTAATGTCGATGTTCACTTTTTTGGTTTCGCCTTCCTGCGCCAACAGCAGGTTGGCGTACAAAGCGGTGAACAGAAAAAGAATGAATTTTTTCATATAACAAGTTTAGGAACGAAAAGAATAAAAATTTATACCAACACTTAACGACTTCCAAAAATCAAACTTCCCACCCGAATCATGTTGCTTCCTTCCTGCAAAGCCAAGGTGTAATCGCCGCTCATACCCATGGAAAGAGTCTGGAATTGGGCGTTTGGTGTTTGCAGCTTTGCGTATTTATCTAACAACATTTTCAGTTTTTGAAACTCTTGTTGCACAATCGTCTTGTCATCGCTGAACGATGCCATGCCCATCAGTCCCTTCACAGCAATGTGGTTCAGTTGGTGAAAGCCACTAGCCTCAGTTGTAAAAATTGCATCCAGCTCGCCTTCATCCAGCCCGAACTTTGTTTCTTCTTGCGCAATATGCACCTGCAGCAAAACATCAATCGTACGGTTGAATTTCTCTGCCTGCTTGTTCACTTCTTTCAGCAGCTTCAAACTATCAATGCCATGAATAAGGTGCACAAAGGGAGCGATGTATTTTACCTTGTTGCTTTGCAGGTGACCAATAAAATGCCAGCGGATATCGGCCGGTAGCTGACCTTGTTTATCTACCAGTTCCTGCACATAGTTTTCACCAAAATCGCGGTGGCCAAGATCGTACAACGCCTGCAGGTCTTCCACCGGCTTTGTTTTGCTAACAGCCACAAGCGTTGCATTGGCCGCCTTTGCTTCGGCCAGAACACGGGAGTAATTTTCTTTTTGAATTGACATGAAACAAATATTGAAACAGTGCAAATTTAACAGCAGCATTCTTTCTTTAACTTGCCAGTTTATGATCCGGCTTTTATTCTTTAGTGTAGTTACGTTTTTTCTTTCGTCCTGCGGAAGTGTTTCTTCATTCGAATCGCCAAACAGCCTGCGCAATATGAACGGCACGCTGTTTCTGCGCAATGGAAAATCAATTGACGGAAAGCTGGTGGTGCAGGTCGGAAATATGTTCAGCAGCGATGTAAAGATTTACGAGGAAGGTGATAAAAAGCCCATGAATTTTTCAGTAAAAGAAGTAGCGGGTTACCGCATTCATAACGACCATTATTTCCTGAAAGAAAAAAAGAGTGGGCTGGGAAGACGGCAATCGTTTATGCGCCGGATTACGCCGGCCGACTCACGCATTCATTTGTACGAAGAGCAGGAGAAAGTTTCGGAAACCAGCAAAGCGAACGGCGTTACCAACAGCCGCACCCGGTACGAAAAAGAATATTACCTGCAACTCCCCAACGAACCTACCGATGATGTCTACTCCCTCGGAAGTTCCCGCTTTGTTCCCAATTTTGATGAGAAGATGAGCCGCATAGTCAGCGATTGCCCGGCACTGGCCCAGAAAATTTCTTCCAAAGCTGACGGCTATTTTTATGCGCAGATTGGTCTTTTCAAAGAGAAAAGAGTGAATGTACTGATGACGATAATTGAGGAATACAACCGATGCTGGTGAGTGATGTTTAAATATTGAAGGTTTAAAGTTTGAGAGATCGAACACTTGTTTTTCGTTTCCATTTAAAAACAACTTTCAACATTAAACTTTAAACCTTCAACAGCTGGCCTATTTCAGAATTGTTCGGCTGATAACAATGCGTTGAACTTCGCTGGTGCCTTCGTAGATCTGGGTGATCTTGGCGTCACGCATCAAACGTTCTACGTGGTATTCTTTCACGTAACCATAACCACCGTGAATCTGCACGGCTTCAACGGTCGTCCACATGGCTGTTTCCGAAGAGAAAACCTTGGCCATGGATGCACTTAGCGTATAATCCTCCTTCTGGTCTTTATCGAACGCTGCCTTCATGCAAAGCAGGCGGGAAGCTTCAATGCGGGTAGCCATGTCGGCTAACTTAAATGCAATAGCCTGGTGATTGGAAATTTCAGTACCAAAGGCTTTTCTTTCCTTCGAATATTTCAGCGACAGTTCGTAAGCACCGCTGGCAATACCCAACGCCTGTGCAGCAATGCCAATGCGTCCGCCGGACAATGTTTTCATGGCGAATTTGAAACCGAATCCGGGTTCGCCAATCATGTTTTCTTTCGGCACTTTAACATCGTTGAAAAGAATGGTATGCGTATCAGAGGCACGAATACCCAGCTTGTTTTCTTTGCCACTAACAACAACGCCAGGCCAGGCCTTCTCTACAATAAATACGCTGATGCCTTTGTGTCCTTTAGCAGGATCGGTTTGCGCAATCACGAGATAAACCGAGGCAGAACCGCCGTTGGTAATCCAGTTTTTTGTACCGTTCAGCAGGTAATGATCGCCATGGTCTTCAGCGGTTGTTCTTTGCGAAGTGGCATCGCTGCCGGCTTCCGGTTCGCTTAAAAGAAAGGCGCCGGTGTACAGAGCACCGTCTTTTTTACCCTGCGCCAGAGGTGTGAGGTATTTTTGTTTTTGTTCTTCTGTACCGTAGGCTTCCAGTCCGTAACAAACAAGACTGTTGTTGACGCTCATGCAAACGCTTACGCTGGCATCTATCTTACTGATTTCCTCCATGGCCAGCACATAACTCACGGTATCCAAACCGGCACCACCATAGTCAGGACTCACCATCATTCCCAGGAAACCCAGGTCGGCAAGTTTTTCCAGCTGTTCGCGGGGAAACTGCATTTTTTCGTCGCGTTCGATCACGCCGGGCAAGCATTCGTTCTGCGCAAAGTCACGGGCGGCCTGTTGAATCATCCGGTGTTCTTCGCTTAATTCAAAGTTCATAGAAAGCAATAATTTGTGCGCAAAAGTAAGGGAAAGTAGAGCCTTGCGAACGGGCGGAGCCTCCCTAAATCCAGCCCCACCCGTTCCTCCCCGAAGGGAAGGGCCACCAGCAGCACCATGCCAGCTTAGAGAAGTATTCCTCCTAACTCGATCATTCTTTCTGCGCATGAGGGTTTCATGCAAAGCAAAAAAAGAAGCGAAGGCGCATTGATTTTTTATTCTATCTCCGCGTTAACTCTTTTTCTCTTCTTCTCTCCGGTAAAAACAAAAGACTCAACCAAATGAATGATTGAGTCTAATAAGTATTGTACAAAAGCGAGATATTGCGTGTAGCAAATCCCTCCTTCGGAGGGATTTAGCGAGGTCCCTTACTCCACCTTCGTTACTTTAATAACGTTCGTTGGTAAGTGCAGGTGCACTGGCGTACTTCCTGTATTCACCACCACATGACCGGGCTTTAAGAAGCCGCGTTCTTTTAAAATATCAATCTGGTCGAAAATAATATCGTCAAGACTGTTTTCCTCGTCGTAGTAAAACGCTCTAACGCCCCAGCTCAAACTTAACTGGTTCACCAGCGTTCTTTCTTTGGTAAAGATGAACAACGGCGCCTTTGGACGGTAGCTGCTTAACATGAAACCGGTGTAGCCGCTCTGCGTCATGCCAATGAGTGCATCGGCCTGCACATCGTTTGCCAGTTTACAGGCGTTGATACAGGTGGCATCGCTCAACAGGGAAGGAGAGTGGGGCTGTGGCGTCAACACTTCTTCCAGGTTGTAACGGTATTCGGTACGCTCAACTTCCATAATAATTTTGCGCATGGTTTCTACTACCAGACGCGGGTTCTGCCCGGTAGCGGTTTCACCACTCAACATTACCGCATCGGTTCCTTCCAATACAGCGTTTGCCACATCGGTAATCTCGCTACGGTTTGGCTTGTTGCGGTCAATCATGCTCTCCATCATCTGCGTAGCCACAATTACCGGCTTAGCGCGGTGCAAACATTTGCGAATGATGTTGCGCTGGATCAGCGGAATTTGCTCTACCGGCAGTTCAACACCAAGGTCGCCGCGGGCAATCATAATACCATCGCTTTCCACGATAATATCGCGGATGTTGGTAAGCGCCTCGGGCTTTTCAATCTTGGCAATGATTTTTGTTTTGCTCTTTTTCTCCTGCAGTTTGTTGCGAAGAATGATAATATCTTTTACGCTTCTTACAAACGAAAGTGCCACCCAGTCGAGCCCTTGTTCAATAATAAACTCAAGGTCAACAAGGTCTTTTTCCGTCAGCGCCGGAAGGGAGATTTTTGTATCAGGAAGGTTCACGCCTTTTTTGGAAGACAGTCTGCCGCCTAATGTTACCTGCACCTGAAC
This sequence comes from Flavisolibacter sp., assembly GCA_035510335.1. GTDB lineage: Bacteria > Bacteroidota > Bacteroidia > Chitinophagales > Chitinophagaceae > Flavisolibacter. The sequence goes on along the minus strand of DATKHJ010000095.1, from coordinate 6,257 downwards.
GTCGTTATTTTTCAGGATGCCTTTTACCTGTACTTCAATCTTACCGTCGTCAATCAATATCTTGTTGCCAACCTTTACATCTTTGTGAAGATTAGGGTAGGAGACATAGATTCTTTCTTTATTTCCAACCAGTTTTTCATTGGTGAAAGTGAGAACGTCGCCTTTGTCCACATCAATACCGCCGCCTTCCATTTCACCCACACGCAACTTCGGACCTTGCAGATCGCCAAGGATGGCAATGTTGTAAGGTTCCGTTTTATTCATCTGGCGGATGTAATCGATGATCTGCAACTTGTCTTCGTGCGAACCATGCGAAAAGTTCAGACGGAAAACATTGACGCCGCATTTTACAAGCTCCAGTAGTTTGTCGTAAGTATCGCAGGCGGGACCTACGGTTGCTACAATTTTGGTGCGGTGATGCGTATGCTCAATTCCGGCCGATTTGTCCATCTGGCGATGGAAGTATTTATCTACATTCTTTGACATAATCTAATTTGATTTTTAGGATGCAAGGATTTTTACAATTTTCATCCAGTCTGCATTGATTGTTCCTTTGCGCTTGCCAACTTTTTCAAGCGGAACATAGTTCATTTTATTGTTCATGATACCGACAAACACATTGTGACGTCCCTCAATGAGCGATTCCACGGCGTGGTAACCCATGCGGCTGGCAATTAAGCGGTCGAGACAAGTGGGTGCACCACCGCGTTGAATATGGCCGAGAATTGTCACCCGGGTTTCCATTCCCGGAATTTTATCCGAGATGGCCGAAGCCACTTTATCGGCGCCACCAAACTCATTCCCCTCGGCAACGATGATGATGTTCACCAGCTTGCGGCGTCGCTCTTTTTCCTGCAGCGATGAGATCAGCGCTTCCAGGTCTGTTTTCTGCTCGGGCACCAAAATATTTTCGGCACCGGTGGCAATGCCGCTGTGCAGGGCAATGTAACCGGCATCACGCCCCATTACCTCAACAATAAACAGCCGGTCATGCGCATCGGCAGTGTCGCGAATTTTATCAATGGCCTGCACGGCAGTGTTCACCGCTGTGTCAAAGCCAATGGTAAAGTCGGTTCCGTAAATGTCTTTGTCAATTGTTCCGGCCAGGCCAATGCAGGGAATATCGTACTCGGCGCTAAATTCTACAGCGCCGCGAAACGAGCCATCGCCGCCAATAATCACAAGGCCATCAATGCCCCGCGATTTTAAATTTTTGTAGGCTTTTTTCCGGCCTTCGGGTGTACGAAAATCCTTACACCTGGCGGTTTTCAGAATGGTTCCTCCACGTTGAATGATATTGGCTACGGAGCGGTTATCCATGCGATGAATGTCATCTTCCAACAAGCCCTGGTACCCACGCATGATACCATAAACTTCGAGGCCGTAATAATTACCTGTCCGTACAACAGCCCTGATTGCTGCGTTCATCCCTGGCGAGTCGCCGCCTGAGGTCAGCACAGCAATCTTGCTTACTTTTTTCTCCATTGCTTTCGATTAATGATCGATTTTGAGGCTCAAAAATAAGGGTTTGCTTTTTTAGTGTAGATGATACATGAAATGAATAACGAAACAATGCGTTAAGCCCGAGATTTTTTGAAAGTTAAAACCATTGCTGGCAGATGATTCTTGATTTTAATTTACTGGGTTTATTTTTTCTGCTGTTGTGAGTTTTTGCCACCAAATCTTTAGGGAATAGTGGTGAAATGATAATTCTTTTACCAACGAGGGTTGATAAAAGATGCGATGGCAATGCTGAAATGGATTGAATGGTTTTTGGAGTGAAGCCTTAAGAGGCGAAGTTGATTGATACTGGATCGAACCGATGGCTTTTCTCAGGATACGGATAAAATCTTTACTGGACGGTTTTGGATACTGGATTAACTAGGATTTCAATGATATTGGATTGCTTTCGTATCAATCAACTTCTGGTACAAATGTAGAAACGGCCTTATCGATTTGCAATGGCGCTTCTGCTCAACTTTTTTCGTCTGGTATTTACCAATTTCTTCGGAGAATAGCGTGTATTTGTCTCGCAAAGCTCCGAAGATCAATTGCGTAGAATTACGTTGATGCTGCACAAGTATTGCCAGCCTGCTTTAATAAATTCAACACTGACGGGCACTTTATTTTCTTACACAACAGAAAAACTACGATCTGGCACTGGGGCAATCAGCAATAAAAAAAGACCTAAGAAGAAATACTTAGGTCTTTTTAGTAAGAAGTCTTTTTTAATAACTCAATCAGGCCAGCGCCTGCAAAACATCGTATTTGGTCACTATATGGAAATTGCCGCTTTCGTCTTTTGCCAGCACGGCGCCGTTTTCCTTGTTAATCAAATTTCCAAGTTTTTCCACCGGCGAATCAAAAGCGACAATGGGAAATTCTTTTTCCATCACCCGTTCAATTTTTTCGGTTTTGATCTCGGGGTTGCTGAACACTTTTTGAAACAAGCCGTTCTCACTGATTGAACCAATGATGCCGCCATCAGGCGATACAACCGGAATGTGTTCAATATCGTACTTACCCATTAGCTCTACTGCTTCGGCAACCGACTGTGAAGGCTCTACGGTAATGAGCCGCTGCTTTCCTCTTGCATTCACGACATCTTTAAAGGTCTTCACATCAAAGAAGCCACGCTCCGCCATCCACTGGTCGTTGTACAGTTTAGAAACATAACGGCTGCCGTGATCGCAAAGTAACACGACTACCACATCATCTTTCTTCAACCGGTCTTTCAACTGAAACAATCCCTGCAAAACACTGCCGGAACTGTAACCGCAAAATAAGCCTTCATCTTTAGCAAGGCGCCTCGTCATCACCGCGCCATCTTTGTCGGTTACCTGCTCAAAATGATCAATCACACTCATGTCGTAGTTCTGCGGCACAAAGTCTTCACCAAATCCTTCGGAGATATAGGGGTGAACTTCATTCATATCAATCTCACCGGTGTGGAAATATTTTGTCAGCAGGGAACCATAAACGTCGATGGCCCAAACCTGGATGTCTTTGTTCTTTTCCTTTAAATATTGCGCTGTTCCTGTAACGGTTCCACCGGTTCCGGCAGTGGTTACAAAATGCGTGATTTTGCCTTCGGTTTGTTCCCACAACTCGGGACCTGTTGTCTCGTAATGCGCAAGGCGGTTTGCCAGGTTATCGTACTGGTTAAAGTGGTAAGAATTTGGAATGTCCCTGTTCAATCGTGCTGCAACGGAATAGTAACTGCGCGGATCGTCGGGCTCCACGTTGGTAGGACAGACAATGACCTCTGCGCCCAATGCACGCAGAATATCAACTTTGGATTGCGATTGCTTATCAGTAGTAGTGAAAATACATTTGTACCCTTTTACCACGGCTGCCAGTGCCAAACCCATTCCGGTGTTGCCGGATGTACATTCAATGAAAGTGCCGCCGGGCTTGATCTTTCCTTCTTTCTCCGCTACTTCCACCATCTTCAGCGCCATGCGGTCTTTGGTAGAATTGCCGGGATTAAAATATTCCACTTTAGCGTACACCTCGCACGGGAAATCTTTCACGATCTTGTTCAGGCGTACTAAGGGTGTGTTTCCAATTGTTTCGAGTATATTATTTTTTACATCCATCGCAATCGTTCATTTTGCCGCAAATGTAATGGCTTTTGCGTACTCCGTTCTTTCCTGCAGGAAGCCTTAACAACAGCTTTGCTCTCTCTCAAATCATTTATTTTAGCAACAAATACGATTGCACCATGACCACGAACACAACTTCCCAATACGATCCTATAAAATATAAAACTCCTACCGGCACGCAGCTAACCTGCAAAGGTTGGATTCAGGAAGCAGCCCTGCGCATGCTGCTAAACAATCTCAACCCTGAAGTAGCAGAGCGGCCCGATGACCTTATTGTTTATGGCGGAAGAGGAAAAGCAGCCCGCAACTTTGATGCGCTGGATAAGATTATTGCGGGTTTAAAAATCCTGGAGAACGATGAATCGCTGCTCATTCAAAGCGGCAAACCGGTTGGTATTTTGAAAACACACAAGGATGCACCGCGGGTGTTATTGTCCAACTCGCAGCTGGTGCCTAACTGGGCCAACTGGCAACATTTTGAAGAGCTGGAAAAGAAAGGACTGATGATGTACGGACAGATGACAGCCGGCAGCTGGATTTACATCGGCTCGCAGGGAATTGTGCAGGGCACATATGAAACCTATGCTGCAGCTGCGGCCAAACATTTTGGCGGAACGCTGAAAGGCACGCTAAACGTAACCGCCGGACTTGGCGGAATGGGTGGCGCACAGCCCCTTGCCATTACCATGAACGAAGGCGTGGCACTGGTTGCCGAAGTAGAAGAATGGCGCATTGATAAACGATTGGAAACCCGTTATCTCGATGAAAAGATCAGCGACATTGATGCGGCCATCGACCGTGCACTGGAGGCAAAGAAAAGAGGCGGAGCCATTTCCATCGGCGTGTTGTGCAATGCTGTTCATTTGTTACAACGATTAGTGGAACGAAACATTATTCCTGATACATTAACCGATCAAACATCGGCACACGACCCATTGATTGGTTACTGGCCGCACCAGATCAGTTACCAACAGGCGAAAGTTTTACGGGAAGAAGCAAAAGAGCAATACCTCGAATATGCTTACGATTCCATGTACCGCCATGTTGAATTAATGCTGGAGCTGCAAAAGCGTGGCGCCATAACATTTGATTATGGCAACAACATACGGGCAAGGGCAAAGGAGAGGGGCTTGCAAAATGCATTCGATTTTCCCGGCTTTGTACCGGCCTACATCCGCCCTTTGTTTTGCGAAGGAAAGGGCCCTTTTCGCTGGGCGGCACTCAGCGGCGATCCGGCGGATATTGCAGTAACCGATGAATTGATTGCGGCCATGTTTCCTGAAAATGAATCCCTGCAACGCTGGTTAAAACTGGCAAAAGAAAAAATTGCTTTCCAGGGATTGCCCGCCCGCATTTGCTGGCTGGGCCAGGGCGAAAGGGAAAAAGCCGGGCTGGCATTCAATGAACTTGTCAGAACGGGCAAGGTAAAAGCACCGATCGTGATTGGCCGGGATCACCTCGACACGGGCTCGGTGGCTTCGCCTAACCGCGAAACCGAAAGTATGCTGGATGGCAGCGATGCCGTGGCCGACTGGCCGATCCTGAATGCCCTGGTAAACACCGCTGGCGGCGCCAGTTGGGTAAGCCTGCACCATGGCGGCGGCGTTGGCATGGGCTACAGCATTCACGCCGGGATGGTGATTGTTGCCGATGGCACAACCGATGCGGAAGAAAGGCTGAAACGTGTGCTGCGCAACGATCCGGGCATGGGAGTCATTCGTCATGCCGACGCAGGCTATGAACTGGCAAAAGAAACAGGCAAGCGAAACGGCTTACTGCTTGATGATCAGTTAGGGAACAAAGCTTAACAGAGGTTGCTTGCAATCTTAAGCTTTAGACATTATCATTGCAGGCAACAAACTTGTAGAATCCGTTAAACCCGTGTGCAACGACAGAGTCCATGCACCCAACCAAAAACATCTTTATGAAAACAACCTTCCGTTCCCTTTCAGCAATTGTGCTGGCTGTAGGCACCACATTTACCGCCTGCAAAAAAGACGAAGTACAACCAACCGACTCGACCCCGCAGATTCAAGCGCATGCCAATGATCAGCAGCGCATTTCTTCTAACCTGGATGACCTGATGACAGAAATAACAGGTGCGCTGGAAACTACGCCAACCTTTAGTGGCCGGTTACAAAACAACCAGAACACAAATGTGCCCTGTAATGTAGGCGCAGTGGCCGATACGGCGAACAACACCTGGAAAATTACCTTCACGTATAACGGCAACGATTGCGCAGGCAAACATTTTCGTTCGGGCACGGTTGTCGTTTCTACACCGGCCGGCACACGCTGGAAGAATGCAGGTGCAGTGGTGACGGTAAACATTCAAAACCTGACGGTAAAAAGACTGAGCGATAACAAAAGCATTGTGTTAAATGGCAGTCAGACATTTACTAACGTTACCGGCGGCATTGTGTGGCCACGTCCAACCCTGCAAAGCATTACGCATACAGTTGCCAGCAACAACTTGTCCATTACGTTTGACGACAATACACAACGCACCTGGAATATTGCCAGGAAACGTGTGTTTACATACGACAATGGAATTGTAATGACCATTCACGGTGCCGGAACAAACGGGGCCATCACAAATGCGGCAGAGTGGGGGACAAGCCGTTTTGGACAGGCATTTACAACGTCCATTAC
>DATKHJ010000094.1:0-2186 GCA_035510335.1 Flavisolibacter sp. | reverse complement strand
TGGGCGAAAATAAAATCCTGGTGAATGGCGGCACCGACATTTCCAAAAAGCCAAGCTGGATTGAAGGTCCCCACATCATAAAAAAATACGGTTACTACTACCTCATTTCTGCCGAAGGCGGAACCGGTCCCGATCATTCCGTGGTAGCGTTTCGCAGCAAGAACATTTACGGTCCATACGAATCGTATGAAAAGAACCCGATCTTAACGCAACGGCATTTATCTGGTGAGAGAAAACACCCTGTTACTTCTGCCGGTCACGCTGATCTTGTAGAACTGCCGGATGGTCGCTGGTACACGGTGTTCCTGGCCACACGACCTTACAAAGAAGACTACCACAACACCGGCCGGGAAACGTTTTTAACGCCGGTTGTGTGGGAGAATGAATGGCCGCTGATCAACCCGGGTTACGATGAAGTGCAGTACCATTATCCCCTGCCGCTTCCGGCGAAAACACAAGCGGAAAAGAATTATCGCAGCGGCAACTTTTCTTACCGCGAAGAATTCAACAATCTATTAAACAGCGACTGGATTTTTCTTCGCACGGTAAAAGAGCAGTGGTACAGTCTTACCAAAAACAAAGGGCAGCTCCTGTTGAATGTACGTCCGCAAACCGTAGGCGGCCGTATGAATCCTTCTTATGTTGCAAGGCGTCAGCAGCACACGGACTTCACCGCTTCTACCTCAGTTACTTTCACGGCAAAAAGTGACAATGAAAAAGCCGGGTTGCTTTGTTTCATGCACGAAAACTATTTTTATTTTCTTGCTGTATCGAAAGAAAAAGATCAACCGGTAGTGCAACTGTTTCAATCGCCAAAGGCGCTTGCCGATAGCAATAGCATGATCTTGCTGGCATCGCAACCATTGCCAAAAAATAACGGTCCCGTTTATCTCCAGGCAAAAGGCACGGCCGGTAAATACAGCTTTTCTTTTAGCAGCGATAACAAAAAATGGACGCCGATGAAAGAAGTTGACGGAACACTTTTAAGCACCAAAGTGGCGGGTGGTTTCGGCGGTAATTTTGTTGGCGTTACCATCGGCATGTATGCCACATCGCTTGGCAAAGAAAGCAGCAACACCGCCGCCTTCGATTGGTTTAGTTACACCGGCAACGACGACGTTTTTAAAAAATAATTCACCAAAAACATTGCCTTATGTTTCAGAAAAAACAGGCGAGCTTTTTATTCTTAGCCCTTTTTTGCCTGCTGTGCCGAAAAGAGCTGTTTGCGCAGCAGCAATTCCCGTTTCAAAACACAGCGCTTTCGTTTGACGAACGGGTGAACGACCTGGTGGGCCGCTTAACGCTGGAAGAAAAAGTGGCGCAAATGCTGAACGCCGCTCCTGCCATTGATCGTCTTGGCATACCGGCTTACGATTGGTGGAACGAAGTATTGCACGGCGTGGCCCGAACGCCTTACAAGGTAACCGTTTACCCGCAGGCCATTGCCATGGCGGCAACATTCGATTCGTCTTCGTTAAAATTAATGGCGCACTATTCGGCGCTGGAAGGACGGGCCATTTACAACAAAGCCATCCTGGATGGCAAACGCGGACAACGTTATCTTGGCCTCACCTACTGGACACCCAACATCAACATCTTTCGTGATCCACGCTGGGGCCGCGGACAGGAAACCTACGGCGAAGATCCGTTTCTCACCGCCATGCTGGGAAGAGCATTTGTGCGTGGACTGGAAGGTGATGATCCGAAATATTTGAAAGCGGCGGCTTGTGCCAAACATTACGCCGTGCATAGCGGTCCCGAGCCGCTGCGCCATGTATTCAACGTTGCTCCCAAGGCGCATGATTTGTGGAATACGTATTTGCCTGCCTTTAAAGAACTGGTGGTGAATGCAAATGTGGCCGGTGTCATGTGCGCCTACAATGCTTACAAAGGCCAGCCTTGCTGCGGCAGCGATGAACTGATGATTGACATTCTGCGCAACCGCTGGAAGTTTACTGGTTATGTAACTTCCGACTGCTGGGCCATTGATGATTTTTTTAAGAACCACAAAACCCATCCCGATGCGGCAAGTGCATCGGCCGATGCGGTGATGCACGGAACAGACATTGATTGCGGCACCGATGCTTACAAAGCGTTGGTGCAGGCCGTGAAGCAGGGAAAGATCACCGAGAAGCAAATTGATGTTTCCATCAAGCGTCTCTTCCTCATTCGATTTCGGTTGGGCA
>DATKHJ010000093.1:0-3610 GCA_035510335.1 Flavisolibacter sp. | reverse complement strand
TTGTTCATCCGCGATCATTTTCCGGAAGAACTGCGTTGGACACTGCTGCCGCAACCACCACAAATGGCGGAGTTCAAACGGGCACCTTTCCTTACCAAAAATTTTCACCGCTACGGTTTCGAAAACTTTTCCGCTGCCAGCGGCGTAATTGAAGCCAGTGCCGGCGATACCCTGCAAATCACGCTTCAGCTAAAAGACATGCAACGGGCAAAAAGTACCGGCAACGATCCGTTTAACGACACCGCCAACTTTACGGCCTGGCCCCTCAGTACATTCTTAAAACCGGCAGAAGAAAAAAAGAACAGCGTGGTGTATCGTTATGTTGTACAGCCTTCGGCAGAATGGCTGCACCTGCTTTTTAATAACGATGTGGTGCTGCAATACAGGGTTGAGGTAAGAGGGTTGAGAAATGAGGATTAATGAGTAATGAATAATCAATAATCGGTGATTAGGAATTAGTTATTGGGAATTGGTAAAGCAGCGTTGAAAAGAGAAGCTATCCATTTCTGCTGCACCCTGCGGTAACTTTCGCAAATGAACTGGTGGCAACGGATCTTTCGCAAAGAAAAGCTTGAAGGCACGGAACAGGTGAGCTTAAAAGACAGGCTTTCCGCCCTGCGCAATCTCCCCCGTTTTTTTCGGCTGGTTTGGCAAAGCAGTCCGGGCATGATGCTCGCAAACATTCTCCTTCGCATCCTTCGTTCCGCTATTCCCGTCGCGGTTTTGTATGTTGGTAAACTCATCATCGACGGCATCCTTCACATCAAAGACAACCCTTCTTCGCAAAATTTTTTATGGCAACTGGTGGCCATCGAATTCGGCCTGCTCATTCTTTCCGATGCCCTGGGAAGGATGATTTCTTTGTTTGATACATTGATTGGTGAAAAGTTTGCCAACACCACGTCGGTGCAAATTATGCAGCACGCCGCGCAGCTTGACCTGGAGCAGTTTGAAGACTCACAGTTTTACGATACGTTGGAACGTGCCCGCCAGCAAACAACCGGCCGCACCATTTTGCTGGCACAGGTGCTTAGCCAGGCACAGGAGGCCATTACCATGGCGTTTCTTGCTGCCGGACTGGTGGCATTTAATCCCTGGCTGATGCTGTTGCTGCTGGTGGCGGTGATACCGGCGTTTTTGGGCGAATCGCATTTCAACAACCGCAGTTATGCGCTGTCGCGAAGACAAACGCCGGAGCGTCGGGAACTGGATTATATCCGCTATGTTGGTGCATCGGACGAAACGGCGAAGGAAATTAAAGTGTTTGATTTGTCCGGCTTTTTTATTGAGCGGTTTCGCAACCTTTCCACCAAGTTTTACGAGGCTAACAAGAAGCTCACAAAACAACGTGCTGGCTGGGGAACGTTCTTTTCTTTTTTGGGAACGGCTGGTTATTACGGCGCTTATGTTTATATCATTCGCCAGGCGGTAGTCGGTACATTGACAATTGGCGATGTAACCTTTCTAGCGGGTTCATTTCGCCAGTTGCGTGGATTGCTGGAAGGCATTCTTTCGCGGTTCACCGCTGTATCCCAAGGCGCTATTTACCTGAAGGATTTCTTCGACTTTTTTGAGATAGCGCCACGCATGCCGGTGGTAAAAAATGCAAGGCCTTTTCCAAAACCGGTCCGCGAAGGATTTGTGTTTGAGAATGTAGGCTTTAAATATGCCAACTCCGAACGCTGGGCTAACCGTCACCTGAACTTTACACTAAAAGCAGGAGAGAAGCTGGCGCTGGTTGGCGAGAATGGTGCCGGTAAAACAACACTGGTAAAGTTGCTGTCGCGACTGTACGACCCAACGGAAGGCCGCATTTTGCTGGATGGTTTTGAGTTGAAAGAATATGATCTTGCCGACCTGCGGCGAAACATCGGCGTCATCTTTCAGGACTTTCTTCGCTACCAGATGATTGCCTCGCAAAACATTGCCGTTGGCGATGTGGAACAGAAAGGAAATGTGCCACTGATTGTATCTTCTGCAGAGCAAAGTCTGGCCAATACCGTCATTGAAAAACTTCCCGGTAAATATGATCAGCAGTTGGGCCGCCGCTTCAACAACGGTGTTGATCTTTCGGGCGGCGAGTGGCAGAAGATTGCGCTGGCAAGAGCTTACATGAAAGATGCGCAGCTATTGATCCTTGACGAACCAACAGCTGCGCTGGATGCAAGAGCCGAGTACGAAGTATTTCAACGTTTTGCCGATCTGACCAAAGGAAAAACAGCGGTGTTGATTTCGCATCGTTTCTCCACCGTTCGCATGGCCGACCGCATTCTTGTACTCAACAAAGGCGAGCTGGAAGAAATTGGCAGCCATGCGGAACTGCTGCAAAAAAACGGGCGGTACGCGGAGTTGTTTTTGCTGCAGGCGAAGGGTTATCAGTAGAGCATTGTTTTTATAATCATCTGCACTACTGGCCACTTATTTTTTCTTTCGCTTCGACTGTGAAATGGTAAAAATCTTTTTTCGAAACGGCGTAGCTGTTTTTGCCTTGCTGGCAGAACTGTTTTGCGAGGCCATTCGAACGTCCGGCAGCGGACCCGTGTTGCATGGTGCAATAACGGCCTGTAGGGTCGATCCTGGCTCCACAACAAAGCCGGCACTCAATGTAATTTGATTTCCCGCCTTAAACTGGACCTTAGTTCCATCGCCGCCTTCAATATCGGTTGTAGAGGAAAGCGTATTGGAAGCTTGGTAATTGCGCAAGCCCCGCAGTGACGTTTCGTTGACCGTGAGGTCAGCCTCACAGCTAAGGTCTATTGGAGTTTTCCAGATGCCTCTTCCAAACGTGGAAGCATACAACATGCTTCCACCAACAATGTCCACCAGGTCCAAATCGGTAACAGGAATCCGTGGTAAACCATTCGAATAAAGCGTCCAGTCGCTCATGCCGGTGCTTCGGAAGAACACACCAATGTCGGTACCAATAAGAGCAGTGCCACCACTACCAACAACGATGGAAAGAATCGGCACATTTGGCAAACTGCCCGATACATTGCTCCATGTTTCTCCGGCATTGCCGGAATAAAAAACTTTTACATTGGCGTCAAAACCGCCGACCGTGATCCATACCTGGTCGGCGTTGGTAGGCCTAACACCAATGCCGGTGATCTTTGTATAGTTCGTTGGAAAACCGGGCTTGCTTCCCAGGTAAGTATAGGTATTCGGTACCACGGAGTTCAATCCGTCAACCCGCCACATACCTCTTCTCTGTGCGCTGATGTTGTTGTTGTTTCTTCCGGCCGTATAAAGCCGGCTGTTGCTACTTGGACAACTTGCCAAAGCCCAGTTGCCTGGGACCCGGATGGTAGAACTGGCCGCCGTATAGGTCAATTCGCTCCAGTTACTTCCCTGGTCGCCGGAAACAAACGTGCGGCTATAGCCAGCGTAAATTACTTCTTCGTTGCTCCAGCTTTTTGCCAGGTTGGGAAAGTATTCGTTCGTTCCGGGAGGAGTAATGTTTTCATCTGTTGGGCCATCCGTCCAGATTTCTTTGTTTATGATCCAGAACTTGTCGTTGTAATCGATGTCGGTCATTACATCGTAGCCATCGCCGCCGTCAAAATGTTCAAACAAGTTGCCGCTGCCCGAGAATACCTGTGTGCCGTTGTCC
>DATKHJ010000092.1:0-23265 GCA_035510335.1 Flavisolibacter sp. | reverse complement strand
GCAACGGGCCAGCAGCGAGTATAACAGTATGGTAGCAAGGGTTCAAGGCTTGCAGGCACGCCTGCGCATTGCTAACATTAATCCGGCTAACGTGCGAGCTGGCAACTTCACATCACGCATCAGCATTGTGGCTCCAAGCAGCGGTTACATTACGCATGTGTATTCCAACGTAGGTAAGTTCATTGGCGCAAACGAATTGCTGGCAGACATGGCAAACACCAATAACATTTTAGTGCGGGTGAAGGTGTTTGAAAAAGATTTGCCGCAGGTGAAAATGGGACAAACAATTCGCTTTCGGGCCACCGGCGACAGCATTGAACGCAACGCACAGGTATTTCTTATCGGGAAAGATATTGACGAAGACCGTACCGTGGAAGTTCATGGAAAAATCGTAAACCCGGTAGCCACTTTACTGCCGGGCATGTTCATCAACGCCATTATGGAAATCGGCAGCACTTCGCTACCTGCACTGCCGCAGGCAGCCGTAGTGCAATCAGGAGGCAAGAACTACATTTTCGTTCAGGAAGAGGGAAAGCCTGAAACCGATAGCACGGGCAAAAAAGTTGAGGGCGGCGAAAAACATTATTCCTTCCGCCGGGTTGAAGTGGGTGTAACAGTGACCGAGAACGGATACACCGGCGTTATTCTGCCCGACGGCTTTGACATGAAAAGCCGCGTAGTAACAAAAGGCGCCTATGACCTTTTATCAAAAATGAATAACTCGGAAGACGAAGAGGGGCATTGACCAAACCACCCGAAGCTAAACCCGTGGTGCCACGGTCAAAGCGGAAAAATTTATTTGTTCACCCATAAAACCAACAACAATGGAACAGCAGCAACCTGGCCATCACCATTCCGGCCACAAACACGAAAGCCTTATCCAAACCCTTTTAGACTGCGCAAGAGCCTGCGAAGAATGCGCTGCCGCCTGCCTTGATGAAAAAGATGTGACCATGATGGCGCATTGCATTGAACTGGACAGGGACTGTGCGGAAATCTGCTTTCTCGGTGCAAAGCTCTTGTTACGGGACAGCGAAATTTCGCATAAGTTCTTAGTGGTTTGCGAAGAGGCCTGCCGCAAGTGCGCCGAAGAATGCGGTATGCACGACCACGACCATTGCAAGCGTTGTGCGGAAGCCTGCAGAAGGTGTGAACAAGCTTGTCACGAACATCACGGCCAGCACCAAATGAAGTAAGCAAAAGCCAGGAAAAACCATCTCCTTTCGTCAACTAAGAACACAATCCGTAACCCTATGGACTAACTATTTAAGGTAGGGCCCTGCTACCATCTTTTTGGCGGAAATTGTGTATAGTAGAGGCTTTGCACCCTTTAATTCTGGTAATACAAAATAGTGTGCAAATAAAACCGGAAAAAGTGATGTTGTTTGACTACCAAAGCAGGATGGTGAAAGTAATTTTAGATACAGCAATGAAAATTAAAACGGAGCAGGGCTAAATGGTAATGAAAGCTTGCATAGCTTGAAAAATAGAAGATAGCATTTTAATTTATTTTTTTATGTTACAACTTTTGGACTTTACTCACAAAAATATAATCGCAACCAGCGCGAATGACTTGCTGGGTATAAAAGATTTCGAGAAGATTCATCCGCTTATACATAACATAATCAATACCGAAAAAAAGGTCAGGTGGTATTTTGAAATGGATGATGGCACTGCTTCGGCTTCAACAGGGTTTTGGGAAGATGGAAGTCTTCAACTTACCTATGGCACCTTGAATTTTACACATTCAGCAGACATTGAAAAAATTGCCATCGTTGGCACTCAAAAATGGAAAAAATTGATGTATGAAATAATGGCGCCATTTGAAAAAGCAGAAATAAAATATTTTGATATAGCAGAACGGGAAATGGCCAAGAATTGGCTGATGCAATAAAAAATTACGATTGGGTTTAGCAATTAATGACGAACAAAATAGCCCTGGAAATTTAAAAATAGCCACTTCCTGATGACCGCAATAAATTTTAAACTAAAGTTCAAACTTACGGCAGGTGAAGTCATTTTTCCTGTGGCAGGGCCTTTCCGTCTATGTATAGCGTTTGCTGCTGATACACCTGTTTTAGCCTACGTTACACCCAGCATTGTCAGTGGATTTGAAGTTGAATTTTTCAGTGGATCGCAAAGAAATATCAATGACTCTGAAACAGAACTCTGCTGTATAATGCGTGCAGCCATAAAAAAATTAGAAAGTTTCAAAAATTTTTTTGCTGCTCTTTTCATAGGTGGGCCTTTACCGTTGTTGAGCGAGATAGTTAAGGTTTGCTCAATTTTTAATCACAATTCATCAAATGTCTTGAAAGGTCTATCCACAGCTACTGTCATTTATAGGACGTTTTTGAAGATAAGCAAAATAAAACAGTTGGCAATTGGTAATAAAATGGGGATGTAAATGGTTTTGCTATGATTCAGCTATTGTTAGGTGTGTTATTACTGGGCCTTATCCATGCATTGATTCCCAATCATTGGCTACCCCTTGTTGCTGTAGCGAAGGCTGAAGGCTGGTCAAAGAGAGACCTGACAAAAATTGCGTTCGCCTCTGCTCTGGCTCACGTAACGGGAACGGTCTTGTTAGGTATTGTATTGGGCAATGTAGGTCAAAGTCTAGCGCATCGCTACGATGACTATGTTCAAGTGATTGCACCCGTGCTCCTCATTGTTTTTGGCCTGATTTATTTCACCATCAACCTGCCGCACCATCATCATTCAAAGCAAGAAGAAGTATTGGCCTACAAAAAGTCAAAGCGAAGATGGATTTTGCTTTTTGTTGTGATGATGTTTTTGTCTCCCTGCCTGGAAGTGGAAAGTTTGTTTTTATCGGCAGGTGCTTACGGAATGAACCATGTGATTGTAATGGCCGTTGCGTATGCCATTGTAAGCATATCGGGTATTGTTGCGCTGGTCTTGTTTGCGTACCGGGGCTTTAGGTTACTGAACACGCATTTTTTTGAGCACCACGAAAAACGCCTCACCGGAGGCATTTTAATTGGTGTAGGAATACTAAGTTTTTTTATTCATTAAATAAAGTTTTATGAGCGCAGAGCACAATCAAGAAAAAGAAGCGCCGGTTGTTCAAATGAAAGGGACGACGCATGACCACGAACATGACAAACGGGAAGGCCACAGCCATGAAGACGGGCATGACCACGACCATGACCATGACCACGGAGGTGCCGAATCCACACAGGCGGCATGGAAAGAGCATCTGAATTTGATTATTGCCCTTGCCATTCTTGCCGTTCTGCTAGTGCTGGAATACGGATTCAAATTTGTGCCGCCCAAACCCATTTCTTTTGCAATAAACGCAGTGGCTTACATATTGGCCGGCGGCAGCGTTCTCCGCATGGCCTTCCGCAAAGCCAAACGGGGCGACATTTTCAATGAATTTGTTTTAATGAGTGTGGCCACCATCGGCGCCTTCATCATTGGCAGCTATACCGAAGGCGTTGCCGTGATGGTGTTTTACGCCATTGGCGAATGGTTTCAGGATTCAGCCGTGAGACGAGCGAAGGCAAGCATCAAAGCCTTGCTTGATATAAGACCCGAAGAAGTGACGGTACTGCGCAACGGCGCCACGCTGGATGTGCATCCCTCAGAAGTTCAGTTAGGCGAAACCATTCAAATGAAACCCGGCGAAAAAGTAGCGCTGGATGGCGAACTTCTTTCCGAAAGCGCCTCGTTCAATACCGCTGCCCTTACCGGCGAAAGCAAGCCTGATACTAAATACAAGGGCGAACCGGTGTATGCCGGCATGGTAAACCTGAACACCGTTGCCGAAGTGAAGGTAGCTGCGCTGTTCAAAGACAGTAAGCTAAGCCGCATTCTGGAGATGGTGCAGGACGCCACCGCCCGCAAATCGCAAACGCAACTTTTTATTTCCCGCTTTGCAAAAGTCTATACGCCTATCGTATTCTTTTTGGCGCTGGCGCTTGTGCTGGTACCCATGATGGTAGTGGACAATTATGTTTTCTACGACTGGTTTTACCGGGCCCTGGTGTTTCTCGTAATCAGTTGTCCCTGCGGCCTCGTTGTGTCCATTCCTTTGGGCTATTTTGGCGGCATCGGGCTGGCGGCACGCAACGGCATCCTGTTCAAAGGCGGCAATTTTTTGGATGTAATGACAAAGATCAACGCCGTGGTGATGGACAAAACCGGCACATTGACCAAAGGCGTTTTCAACGTGCAAAAAGTAGTGGCTTACACCCTGGAAGAAAAAGATATGGTACGCATTACGGCTGCCTTGGAAAAAAATTCAACGCATCCGGTGGGCCAGGCGGTGGTGAAGTATGCAAGTGACAGCATTGGCAACACAACGGCCGCCAACGTGGAAGAAATTGCAGGGCATGGGTTGAAAGGAACGGTAGATGGAAAAGAAGTATTGGCGGGTAACTTAAAGCTGATGAAAAAATTCGGCATTGATTACCCCGCCGAAACGGAAGGCATTGTGGATACCATTGTGGTAGTAGCCATTGATAAAAAATTCGCCGGTTACATTACCATTGCCGATGAAATAAAAGAAGACTCCGCATCCGCCATCAAAGAGATGCACAGACTCAATATCAAAACCGTAATGCTATCGGGCGACAAGCAGACCGTAGTAGATAACGTGGCCAAACAAATCGGTATTGACGAAGCCTTTGGCGACCTCTTGCCCGAAGGCAAGGTGGAAAAAGTGCAGTCGTTAAAAAATGAAGGGCGCCGCATTGCCTTCGTAGGCGACGGTGTGAACGATGCTCCTGTTGTGGCATTGGCCGATGCTGGTATTGCAATGGGGGGCCTGGGTAGCGATGCTACAATTGAAACGGCGGATGTCGTTATTCAAAACGACCAGCCTTCCAAAATTGTAGCGGCCATAAAAGCCGGAAAAATCACCCGCAAAATTGTGTGGCAAAATATCATACTTGCCATGACCGTAAAAGTGATTGTGCTCATCCTGGGCGCCGGTGGTGTGGCTACGCTATGGGAAGCGGTGATAGCTGATGTAGGCGTGGCCCTCGTGGCCATCATGAATGCGGTGCGTATCCAAAGAATGAAAATCTGATTTTTTAGAAAGGGTTTTTTAAATGCCGGATTTGAAATGTTATGAAAGGAAAAACAACAGTGCTTTTCATCCTGATTTTACTGTTGATAGACCAAAGTATCAAAGTCTATATCAAAACACATTTCTATTACGGCGAAGAAGTAAGAGTTTTTGACTGGTTCCGTATTCACTTTATTGAAAATCCGGGCATGGCCTGGGGCCTGAAATTAGGTACCGGCGATGCGGGTAAGCTGGCGTTAACGCTGTTTCGTTTAGCGGCTGTTATCTGGGGCTTTTTTTACCTGCGCAAAATTATCAGGGAAAAATATCACACAGGATTTATCATCAGCGCCTGTTTTGTTTATGCAGGCGCTTTTGGAAATTTAATTGACAGCCTTTTCTATGGATTGATTTTTGAAAAAAGCGACCCGGCTTTGCAAAACATTGCGCAGGCCTTTACTCAGCACAGTGGCTATGCCGGTTTAGGTTTTGGCCACGTGGTGGACATGTGGTACTTCCCTATGGTTCGCACCATGCTGCCGCAATGGGTGCCTATCTGGGGTGGAGATGATTTAGAGTTCTTTTCGCCGGTATTCAATACGGCTGATGTATGGGTTTCTGCCGGTGTAATAAGTATCCTGGTTTTTCAGAAGCGGTTTTTCAAAAAACAACCCAGCCAAACGCCTGCACCGGATCAAGAAATACCCTTATCCCTATGAAAGAACAACGCATTCAGGATTGGATAAAGGCCTTTAATGAACAAATTATTTCGGTGGAAACGGAGTTTAAATCATTTTTTAAACAAAAGCCGTTGAGGGAATATTACCAAATAAAAGTTCATGATGACATAGGTTACATCAGCGTCAATATTTTAAACCGGCAGGAGCTACCCATAGAAGTTATTGACGCCATTACCGTCGCTCTATTAAGATCAAAACCTCGCTTTAAACTATTTGAATGAAGATGAATTGTGCAGGTGTAAAAGCCAAATTTATACAGCGCATGAAGTGGTTGATTGTACCTGGCCTATTGGTTTTAGTTTGCTCGTGTGAAAGCAAGGGTCCTGCCAAGGCGAGGCTGACACTGGTGAGTAAACCAGCAAATTTCAATGTAACGCTGCCGCAAACAATAGATGATATGAGGGCTCGCATGAGGTCAATCTCCTATTCAGGGAACAACGACAGAGATTTTGCATATATTACAACTGTCTTCAACAATAGTATTATTGACATAGCAAAACTCCAAATTGCAACAGGCAAACAAACCAAACTGAAAGCGTTTTCGCAAAGTATGATTAATGAGTTGAAGAAGGATTTAACTGTGCTGTCTAATTTTTTGGAGCACGAACCAACCACAAAATCGCCTGACGCCGAAGCGTTTCGAAAGGCAATGAGCAGCGCTTTGAACGGATTAAAAGTAAGCAACGGATACAAAGCGCCGGATGTTGACTACCTGTACGCCGCAGTAATGATTGATTGCCATAAGGCATCTACACAAATGCTGAGGGCTGAATTGGATTATGGATCCCATCAGACTATGAAGATTGAAACCAGAAACATGCTTTCACAATGGGAAGAAAGACTTAAAGGGCTGCAATTATTGCTATTGAAAAAATAACACACTAAACAATCTTACATGTCTGGAAATCATGCCTCTGCTAGTTATAAGAACAAAAAAAACCTTGTTACCGTACTCTTGTTAACGGGCAGTTACCTCGTGGCCGAAGTCATTGGCGGCATTCTTACCAAAAGCCTTGCGCTGCTGGCCGATGCGGGCCACATGCTCACCGATGTGGGCGGCCTTGCTCTTGCGTTGTTTGCTATCAATCTTACGCAACGAAAAGCCTCGCCGCAAAAAACCTATGGTTACTACCGTGCCGAAATTTTGGCGGCGCTCCTGAATGCCTTAGTACTCATTGGCATTTCCATTTACATTTTGTACGAGGCCTATCAACGGTTCAAAAACCCACCAAAAGTGGAAAGCGGCTCCATGCTGATAGTGGCGGCCATAGGATTGGTGATAAACATTATCGGCATGATGATTTTGCGCAAAGGCTCGCAGGAAAGCCTTAACATGAAAGGCGCTTATTTTGAAGTGCTGTCCGATATGCTGACGTCAATCGGCGTTATCGTTGCAGGCATCATTATGCTAACCACTGGTTGGTACTATGCAGATCCTTTACTCTCTGCTGGCATTGGTCTTTTCATATTGCCCCGCACCTGGATATTACTGAAAGATGCCGTAAGCGTTTTATTAGAAGGAACGCCCAGTGATGTAAATGTTGCCGAATTGCAAGAGGCCATCAAAAAAATTGACGGTGTAAAGGATGTGCATGACCTGCATGTTTGGTCGTTAACATCAGGCATGAATGCCATGAGCGGCCATGTTGCCATTAACCAGGGTATAGCTCCCAAACTCATACTTGAAAAGATAGGAGAGCTTATCAAAGCCAAATTCAAAATAGTTCATACCACTATACAAATTGAAGAAATGGGCTTTGAAGAAGACCAGTTGGCAATATGATTGCCACAACGCAAAAATTAAAAATGGTTTCCTTTGGGGCGTTGAAAAGTATTCTTACCGCCGCTCCGCAACTCTTTGCTTTACCATTACAAGAAAGCATAAAAAACTTTACGAACAAATTACATGAGCAATGGCAGAAGATTTTCAGTAAGGCTTAAAAAGATTTTTTCCTTGTTAGGCCCGGGGCTAATTACTGGCGCCAGCGATGATGACCCTTCCGGCATTGCCACTTACTCGCAGGCCGGCGCTAAGTTTGGAATGGGCACCCTCTGGACAGCGCTCATCACCTTCCCTCTTATGGCCGCCATTCAGGAAATGTGTGCACGCATTGGCCTGGTAACATCCGTTGGATTAACAACCACACTGAAGAAACATTATTCAAAACTGTTGCTTTACACGATGATGGCTTTTAGCATCCCTGCCATCATTTTAAACATCGGGGCCGATATTTCAGGCATGGGCGCTGTGGCCAACTTGCTCTTTCCTTCCGTTTCCCCCATCATATTCAGCGTAGTGTTTACAGCCTTGCTGCTGCTGATTGTCTTTTTGCCGTACAGCAAAATTGTGGCAGTATTAAAATACTTGTGCCTCTCGCTCCTCTTGTACATCGCCGTTCCTTTTTTTACAAACACCAACTGGGCGCAAGTGGCAAAAGCTACGTTTGTGCCGCACATTCAGTTTGATAAAGATTTTTTCGGCGTGCTGGTCGCCATCCTGGGCACCACCATTTCGCCGTACTTATTTTTCTGGCAGGTAACGATGGAAGCCGAAGATGTAAAAGCAGCAAAGCAATTAGTGCTGGCCCGCCGAAAATTGGTGCGGGGTGCAGACCAAAAAGCTGACGCAACCAAGAGGGAACGAAACTTCTTCCGCCTGCTTATTCAGAAGATGCAAATGGACGTAAACTTCGGGATGCGGCTTTCCAACTTGGTGATGTTCTTTATTATATTGGCTACGGGCACGGCCCTGTACGGCAAAGGCACGAATGACATTGAAACGGTAGAACAAGCTGCCAGGGCATTGGAGCCGGTTGCCGGCAAAGCCTCGTATTTGCTTTTTGCGCTTGGGGTTATTGGCACCGGGTTTTTAGCCATCCCGGTGTTGAGCGGTTCGCTTTCTTACATTGTTTCGGAAACTTTTGGCTGGAAGGGTAGCCTGGACAAAAAGTTTGGACAGGCAAAAGCTTTCTACCTTGTCATCATCGTTTCATTGGTGGTTGGCCTTTTGCTTAATTACATTGGCCAAAGCCCGATACAAGCTTTGGTGTACACCGCCATTTTGTACGGCATCACCTCGCCTGTTATTATCGCTATTGTGCTGCATATTGGCAACAATAAAAAAAATCATGGGCGAATACAAGAACGGCCGTCTTTCCAATGTGCTTAGCATTGTTACTTTGGTATTGATGTCGGCGGCAGCGGTAGCGTTGATTTATTTTCAATTCAGTTAAACTAGTTTTTATGAACCACGATGAGCAATGGATAGCAGATTTTAATGAGCGGGTAAAACCTGTACAAATTGAATTTGACGCTTTTTTAAAAAGCAAAAACCTGTCTGATTATTATCATTTTCACCGGGACGAAAATGGCCAGCTCATTTCACTGCATTTTCCGCAGGCACATGGCCTGCCGAAAAAAATAGAACAGGCGCTAACAGAAGCATTTCTTAAATCAAAGCCTGCCGAATAAATAAATATTTTATTCACTTTATACCAACCATTTTATGGGATTTCGTCAGTACCACGAACCACCCGAAGAACTTTCAAAAGAAACCAGAACCTTTGCCCGCATGATTACTTCCGTTGTGGAAGAAGCGGAAGCCATCGGTTGGTACGAGCAGCGCATCTCTATTGAAACCGACAAAGAAGCCAAAGCCATTATGCAGGATGCGCAGAAAGAAGAGATGAAACATTTTGGAATGGACCTGGAGTTTTTGCTGCGAAAAAAACCAGAGTGGCGTACCATTTTGAAAGCGGTGCTTTTTACCAAAGGAGAGATTATTGAGAATGCAAAGAAGGGAGAAGAGAAAGTGGAGTAGCGAAGTTAGCAATGCATTTTTGCTTTTGTTTTTCGCTTTCTTTCAGGTTATTTAGGTTTCAACTTACCAGCAGTTACGGGTACTGATTACCTGGCCGTATTAAACCGTTGCGTAATGCTATGCGAAAATTTCTTTTGACGTTTGTGCTTTTGACGCTCAGCAACATTTCCATTGCACAAACGTGAAAGAAGCATTCCCTGAAACCTTGCGGTACCCTAACGAGACCTTTGCCATCAGGTATAGGCTTTTCCAGAGCTTTCTTACAATACTGCAGGCAGAAAAGATAAGACAAGCCCGGGAACAGACGCAGCTTTGAGCGGGCATGTTAGTCTTTATTTTTGAGCTTTCCAGATTGCTTGCAATCATACCGTAACGTGCAAGCATTACATCACGTAGTATTCAAACGTCGCCATGGTTTTTTCCTCTACAGGAAGTGCGGCCATTTCGGCGAGGTTGCGTTCGATTGTTTGTGCTATCGTTGTCATAGCTGTATCGGTGGGTTTGTTTTCAAAAGGATCCTGCATTAATATAGCCGTCCGCTCAATAGCGATGAATAAAGATGGAATTAACGTAGCCAAGATTATTTCAACAATAGCATTATTATCATCAAGCCCAAAAGGCAGGATGGTCATAAAAACATATATCAGGAAATGGATTAAGGCACTGTACGACCTCGGAAAAATAGTGCTTTTGATGCGTTCGCATTTTCCCATGGCATCTGTAAGGCGCTGCAGGGTTGCTTCCAGTTGCACCTGTATGTTGGCATTCAATTCTAACTCCGTGCTAACTGCCGCCAGGTCGGCGGCATGCCTTGAGAGCAATGCATTCGGTAAATGGTCCCCGGTGATGTTCTCCCGCTGAAGGTAGGCGGAGAGGAATGAGGGAAAGCTTTCTTTGCGCAGCCGGTAACCCAGGGCATAACACCACATAGACTGCCTTATGGCGAATTGTTGAATCACTTCTTTTTTTCTTTCACCGGATGGAAGAAACTGGGCAATCTGGCGGATCAGCGTCCTGCTGTCGTTGACGATGCTTCCCCAAACGATTCGTGCTTCCCACCACCGTTCGTAGGATTGAGAAGTGCGAAAGGCCAGAAGCAGCGAAAGCAATGTGCCGGTGAGTGCAGCGATACTGAGCGAAACAGAGATGTTTTTGAAAAATGAGAAATGGTCAAGGGTTCCCACAACAGCGGCGTAGC
Source organism: Flavisolibacter sp. (assembly GCA_035510335.1). Lineage (GTDB taxonomy): Bacteria > Bacteroidota > Bacteroidia > Chitinophagales > Chitinophagaceae > Flavisolibacter. Next base: position 12,472 of record DATKHJ010000092.1, on the reverse strand, counting down.
AAAAAATCGCAACGAGATCCCATTTAATGAGCCGGATAAAATAGCTGACAGATATTCCTTTATTGAGTAACATGGGCGAATATTAAAACTTTTTTGGCAAACTTGCTTTCTTTCAGCCAGTTCGTTCGACCCGAAAATTATTCTAATGATTTTGGCCTGCCTGTTGCTTGACCCTATTACCTATTTCTTCTCCTATAGATTTACTAACAAACGCCAATTGCTCTCAATTGCAAAAAAATGGCTTACGGCAAGAGGAGCCTACGGTTACTTTTTTTTGCGATGGTACTTGCACGACAGGGGAAACGGTTGGCATTAAAATTTTACCGCAATGAAAAGTGTTTGGATGATTGGTAAAAGCCACGAATAGCCGCTCTTTGCAAAAAAAGCGCTGCCTGCACGAAGCCCTGATAAAGCACAGCAAAGCGTAACTATTGACAAAGCAAGTTGATAGTAGAACACGACATCATGGACTTTTGCACATAGCACTCCGGGTTCAATTACCTTCCCTGAAAATCAGCGACTGATGTTTTGTTTTCAAACAGCGTGTACAAAACCAGCAGCAGCGTGTAAAGAAGGGAAAAGAAAAGGTGGACTATCCGGGTTCGCTATTAGATTTTGCGTTGGCCGTTAGCCATATTTTAGATTATTTATGTTTTTATTCATTCCAAATCTTCCGGCTTCCGTAAACCCCTTTCCCGCATTCGTAAGCATCGCTTGCTCTTACTTCGCCACATTTGCCAAAAACTTCCCAAATGAGAAGAATGGCATTATTTGTTTCCCTGTTTGTATCCATCAATTCGTGGGCGCAGAGCGTTGTGCAAGGCATCGTAAAAAATGAAAGCGGCGAAGCCATAGCATCGGCCACGGTGCAAATAAACGGACAGACCACCCTTACAAATGAAGGCGGTTTTTATACCCTTAGCACCAGGGCTGGCGCCGCCAAAATCACGGCATCTGCCGTTGGCTGTGAAAGCTTTCAGAAAAATGTAACGATGCAGGAAGGAAAAGAGCAAATGGTGAACATTGTCCTGAACGAAGCCGTTAAGGAACTGCAGGCTGTAGAAATCATTGGCCGCAAAGAAACCGGCTATAAAAACAGCACCTCGTTTTCCGGCACCAAAACCGCCACGCCGCTGAAAGAAGTGCCGCAGGCCATCAGCTACGCCACCAAAGAACTGATGCAGGACCAGCAGGCCATCCGCCTGGGCGATATTGTAAAAAACTTCAGCGGCGTCAACCAGTTTACTTTTTACGACGACATCACCATCCGAGGCTTCCGGGTGTCGGGCGGCGAAGGCGGTGTGCAACTGATTAACGGGATGAGAACAACCACCGGATTTTGGAAACAATCCTTAACGAATTATCTTGAAAGAGTGGAAGTCATCAAAGGCCCGGCCTCGGCTTTGTTTGGCAACACTTCTCCCGGCGGCACCATCAACAGGGTTACCAAAAAACCCTTGCAGGAAAAACGCCAAAGCCTTTCGTTTACCACGGGCAGCTTCAACACGCTCCGGGCTTTGGCCGATTTCACCGGCCCCATGAACGAGGAGAAAACCCTGCTGTACCGGCTCAATCTTGGCTACGAAAATTCGGGCAGCTTTCGTGATTTGCAGTTTGACAAAAACATGGTGATTGCACCATCCATCTCCTTTCTGCCAACGGCAAAAACCCGCTTTAATTTTGATTTAGTTTATAACAAGTCTAACAGCCGCTTGGACCGTGGCCAGGCCGTGTTTGGCAACAACGATATTTATTCCGTACCCACATCCAAAAGCCTGAACCAGGTGAATGATTACCTGAACGAAGAAAACTTCATTCTCACCACCTCGCTTAACCACAAATTTTCAGAGCGGCTGCAGTTTAACCTGGCTTATGTAAAAACCGGTTACGAAGAGGATTTGCTGGAGCACCGTTCGGCCAACACCTACGCCAAAGACAGCGCCGGCGCCATTATTCCCACGCTGGTGGAAATGCAGGTGTTCAACCGCAAACGCAAACGCTATGTGGACAATGCCTCTGCCTTTCTTACTTATGATTTTAAGCTGGGAGCAACCACGCACAAGTTTTTAGCCGGTATGGATTACTCGCAGGAGCGGCAGCCCTTTGGCGGCTCGCAGTTGCAGGCCAGGGGCTATCGTAACCACACCAACACCGGGGCCGCAAACTATAACCCTGCGCAACCCACAAAATTTTTGTACGAAACGGTGAACGGCGTAAAACGACCCGTGCCTAACGTGCCGCATTTTGATTTGACTGCGGCAAGTCCGTACGCCCTGCAGGACATGAGCAAATATTTTTACAACCGTGTTGACTTTGACCCTACGTTTAATTCGCTTAACGGCTTTTATGTGCAGGACCAGATAAAGCTTGGAAACCTGCAGGCCCTGATTGGGCTTCGCTACGAAACATTCTCCGACAAAACAAATTACCTGAAGCCGGCCCAGGCTATCGTAAAGCAGAATGCTTTCATTCCCCGTTTTGGTTTGGTGTATTCGGTTAGCAGCAACGTAAATCTGTACGGCACATATGCCAAAGGCTACAATCCGCAAACGGCCAGCACCGTTGCCAACCCGTTGGCCGGCGGGCCTTTTGACCCTTTGTACAGCAGCCTTGTAGAATTTGGCGCGAAAAGCGAATGGTTTAATAAACGTCTTGCGGTAACCACTTCGATTTATCAGATTGAGTTGCGCAATGTTTTGTACAATGCAGGTGTGGCCGGCCAGCCCGACCTGTTGCGCCAGATAGGAAAAGAAACAGCAAAAGGTTTTGAGTTCGAAGCCACAGGCCAGATCAATCCGAACTGGAATTTAATTGTAGCGTATGCGTACAATGATGCCGCCATTTCGGAAAGCACCAAGCCCGAAGAGATAGGACGCCAAAAACCCAACGCACCCAAACAGCAGGGCAGCTTTTGGACGAAGTATTCCTTTTCCAGAGGTAATCTTTCGGGCCTGGGATTTGGGCTGGGCGGTAATTTTGTTACCGGCCGCAACGTATCGCTCAGCCAGACGCAAACCCTGCCAGGCTATGCGTTGCTCAACGCAGCGGTTTATTACCGGGTAAATAAATTTCAATTGCAGGTGAACATGAACAACCTGCTTGATAAAACTTATTGGGTGGGCGGGTACGATTATTTGCGGTTGTTTCCCGGCGCACCCCGGAATTATCTGGCAAGCGTGGCTTACACTTTTTAATTCGTGGCTTTGAGAAATCAATCGCAAAAAATAAGAAAAGCATTTCTGCTGCTTCACCGCTGGCTCGGTCTCACCACCGGGCTGGTTGTTTTTATTGTGGCCCTCACCGGCTGCCTTTATGTGTTTGAGGAAGAATGGCGGGAACTATTTCACCACAAATACCTGCACGTAGCGGATACGAGCGGCCAGCGAAAGACACTGACAGAACTAACTGCGGCTGTAAAAAATGCGTACCCGCAAGAAGCCATTACGCAAGTGCGGTTTCTGGAAGAAAAAGATGCTGCCTTTGTTTTTTTGACAAAGAATGAGCTTGCCATTTCGGTTAACCCCTACACCGGTGAAATCACCGGGCAGCGCAACATGAAGAAGGACTTTATGAACGTGGTGCTCGATATTCATTTAGATCTGCTGCTGGGCGAAGCCGGAAAACAGATTGTTCGCTGGAATGTGCTCATCTTTTTCGTCATATGCATCACTGGCCTGGTGCTTTGGTGGCCAAAGCAAAAGTGTTTTTTTAAACAGGCTGTAAGCATCAAGTGGCGGGCAAAAAGCTGGAAGCGGGTAAATTGGGATTTGCACAGCGTGTTGGGCTTTTATGCTTTGGCCGTGCTGCTCATCATTTCCTTAACCGGTATTTTTTGGGTATTTGATACGGCAAAAAACATGGTAAGCTTAGCTACCGGCAGCCCGGTGTGGCAGGCGCCGAAGCTAAAATCAACACCCGCTTTTTTACGGAAAGCCGATCCGCTTGACCATGCTTATGCGGCGGCAAAGTTTTCGCACCCCGGTGCCAGACAGGTACTTATTACCGTGCCCAAAGACAGCGTGGAGCCCATCCGCATTTTGTTTCGCTATCCTTACACAATCATTCGCAAGCAAACCACTCTTTGGTTTGACCAGTACAGCCTTGCCAACATGCGCACCGATGCTTACCAGAATTACACCCGCTACGAGAAAGTGAGCCGAAGCATTTACGATTTCCACACCGGACGGATAAGGGCTTTGGGCATTGGCAGCAAAATCATCTATTTTCTGGCATCACTCTTCGCTGCCTCGCTGCCGGTTACCGGCTTTTTGATTTGGTGGGGAAGGAATAAAAATAAAAAACAGTTGCTGAAAAAGCCTGTTGCTGTAAAAGAACCGGGCAGCCCGCAGTTAGCGCATCCGCATAAAAAAACCTGGCAGTTCATCTAGCCAGGTTAATCGTTTTTCTCGTTAGCCTTTTACATGCCCCCACCCTTGTGGTGCTCTTTCTCCTGGTGGTGTTCAGGATGGTCGTGGTGTTCCTGCTCTTTGTGCTGCTCCGGCTGGTTTGGGTCAAAACCCGCATGGTGCTCCTTGTGTTGATGATGTTCTTGCTCTTTGTGATGCTCAGAGTGTTGATGCCGTTCTTGCCCGCCTTGCGTACCGGCTGCGTTGCCCATTCCTTGATTTCCAGTGCCTTGAGGCTGGTCTTGATTTCTATTTTCCATAACTGAATGATTTAACCGAAGGAGGTAAAAAAAGTATGCCAGAGCCACCGGTAGGAAAAATAATAAACCCTCTCGTAAAAGAGGGTTTAGAATGATACATGACTGCGATTATCAGTTTTTGGCTACATCCAACTTGCGGAAGATGTTGCGAACACCAGCCTGAATGTCCTTATCTGATAAAACTTTATTGCTCCTTACCTCGTCCGTTGTCCACCCCTGCCACACGGTTTTTTCCGTTTTGGCATCAATCAGGCTCACGGTCAATGTGCCTTCAGTTGTTTGGTACTGTCCATTACGGTAGCCTACAAACTGCGAAGGATAATAAAGCGTACCCCAACGTCGCAGGTACGGGTTGTAATACACACGGGAAAAGGGTTGCGAATAAACCGGGTTGCTGCTCAGCTTAGTGGCTTTTTCAATCAGCACGTCATAAGCAAGAAGCGCATCGGGTTTCGTGTTGTCCTCACGCCAGCCCATTTTTCCTAATTCGGTGTTAACGGCTTTGCGTATTTTTTCTTCCTGAATGTCGTTGTGGCCTTTTTGTTCGTGAGTTTCCTGAGTTTCTACCCAGGCAAAACTCTTGTAATTATTGAGTTCAGCGGCGTCTGCTTTTTGGGTGTACACTTTTGGCGAACAACTCGCCAAAAGCACTACGGCCAAAGCAGCCAAACCTGACAATTTAATGATGAATTTCATAAAAATAAACTCCTTGTTTTTGTATAGTATATAAACGGCAAATAGCGTGCTGTAGTCGTTTAGGAGATGTGAAAGTTTGGGCTAAAAAGGAAACAGTTTGATGGCTATGCACCCAGCTTGATAACCGCGAACATTGCCAAATATAAATCGGATGTTACTTCTGATTTAAGGGATAAACCTTGTTTTCAGAGGCCCTTCACTGGCACAAATTTTTATAGACTTGGCACAATGAAAAAAATCATTCTCCTCACACTTTTTATTGTACAAACCCGCATTGGTTTTGGACAACAGCCTGATACGCTGATAAAAAAATTGGACAGCCTCGCCACAAAGTCCGATAGTGTTAAGCCTAATAATACTAACCCTTCGAATTACAACCAGGCAACAAAGCTGAACGTGCCCACCTACTTTATTTTACTGGGCAGCGATTTGAAGCAGGCTTTCACCAAGCCATTTAATATGAAAAGCAGGGACTGGAAGTACCTTGCTGCCGGAGCGGGCACGATTGCATTGTTAACACTTGCCGATGAACCGGTTCAAAAGTTTGCTATAGGGCTGCGGAACAACAATCCCGGTTTGCAGGGTGTAAGTAAGATTATCACAGATTTTGGAGGGCCGTATGAATTTTATACACTGGGCACACTCGGAGCTTACGGATTCATATTCAAGAACCAAAAAATGAAAACAACGACGTTGTTAGCTACCCAGGCCTACATTACCGGAGCAGCACTGCAAACGACACTCAAGTTTGTTTTTGGACGGGCACGCCCTACGTTCTTTGATCCAAACACTGTGGCCCATCCCACATTCAGGGGCCCCTTTTCAAAGAGCATAGATTACCAGGGCAATAAAACCAATGCATCATTTCCGTCGGGCCATGCCACTGTTGCCTTTGCCGCTGCCACAGTGTATGCAATGGAATATAAAAACAAGCCTTTGGTTCCTATCTTATGTTATACTTCAGCCTCGCTGATCAGTTTAAGCAGGCTTACAGAGAATAAACATTGGCTTAGCGACATAGTGGCCGGTGCGGTGCTGGGCTATCTCACTGGAAGGCAGATAGTAAATAACTACCACCGCTATGCAACAATTAAATCGCCAAAAAGAAAGCGAGGAAATCTTACATTCAATATTCAATATCAACGGGGAACGGTTGTGCCAGGTATGGTTTATCAATTCCACTGACCCAAAAAAATCAGGGCTGAAATTATAAAGCAACAACTAAGCGGCCATCTGTAGCGGCAACTATTTTTTGCCTTTGAGTGGAAGCTTCCTGTTGCCTCTAAATTTTCAGGGAGAAGGCAATGGACAGGTGATAGTCGCTCCCGTTGATAATTACATTAGCTACAATGTTACAAGCAGATTATTCGCAGCTTCATTACTGATGGTAATGGCGCTTTTTTTATGAAGGACAGTAACCGACTTGTCAAAGTCTTCTACTTCCCTCACTTCAACAACCTCGCCTATTGCCAACCCAATCTTATTCAGGTATTTCAAAAACTCATCTGACGAATTTCCCAACGCAACAATGGTCAACTTCTTATTCAACGGGGCTACTGCCAGCGGTTGCGTTTTTATTTTTTTGAGCTTTCCGTTTTCATCGGGTATCGGGTCGCCATGAGGGTCAACGGTGGGGTTACCTAAAAACGCTTCCAGGCGTTCAGTCAGGCCGTCCGCTTCTATGTGCTCCAACTGCTCCGCAATGTGGTGAACCTCGTCCCATTTGTAGGTCAGCTTATCCACCAAAAACACTTCCCAAAGCCGGTGCCTTCTTACTATTTGTAAGGCTTTCTTTTTGCCTTTATCGGTAAGCTGTATGGTTTTATCAGCCAGCACTGTAACCAACTTCTTTTCGCTCATCTTTCGCACAGCTTCAAGCACGGTAGCAGGGTTTAGCTCCAATGCTTTGGAAAGAGCAATGTTATTCACCTTCTTGACCTGCTTATCCTCCAGTTTGTAAAGCGTCTTTAGATAGTTCTCCTCCGAATGGTGGGCGAAATGCTGCATAGTTCAAAAGTACGTGGATTAGCAAAATCAATAAATTTGGCATACCAAATAAAAAATCTTGGTTCGTTCAAACAGTTTCTATCTTTGGGTACAAACCTTCAGCCATGAAGAAAAAGCTACTTGTATTATGCGGTTTGGCCGCTTCTATGATAATTTACCTCTCTTGCAGCAAAGTTTTATCCGGCGCACCGGAAGACGACCAAATCCTTGATGGCCCGGTGGAAGACCTAACTACGGAACAAAAAAAGATGTTCCTGCGTGGCGATATTGCCTTCAATGATGAAGTGTTTACAAGAGAAACCGGCTTGGGGCCAATCTTTGTGGCCACTTCCTGCGGCACCTGTCATGCCGGTGATGGCAAAGGCCATCCGTTTTCTACCCTTACACGGTTTGGACAAAGCGATACAATCAGCAATCAGTTTCTTCATTTGGGCGGTCCGCAGTTGCAGCACAGAGGCATATCAGGATTTCAAGCTGAAACAATTCCTGCCGGCGCCACCTTCTCCAGCTTTACGCCACCGGCTAATACCGGCTTAGGCTTTTTAGAGGTTGTGCCGGATGAAACCTTGTTGGCTCTTGCTGATGAGGCTGATGCAGACGGCGATGGCATTTCTGGCCGTCCAAACTGGATAAGCGTTCCCGCATATTCTGCCTTTAGACCGGGCACCATTGCCCGAAACGGCAAATACATTGGCCGCTTTGGAAAAAAGGCAGCCACCTATGATTTGCTTCAGCAAACGGTGAATGCCTACAATCAGGACATGGGCATTAACTCCACCTACGAACATTTCAATACCTACAACGGGCAGGATGCCGACCCGGAAGTAACCAATCAAACCGTGCAGGATGTAGTGTTTTATCTGCAAGCTTTAAAAGCTCCCTTACAACGAAATCCAAACGATGCAGACGTACAGGCAGGAAGGCAAATCTTTCTAACCATCAACTGCGGCAAGTGCCACACACCGCAACTGCAAACCGGCCCTTCTTCTATCGCTGCATTGTCAAACAAAATCTTTGCGCCATACAGTGACTTTTTGCTTCACGACATGGGGCCTGCCCTGAACGATGGCTATACCGAAGGCACGGCTTTACCGGCAGAATGGCGAACACCACCATTGTGGGGCTTGGGACTTTCTAAGAACTCGCAAGGCGGCGGCTATTTTCTCTTACACGATGGAAGGGCAAGAAGTATTGAACAGGCCATTATGCTGCATGGTGGAGAGGCACAACAAAGCAAAACGGCGTTTCAAAGTTTATCGGCTTCGGAGAAAACCAAAATCATCAAATTTCTTGAATCGCTATAAAATGGACAGAAGGGATTTTATTAAGAAAGGATGCACCGCTTGTTTGTCCGTCACCGTGCTTTCCACATTAGTCAGTAGTTGCGTTTCCACACAATACACATCGGGCAAGTTGGGAAAGGATGGGATTGCAGTATCAAAAAATGATTTTCTCATTAAGCAAAAGGGCGGGACGGCTTACAGCTCTTTTATCATTGTTCGCAATGATGCCTTGAAATACCCGATATGTGTTTACCGCATGAACGATAATGACTACACCGCCCTTTGGATGCGCTGCACTCACCAGGGAGCGGAGTTGCAGGCTTCGGGTGACGTGCTGCAATGCACGGCGCACGGCAGCGAGTTTACCAGCAAGGGCGAAGTGCGAAACGGCCCGGCTGACAAAGCCCTTAGAACATTCCCTGTCACCGTCACGAATGATGAAATTTTTATTGACCTCAGAAAGCAATCATGAAACCTGTTTACTCCCTTCTTTTTCTCATAGTCTTTGGATTTGCTGCACAAGCGCAGATTGACCCGGAGCTGTTGCGCAATCCCTCGCAAACATCCGATAGCCTTACGCTTAACATGGATGCGGTTTATAACCGTCCGCTGTTGCAGGCAGGTAAGCTGCCGGTGGCCTTGGGCGGTTACATGGAAGCCAACTATCAATACTTGGGGCAAGACGGCGTAACAGAGGGCCACCAGTTTCAAATGCGGCGGCTGACGCTGTTCGTCTCGTCGGCACTTAACCGACGAATGAAGTTTTTAACGGAGATAGAATTTGAGGACGGTGCTAAAGAAATCAACATCGAATTTGCATCGGTAGATTTTGAATTTGCGCCATTGCTGAATTTGCGTGGCGGTATTGTGATGAACCCGATTGGTGCCTTCAACCAAAACCACGATGGCCCTAAATGGGAGTTTGTTGACCGACCTATATCTGCTACGCAAATGCTTCCGGCCACCTTCAGCAATGTTGGTTTTGGCGTGTACGGTAAGAAGTACGCAAAGGATTGGGTGTATGCGTATGAAGCCTACCTAACCAACGGCTTTGATGAAAGCATTATTGACAACAGTGAGAACAGAACCTTTCTGCCAGCTACAAAGGCCAATGCTGAACGTTTTGAAGAAAGTTTCAACGGCAGCATGTTGTTTACGGGCAAAGTGGCGTTGCGCAATAACAAGTTTGGGGAGCTTGGGCTATCGTATATGTCAGGAGCGTACAACAAGTTTCAGGATGATGGTTTAGTGCTGGATAAAAAGCGGAACGTTAGCGTTTATGCCATTGACTTCAATACAACATTACCTACAAAAACATTCATCAATGGCGAATGGGCATTTGTGAACGTAGATATTCCTGAGACCTATACGGAGCAATTTGGCAGAAAGCAGCAAGGCGGATTTATAGATATTGTTCAACCCCTTTTAAGAAAGCCTTGGTTTGGATTTGAAAATTCTGTTTTGAATGCCGCTATTCGTTTAGAGTATGTAGATTGGAACAAGGGCAACTTCAAATCTACTGGAGGCAATATAGCCGACCATGTGTATTCCATCGTTCCGGCTATTAGCTGGCGGCCAACGGCACAAACGGTGTTTCGGTTAAATTATCGGTACAACCGGCAAATGGATCTGTTGGGTAACCCGCCGTCAAAGCTGGCGGGGTTTCAGTTTGGATTGTCCACTTATTTTTAATGCTATTGCAACGAACTAAGATTTTAGAACGCTTATGAAATTGCTTATCAGAAAGTCGAATGTCATGTCTCCAAAAAAACCGATTGTGAAAGCTGTCAAACAGTGTTGCCATGATAATTGTCCTTTGTGAAACTTGCTTATCACCCGTAACAAAGGAGCGAGGACAGCCAACCCGATAATAAAAGAGGCAGCAACGATACTCCATTTAAAAACTAATGTGTTAAGCCCCGGCAAAGGGTCAGGAAAATTAACTGTACGACGTAAAAAAATTCCCAATGAGAGAGCAACATAAATGATAGCAGTCCAAAAAGCGATTTTGCTTTTTGACTTGCTCGGCCCGTACTCTATTTCCTGAAATCTTTTGCGGCGCTCCGTTGCAAGTTCATATTCAGGATTGAAACCGAAATTTGTAAAGAAAAATTTTGCCATTTGCTTACTTTTTTGCGACGTTATACATTTCTCCTTTCACAGGCTGTCTTCTAAATTGATTTGCCAATTCCAATACACTATAATCTCCGACAATGTCCATCATATTGAGAACTTGGGTACCGTTCAACGTAGCTGGTGGTGAAATCACTAAATCAAAGAAATTTTTTTCAATAAATACCTCGGAAAGCGATTGTAAATTTTTTTTAATAAATGGCAGAAGGCCTTTCCTTTTACTAAACAGATTGCCTGTTAAGCAACTGAACAAAATTGCAACTCTTTCTTTTTCTCTATTTAGTCTTGTGGGTAATTGGCGAAGTTCCTCAATCCAAACTTTCTCTCTTCCGAAATACAAGTTTTTCTCATCACAATGAGCAATAATGAAAAGCACATCGTTATTCCCATTTGTTATTTCATCAATTAATTCTGCTCTTGTTGTTATCGTTCTGCCTACTTTGCTGCTTGCTTTCAAATCAATCTCCTTTTTTAATTCCTTGAGCAGCTCAACATCAGAGCTGCCAAAAGATTGGAACGTTGCTTCTTCAACTGATGATGGCGTGCCGTTCATAAAAGTGAGGCTTTCACTTTTCAGCTTCTTGAATTTTAGATTAGAAATGATTTTTTCTGTTTCGGTAAAGTTTCTATTGATGGATGTATTTCTGCTAATAACTAAAAGGTTATTTTTTGCGGCGGTTGAATGAATATGTTTGCCAAAATCATAAAGGTTATCTCCATAAACATAAACCGCTGCATCGCTCCCGAAAGTTCCTAATGTTGAGAATACTTTTTCGATACCAGTAAAGATTTTAGGTGTTGTGACTTTATTTACCGCCATTAAATCCCCGACCAGTTTGCCGTTCTCTATTTTAAAGAAAGCGATATATTTTGTGTTTTTTCCTTTGATAGTTGTGATGAATAACCTGTTGCTCCAACTTCCGAAGGCTACATTCTCAAATTTTGAAGCAAAATCATTAAAGAATTTAGTCAACGTCGTATAGTCGGCTAAATCAGAAATGGTGCCCGTAGGCACAAATACAGTGTTTGTTATTAAAATGTCATCCCGGTTCTTAATAGGACTTGAATATTCAGCAATCACAAACTTTTTGCTTTTTAGATTGCGTTTAACGTCATCAAAAAAATTGATGTCAGCTTTAAGGACTTGTTTGTATTCATCAATAAAACCTTGAGTGCGATATGTTACCGTCTCATTTTTTGGATTATTGTATGTGTGTCCCCACCATGTTTTTTGTATCTCTTTGCCTGATTTGTAGTAAACCAGGTAAGAAATGTCAAAAGGCTTGTCATAATGGAGACGGCTCTTTTCATCCATTGCGGGGATCTGCTCGTTCTTTAACAGTACATAAGCCCACTCATCACCTGTAAGTTGATTGACTTTGCTCCCTGACGTTTTAATTCTCGCTTGGTTTGTTGAGTAAAAATTCAAAAGGCCTTTACCGTAGCCATTTGTTGCGCTATGCGGGCAAGGGTTTCTATATGGATTATCCTGCCCTAAGCATTTTGCTGCTATGAGCAATGCAATCATAGTGGATGGTAACCAAATTGGAGATTCCGCTGTAAGTGATCACTCTATTTCGCTTCTAATTGACCACCCTAAGTTGTATGCGTAAAGAAGGCATGCGGAGTTGTTTACGGTTGTTCTAAGTTAGGCCTTAATCGGTTGTTTCCATTTGTTTTTTTGTCC
>DATKHJ010000091.1:0-3876 GCA_035510335.1 Flavisolibacter sp. | reverse complement strand
AATTGAGGAGGGCCTAAAGCGGTAAAAGAGGGGCTTTTAAACGGCTGGCCACCTTGGCAACGAGGTCATCAATATCAAGGTTTTTCATGCATTTGAAATGTCCCTGCGGGCATTTGTTGCGTCCAATTTTTGTGCACGGACGGCACCACAATTTGTGCACCTGCGCATCATCGGAAGGCGGCGGATTTTGTTGCAGGAAGTTTTGTCCGTAATAAGGCACCATCCCAAACGAAGGTGTGGTACTTCCCCAAACGGCAATCACCTGCTTTTTCAACGCGGCAGCAATGTGCATGAGGCCCGTATCGTGGGCAATCACCAGTTTCGACTGGCGAACAAGGTCAGCACTTTCGTGCAGGGAAAACTTTCCGCAGGCATTGTACACTTTAACCGGGTCAACAGACGCAATGGCTGCGCCTTCTTCGGCTTCTTCTTTTGCACCCAGTAAAATAATGGGATGATTGATCTTCTGACACAACTCCTGCAGCTTGTAAACAGGCAACTTTTTGGTGTAGAAAGAAGCGCCGATAACAATGGAAATAAAACCGGCATGATGGGAAGCCGGGATGTCTTTTAATGGCACATGCTGGTCATCAGGAATAAAATAATCCATGCCTTCGCCATCGTTCCGCACACCAAACGATTTCACTGTTTCCAGGTAACGGTCAATGATGTGAACTTTTGGCATTACGTTCCACTTCAGCTTCACAAAAATGAGCTTTTCAATATTGAGCTTGTTGAAAGAAAACGCAGGAACGTTCAGTGCTTTTTTCACCCGCAGGGTGCGCAGGTTGTGATGCAGGTCGATGATGTAATCAAATTTCTCCGCCTTCAATTCTTCGATCATCGCCTCCCAATCCGGCTGCAGCACATGAAATTTATCGATGAAAGGATTGGGCTCCATCACCATTTTAAATTGCGGTTTAATGAGGTAGTGAATCTCTGCCCCCGGCACCTGTTTTTTCAGGCATCGCACAACCGGCGTTGTCAGCACAATATCACCGATGGAAGAAAAGCGAATAACGAGGAACTTCATTCAAACACGAATTAAGACGCGAATTACACGAATTATTTTTAATTGGAAAGTTCTGCAAGACTTTCAGCCTTATTCCTCCACATAGTTCAGGTCCTTGTGAAAGGTTTCTTCGGTAAAATAGGCTGCAATAAGGGTGATGGCAATGACGATGGTCCCGGTTATAATGCCGCTTCGCACCAGCGACCAGCCCATGCCATCCTGGAAAATATCTTTAAACATGATGTTGATCAGCGGCAAGGCACCGCGTACCATGTTAGGAATAGTGGTGGCCGCAGTTGCCCTGAGGTTGGTGCCAAACTGCTCCGCTCCCATGGTAACAAAAATGGCCCAGAAGCCGGTGCTAAAACCCATCAGCCCACAAATAAAATACATGCGGCCATCGTTGTTGTTCCAGGGACTAAAAAACAGGAAAACAGAAATGATGGTGAACGCATAAAAAAGATAGAGCGCCTTTTTGCGGCTTTTAAAATACTGGCTGATGAACCCAATAAGAATATCACCTAACGCAATGCCGATATAAGCGTACATAATGGCCTTTCCGCTGATGATGGCGTTGTTGCCATAAAGATTAGTGGCGAAGCGATTGCTTAAGTTCACCAAAACGCCAATGACATACCAAGTTGGCAAACCAATTAAAATGGCAAGAAAGTATTTGCGAAGGCGGCGGTTGTTATTAAACAGCATTGCCAGATTGCCCCGGCTGATTTTTGCCTCTCTCACCTGGTGAAACATACCGCTTTCGGCGACGCCAATGCGCAGCAGCAAAAGACCTATTCCAAGGCCGCCGCCAATCTTGTAACAAAGGCGCCAGTCTTGTGTAAAATCATAAGTGAAATAAGCAAACACGGCTCCAAACAACCCAATGCCCGCCACCATCGATGTACCAATGCCGCGTTTTTCTTTCGGCAGCAGTTCACTAACTAATGTAATACCGGCACCCAGTTCGCCGGCCAGTCCAATACCGGCCGCAAAACGGGCATAGGCGTATTGATCGATGTTGGTGATAAAGCCGGTAAGAAAATTGGCAACCGAATAAAGCAGGATCGATCCAAACAACACACTCAGCCGCCCCTTCTTATCGCCCATCACACCCCATAAAATTCCGCCAATGAGCAAGCCAACCATTTGCCAGTTGATAATGCGGGTGCTGGCGGCAATTACCTCCGGCGCATTGGTCAGATCGACACCTAACCCCGCCAGCGAAGGTTCGCGAACGATGGTGAACAGCAGCAAATCGTAAATATCAACGAAATAACCAAGGGCGGCAACAATTACAGCCAGGCTAAAAACGCCTTGTGGTTTTGCGTTGGCGGAAGCAGCAGGTTTCATGGTTTACAGCACAGCGTTAGGATCGTCGTCGGACTTTGGCACCACGTGTTTTTTGGCAAAGAACAATTTCCAGAAGACCGGCACGGTGGTGAGAAGGATGATTACCAGCGCAATCAGTTCAATATAATCGGTCAGCGAAATACCAAACTGTTTTACCACCCAGGCTTCAATAAAATAACCACCCAGCACCATGGAAACTACCCAAGCGATGCTGCCCAATACGTTGTAAAGAAAGAATGTAGAGCGGTCCATTTTTACAATACCCGCTACAATGGGTGCAAAGGTGCGAATGATGGGCAGGAACTTGGCAAGAAAGATGGTGCCCTTACCGTACTGGTGATAAAAATCCTGCGCCTTCATCAGGTGTTTTTTCTTGAAGTACCAGGTATCGTTTCGCTGGTAAAGGTGCGGCCCGGTTTTGCGTCCAAACCAATAGCCAACCTGGTTACCGATTACAGAAGCCAGGATAATCAACAGCACTACTACCAAATAGTGCAAATGATAAAATCCTTCAGGAAATTTTTTCAGGTAAATGCCCGCTGCAAACAGCAGCGAATCACCGGGAAGAAAAAAGCCGACAAACAGCCCGGTTTCGGCAAACACAATAAAAAGCAGGAAAAACAAGCCGCCATTGTTCAATATCCATTCCACCATGTTGTTCAGAAACCCGGCCAATAACACAATATCCATGAGTTGCATTGTTTGTTATTTTCTAATTTTCGTTCGTTGTTTTAAAACCTGCAAATTACTTAACCATTTTCCAATTCACCTTCCCATTTACTGACCACACTTGTTGCCAGCGCATTGCCCACCACGTTGGTTGCCGTGCGGAACATGTCGCAAAAATGGTCGATGGGCAAGATAAGGGCTACACCTTCCGGTGGAATGTTAAACATGGCACAAGTAGCAAGAACAACAACCAACGACGCCCTTGGCACACCGGCAATGCCTTTGCTTGTCAGCATCAGCACCAGTAACATGGTTAACTGTGTGGCCAGTGGCAGATCCATTCCGTAAGCCTGCGCAATGGCCAGCGAGGCAAAGGTCATGTACATCATGCTGCCATCCAGGTTAAACGAGTAACCAAGCGGCAGAACAAACGCCACAATACGGTCGCGGCAGCCAAAACGCTCCAGCTCTTCCGTCAGTTTCGGAAACACGGCTTCGCTGCTGGTGGTGCTAAACGCAATGAGCAGCGGGCCGCTGATGCGGCGAAGCAATTCTTTCATTCGTCCGCCCAGGATAATAAACCCAACCGTTAACAGCAATGCCCACAAAATGGCAATACCAATAAGGAAGAAGAAAAAGTATTTGAGGTAGAAGTTGAAAATGCCCAAACCTTGTGCAGCCACTACGGCAGCAATGGCGCCAAATACACCCAGCGGTGCAAAGTTCATTACGTAGTTTACCATCTTCAGAATAACGTGGGAGGCCACTTCCAGTGCTTTGATGAGCGGCTTGGTGTATTCGCCAATAGCGGCTGCGGCTACGCCAAAGAAGATGGAGAAGATAAC
>DATKHJ010000090.1:0-2283 GCA_035510335.1 Flavisolibacter sp. | reverse complement strand
ATCAAAGCCTTCTTTTAAGGTTGCCAAGAAAGACGAAAGGCCGGTGAGGTCCACCAGTTGTGAAACAAAGGCAGTGTCGATTGCTTCATCGCCCATCGTCAGGTTATCCCACAATGTTCCGGCAAACACATCCTGCTGGCTTAGCACAATTCCCATTTGCGAGCGCAGGCCTGCTAAATTGAAATTTCCAATGGGAACATTGTTGACGAGTACGGCACCTTGAAAATCGGAATAAGCGCCGGTGAGCAGTTTCAGCACCGTACTTTTCCCGCTACCGTCTTTCCCGGTAATGCAAACTTTTTCGCCAGGTTTAATGGAGAACGAAACATTCTTTAAGATTGGCCGGTCCTCCTGGTAAGCAAACGACACATTGTTGAACTGAACACTGAGCGGCCCCCTGGAAGCAACCAACAGGCTTCCGTCTTTTTCGGCTGGCTTGTCAAGCAGCTTATTGATTTTTTCCACCGATGTAAGCGCACTGTAAACGCTGTCGAGATTGATGATGAGTTTTTCAACCGATGTAATCACAATGATGATCACAATCTCTGCCGCCACAAACTGCCCAATGTTGATTTGCTGATTCAGCAGCAGGAAACAACCCACTACCAGCATAGCCGCTGTAATTATTACTTTAAAGGCAATGAGCACTTTGTATTGCAGCAGCAGAATAGAGAAGTGGCGCTTTCGGGCCTCAATGTAACTAACAACTTTGCCATCGGCTTTTTTCTCGTGCATGGCATTGTGCGCTGAAAACTTAAACTGCTTGATGACCCTTGCCATCTCTTCCAGCCAGCCGGCTACCTGGTATTTGTAAGTGCTTTTTGCCAGGCTGGTTTGAAAGCCTTTGTTACCGGTTACACGGAAGATGAGCACCAGGAGCAAAAGGAGCAAAAGACCAAAGAAAATAAAAGCGGGATGATAAAAACTAAGCAGCACAAGGCCCAGCAGGATTTGCGTAATAGCCAGCGGGAAATCGAGCAGAATCTTTGACAAGCTTTTTTGCAATACAGGAATATCAAAGAAACGGTTGACTAGTTCGGGCAGGTAAAAACTGTCCGTCTTTTGCAAGTCCAGCCGCGGAATATGGTTTGTAAACGCAAACGAATACCGCACAAAAATTTTTTGCTGAATGCGTTCGATGATCTTCATCTGGTTCATTTGTAAAATACCGTTGAGCAATACACCGGCAACCAGCAAAACAATCAACACCACAAGCGAAGTGGACATGGCGCCACCTACCACAAAACCAATAATGGCCTGGATGCCGAGGGGCAACGAAAGCTGGATGAGGCCGCCCAGAACGGCGTAGAAATAAACGGAACTGATCTCGGACCGTTCGTCACGAAAGAGGCTGGCAATCCGGCGAAGCGGAGCTGTTTGTGCCATAGCAATACGTTTTTTTAAATCAAGAATAAATTGAAGAGTAAGCAGCCGGGAAAGGGGTTTAAGGGATCGCTGAAAAAATTGAGCAACTGTTGTTTGTTCTAGCAGGTAATGTTGGGAGGCGGTGTGATGGCTTCTGGCAAAGGAGATTTATAAAGATCTTCCTGCAGGAAAGGGAAGCCCGTCAGAATGGACTTTTCAGGCAAGGAAGGTGGTGTTAAGAAAAGATATTCCTTCCCGTACTTTTTTTCTTTCACACTGTTATCGGGTTTTTCCTCGTCGATGTAAACGTAGAAAATTTCTTTCTGAGAAGAAAAAAAGTGCAGCACAGGAATGGCCTGCAGCAGCAGTAAAGACATAAACAGTATGGAGATAAGTCTTCTCATGAATTGCGACGCAAAATAAAACCCACTACATAACAACAGACCGCACCAAATGTTTAATTTTCGTAAATCTTTTTTAGCGCAGTGCACAGCTTGCTGGCATGGTTGACAAGAATTAAGATCGTGCATTGCACAGAAGGAATTTACCAGGGAAACGGCCATTGCAGAAACTGGCGCAATCGTGCATTAATTTACCGAATCCATTTTCCAGGATTGAAGGAAAAATGCCCACAATACCAAAGCACAATTCATTCAACAAATCATGCAACAACAGGAAACTAAACTTCACCGCCTTAGCTGGGCAAGCCGCTTTGACCGATACCTGGGCCCGTTTGTGTATGGCGGCATGGATGGCTGCGTAACCACTTTTGCCGTGGTGGCGGGTGCCGTTGGTGCCGGTATGAACAGCAGTATCATCCTCATCCTTGGTTTTGCCAACCTATTGGCAGATGGCCTTTCTATGTCCATTGGCGCTTACCTGTCAGCCAAATCTGAGCGCAGCAACTACCGCAAACAC
>DATKHJ010000089.1:0-3133 GCA_035510335.1 Flavisolibacter sp. | reverse complement strand
CAGCAAAGCCAACTTCCTGTTGCTGGATGAACCGACGAACCACCTGGATATTCACTCAACTGAGCTGTTAATTGAAGCGCTGAACAAATACGGCGGAAGCATCATCTTGGTAAGCCACGACCGTTATTTTGTGTCGAAGATCGCCAACAAGATCTGGGAGATCAAAGACAAGCAGATCAAAGAATTTAAAGGCGGTTACGAAGAGTGGGTAGAGTGGAACGAACGCATGGCGGCCAATGCGGCCAGCAACAAGCAATCGGCAAACGGCAATAAGCCTGCTGCTAAGAAAGAAGAGCCAAAAAAGGAAGAACCAGCGGCACCAAAGCAATCCAACAAATCCGTTTCACAATCCGATAAATCTGTGGTTCAGAAAGAATTGCAGAAGCAGCAAAAGCTTTTTCAAAAACTGGAAAAAGACGTGGCGGACCTGAACAAACAAAAAGAAGAACTGGAAGCCAAGCTGGCGGCACCGGATATTTACTCGAATGCTGTTGAGTTTAAAAAAACAGAGACTTCTTACAAAGATGTCTTAGCCAAGCTTGAAATTGCAAACAAAGAATACGAGGTTGTTTTTGAAAAGATGATCTCGCTTGACGAAGACCTTTTGCGCTAGTGTTCTTTGCTGTGGATGAGTTAGTGGTATAAGTATTGTATGCAACTAACGTCCATTCACATTAAAAAGCAAAAACATGAAAAAGGCATTCTTATCGCTGGCGCTTGCCACCGTTTTGGTGGCAGGGTATTCGTGTAAAGGCAAAGACAAAAACACGACAACCGACACCACCACTACCACAGCCCCAACCCCTCCGGCCAGTACGGCTCCTGTTGAGGTTTCAACCGACGATGCCTTGCGGCAGGGTGTAACAGACGCCACAAAAGACATCAACGGTTTACAGGCAAGAGTTGAAAACGGTGTGATTTATTTATCCGGCACCATCAGCCAGGAAGACAACCGGCGCATTACGCCAACGTTGAACTCTCTTCGTCCGAAAAGCATTAACCGCGATAATCTAACCGTTCAGTAAACAAACAGGAGGTGTAAAATGGCTTTACAGGAAAAATACAAACAGCTGATTAGTGCGGCACAACAAGCTGGCGTTAGCGATTTGCAGGTGCGGGAGCAGGGCGGTGTTTTATACATTGACGGAACAGCGCCAACCGCCGCGGCAAAAGACCAGTTATGGACTATTTACGAGCAGATTGATCCCGACTTTAAAAGCGGCGATGTGATCATGAATGTGAATACAAACGTAACATCGGGTTCGCAGGCAACGGTGAACACAAAAGAATCTAATTTAAATATCCGCCGTGGCCCCGGCACCGACCAGCCTATTGTGGGCAAGGCCGCCAAAGGCGAAACCGTTACCGTTATCAACCAAACCAACGAGCAGTGGTGGCTCATCCGGTCGAAGGACGGCGAAGAAGGATATGCACATTCGCAGTACTTATCTGTTTTGGGGTGAGAAGGGAGGATGAGGGAAGTAAGAGGTAAGAAGTAGGAATTTGGGATTGGGAGTTAGGAGTTAGGGATTAGGACTTAGGTGCTTTCCGGATATAAACAAAACAAAGTTGTGTATAACGAAAGGCCGGTTGATTTCAACCGGCCTTTGTTATTTCATATTGAAAGAAGTTCGCTAAAGCGTTTGCTCATCCACCAACTCCTAATTCCCAATTCCAAATCCCTAGTCCCCCTTACTTCCTACCTCTTACCTCCTACTTCTTTCCCTCCTCTCAGTCTATTCCCCCGCTCCATTCATCTTTACAAAATCCGTTACCAGGTATTGAATGAATTTCCCTGTCAGGTTGTTGGAAACGCCATTGGCCAGTTGCGTGGCGCCTTCGCAAACGTGCAGGTAAGCAGCATTGGCATGTGCGGCGCAAAGGTTTACGTATTGCCGTGCATGCAAGGCCTGTACACCGCTGGGCGTTGATGCGCTGCTTAAAATGTTCTGCACACAATCAAGATCCAATTCAATACCGCAGAAATTATCCGCGGTAAATTCAATGGCATGCGTTACCGCCTGGCGAAAGTTTCGTTTCTCGTGAATGAAGATGTCTTCGTACGTAATGATGTCGATGAAAGGATTGTTCACAATATCAATCCATACATTTTGCGGCAGGTAGCTTTCGTGCACGCCAACGGCGCAGTACTTCTGCAGAAAACCGTCTTCTTCCGCGTAGCGAAAACCATTGCCGCTGTGCCTTCCTTCCGATGGGCGGTAATCGGTATGCGCATCCAGATTAATGCAATTGATCTGCGGCAGCGGAATACGTTCGGCCGCGTGCAAACCTTTAGCTGCGCCTTTCAGTAAGGGGTAGGCATTGTTGTGACCACCGCCAATCACTATCGGTGTTTTTTCTTCCGATACCAGCAGCTTGACCAGACTTTCTACTTCGTCGTCAATGCTGTTTACGGCGTGGCGGTAGGCTTCTACTTTTTCTTCCAGCCCCTGTGCGTTTTTATCAATCAGGAACTGCACATCGCCAAAATCAAAATGGCCAATTACGGCAATGTCTTCTCCGCTTAAAAAATCATTGCTTTGGCTGTTTAAAAACGCCTGCAGAAAAGAAAGCCATGCGGTGCTGGCGCCACCGGTTCCGTAGTTGGCCTGCACGCCAATGTCCTCAGGTATGCCTATAACAACATACTGTGCGGAAAGATTTTTAACGGCCTGCAGGATATCGCCTTCATTCAGTACGGCCACCCGTTCGCCCAGTTTGGTTTCAAAGCGACGGAGTTTTGTTAACGACAGAATATCATTCTTGGAGTAACGCTTAAAATGTGTCAGGTTCATAGCAAGGCTTTGGGTTTATGTTGCCGGGCTGGTATTGGCACGGCTACTACCGAAAATACCAAGATAATTGCCTCCGTGCATCAAAGAGGTAGAAGGAAAATGAAAAGCAATTTTTTTAGAAGGGAAAAGCTGTTTGTGGTTTAGCTGCGGACCTTAAAGTGGATCATAACTCTATTGCAACAGAGAAATCCCGCGCAGAGGAAAAGAGCGAAGGGGAAGACAAAACCATTCTCCTTCGCTCTTTCCATCTGTGCAAACAACTTCCTTACGAAACTTTGATTTCCGAATAAAGATGATTCATGCTTTCCAGCAACGATATCACCATTTGCGGTGTATGC
>DATKHJ010000088.1:0-4615 GCA_035510335.1 Flavisolibacter sp. | reverse complement strand
ACGCTGGGCTTTCACCGTATTGTACGTCTGCGCAACGGTTGCCGGCGTGCTGGCCGTGTGGTTTAGTTTAGATGATGTGGTGCGCTGGCTCATGGCAAAGCGATGGTTTGCCTGGGCCACCGATTTTTCCTTTTTTGTTTATGGTTTGCACATTCCGCTGCTGGCGTTTGTCACCAACTTGTTCTTTATCTACCTCTCCAACTTCCAGCTTTACCGCTTGTTTACCTACCTGGCGGCGCCAACGCTGGTGCTGCTGTTTTGCATTGGAATGGGTGCCTTGGTGCGACGACTGTTGCCCGGCGTGTACCGGCTGGCAACCGGCGGCCGCGGTTTTTAAACGGGAATTTGTTTTACAGCTTTACGAAATGCACACAAATATGTGGTTGTCCGGCAGGGTAGGGCACGTTAAATTTGTTTTAATAAATTTTGCCAATGATTAAAGTGCTTTTGTATGAAGACAATCCGCAACTCCGTGAAGGGCTAACAATGCTGATTAGTGGTTCTGATGGATTTGAAGTCGTAGCTGCATTTAAGAACTGCGAGAATGTAGAAGCAGAAGTGGCGGCTTTTGAACCCGATGTGGTGCTGATGGATATTGATATGCCGGTTGTGAACGGGATTGAAGGACTGAAACGAGTGCGGCTGGTGAACGACAAGGTGAAAATATTGATGTTAACCGTGTTTGATGACAACCAGAATGTTTTCCAAGCCATCTCCAACGGCGCCAATGGTTATATTTTAAAGAAAACGCCACCCGCCCGTTTGCTCGAATACATTGCCGAAGCAGCCACCGGCGGTGCGCCAATGACAGCCTCTATTGCTACACAAGTGTTGAAGATGTTTGCCAACATGAACACAAAGCAAGGCGAAGATTATAACCTGTCGGACCGCGAAAAGCAGGTGTTGCAATTGCTGGTTGACGGATACAGTTACAAGATGATTGCCAGCGAGATGTTCATTGCCATTGATACCGTGCGAAGCCACATTAAAAAGATTTACGAGAAGCTGCATGTAAACAGCAAAAGCGAAGCGGTAGCAAAGGCATTTAAAGACAGAATTGTTTAGTCCTTTTCTTAGTTGTAATAATCAGGCTGCTCCTTTTGGGGCGGCTTTTTTTATGCCAGCCAATTGTGGTTTGCTGGTAAAGAAGATGGCGGAGGAAATTGCGTTTGCACGAAACATTAATCTACTTGTTCCCGATCAGTTGCTTCACATATTCATGTTGTTTCACTTCTCTTCCCCGCTGGTATTTCACATGCTCGTGTGATTGAAAACGCTTCTTTGCAAGCCTTTCTTTGCTGCAGATTTTGAAACCAAAAAACATTTGAAATGAAAAAGATTTTTCTCTTAGCCATTGCCGCTGTTGCAACCACTGCTGCTTTTAGCCAGGTAAACTGGGGTGTGCAGGCGCATGGTAATTTAGCCCGCACAAGTTTAAGCGGAGAAGGTACTGAAGTATTGACAAAGAAGTCTTTGATTGGCTTTGGCGCCGGCGTAGTGGCCGATGCAAGCCTGGGCGGCCAGCTTTCGCTTCGCACATCGTTGAACCTGTTACAAAAAGGCGGCAAAGTAAAGTTTGATGGCGCTGCTGATGAAGAGAACGGCGATAGCTTTATCCCTTCCATCGATGCTTCCAACAAATTGTACTATGCAGAACTGCCCATCAACCTTGTGTACAATGTAAACCTCTCTTCCGGTAAATTATTCTTCGGCGCTGGTCCATCGCTTGGCTACGGCCTGTTTGGAAAGTCAAAAGTGACTTCCAGCAACCCGTTTGATCCAACAGAAAAAGAAACAGACGAATCAGATGCTTTCAAGAAAGCCGAAGATGGCGGCGCAGGCATTAAGCGTTTTGACTTCAGCGCCAATGCTATTGCCGGTTACCAGTTCAACAACGGTTTGTTCATCAACGCCGGTTACCTCATGGGTTTTGCCAACCTGGTTGATTCGGAAGATGGCGGATCAATGAAGAACCGCGGTTTGCAACTCACAGTGGGCTTTATGTTCAACAAAAAGAAATAAGTACGTTTTTGCCCGTTACAAAAAGCCACCTCAAGGTGGCTTTTTTACATTTCACGCAGCCAATTTGCAATTACACACATTTATGTGATTGACATAGGGGTATTGTCTTATTAGCTTTGCATCATCAACACACACCAATGAAAAAGATAGTGGTAACCATCGTTGCGGTTTTTGTAGTAGGAGCGAACATTTTCCTTCTGCTGCCGGCACAGGCAACACAGGGTAAAACAGGAAGATGCGACGTTTCGAAATGCGCCAAACTGGAGCTTTCCGAACTAAACGCGGTTAACCCCGGCATTCTTCCCAACCTGCTGAAATCTTAAGTAGTCAACAGTCGTCATTTCTCAACATTTCCTCATAGTTTAAAGCAGTCATCGCCTGTGTTCTCACAGGTGATTTTTTTTGTGCTAAATAGCAGCATCCTGCAGCATCAGTAAGAAGTGCTACATTTAGCACAAACCAATTTTATGTCTGTCAACCGCCGACGGTTTTTGCAAAAAGCAGGCATGGCATCCGCTGCTGCTTTTGCCAGTTCGCTGTTTCAACCTGCCTGGAGTCGCAACCTGGAGAAAGCTGTGCAAAAAGCACAAAACATGCCTCCCGATAAATTGGCAACCGATGAAGATTTCTGGTACTACATACAACAGTCTTTCACGGTATCGCCATCGCTCATCAACCTGAATAACGGCGGCGTTTCGCCGGCGCCCAAAACTGTGCAGGATGCCATGAAACGCCTTTACGATATGAGCAATGAAGCGCCAAGCTATTACATGTGGCGGGTGATTGATTTGGGCCGGGAACCACTGCGGGCAAACCTGGCCCGGTTAGCCGGTTGCAGCGCCGGGGAGATTGCCATTAACCGCAATACATCGGAAGGACTGGAAACGGTGATTTTTGGATTGCAGTTGAAGGAAGGCGATGAAGTGGTGCTTTCTAAACAGGATTATCCCAACATCATCAACGCCTGGAAGCAACGCGAAATCCGTGATAAGATCAAACTGGTATGGGTAAATCTTTCGCTGCCCTCGGAAGACGAAGATTACCTGGTGAGGCAATATGCTGCTGCTTTTACGGCCAAAACAAAAGTGGTTAACGTTACGCATGTCATCAACTGGAACGGGCAGATTTTGCCGGTGAAAAAGATTGCCGATGAAGCACATCGCAAGGGGATAGACGTGGTAGTTGACGGTGCCCACAGCTTTGCGCATTTCGATTTTAAAATTCCCGACACGGGAGCCGATTATTTTGCCAGCAGCTTACACAAATGGCTGTATGCACCCATTGGCAGCGGATTGCTGTATGTAAAGAAGGAAAAGATCAAAAATCTTTACCCGCTGTTTGGTGCTGATGACCCGTTAAAAGACGACATCCGGAAGTTTGAGCATTTGGGTACAAGGCCGTTTTACATAGAGCAGGCCATTGGCAAAGCCATCGACTTTCATGACATGATTGGCATTGAACGCAAGCAAAAACGTCTTCATTACCTGAAGAATTACTGGATGGAAAAAGTCCGCGAAGTAAAAGGAGTGAAGCTGCATACTTCCCTTCGTCCGGAGTGGGGATGTGCTATTGGGTTGGTCTCTGTTGAAGGAAAGAAACCGCAAGATCTGGACGCCTATCTTTTCAACCAGCATAAGATTCACACGACCACAACAAATTGGGAAAACATCAGCGGTGTACGGATAACGCCAAATGTTTACACCACCACCAAAAACCTGGATGTGCTGGTGGAAGGCATAACGGCGTTTGCCAAACGGCAATCATAAACAGGCTTGTGGTTTCCCTAAAAAAGATATCCCATTTCTTCAAGAAATGGGATATCTACACTAGCTGTCCGTCTATGTTGATAAAAAACTAACCAGCGGTATAAGTAGCAAACTTAACTCACCGAAACCAGGTAATAGTTCTTCTTTCCTTTTTGAACCAGCAGGTATTTTTCGTGCAGCAGGTTGGTAGTACTGATTTTCGTTTGTGCATCGGCAACTTTTTCACGGTTGATGCTAACGCCACCGTTTTGTATCATTTTTCTTGCTTCGCCTTTGCTGGGGAAGATGGCAGTTTCTGTCAGTAAATTGATCACCTCTACACCTTCTTGCAAGCCTGCAAGGGGATAAGAAAGTTTTACAATGCCTTCCATTTCTTCCAAGTCTTCGGCACTAAGACTGTCGGCAGATGCATTTTGTTGCGCAAACAATTTTTGCGTGGTTTCAATAGCCTTATTGTATTCTTCTTCGCCATGTACAAAAACGGTGAGTTCTTTTGCCAGTCGTTTTTGCAGCACACGTTTGCTGGCGTCGGCGCGGTGCTCCTCAATCAGCGAAAGCACTTCCGCCTGCGGCAGAAACGTAAAAATCTTGATCCAGCTTTCCGCATCGGCATCGGCAGCATTGAGCCAGAACTGGTAAAACTGGTAAGGCGTTGTTTTGGTTGGGTCTAACCAAATATTGCCGCCTTCCGATTTGCCAAACTTCGTTCCGTCGGCTTTTGTTATGAGCGGGCAGGTAAAGGCAAAGGCTTCGCCACCGGCCTTGCGGCGAATGATTTCGGTTCCGGTGGTGATGTTTCCCCACTGGTCGGAGCCGCCCATTTGCAG
>DATKHJ010000087.1:0-3028 GCA_035510335.1 Flavisolibacter sp. | reverse complement strand
GAGCTAGACCCCACCGGCAAACGGTTGCCGAAAAACGTGGTATTGAAAATCCTGTTAATCAGGGCGCTGGCACACAAACCAAAGCTGTTGTTGCTGGAAGAGCCCTGGCAAGGCATCGACGATGAATCAGCACAACAGATTCAAACGTTGTTGTTACAAACCGAAGCAACGGTTATCGTGGCAACCAATGATGCACAGTTCATGGCTCAATGCAATCAAACAATTGCACTCTCCCCATTTTCTCAAAACTAAAAACGGCAGTATGAAATACGCTACGGCTTACAATCATATTTACCTGCAGGGCAAAAAACAGCGTACCCGCTATTGGGCCTGGGGATTGCTCATTGCATTCATTATTCTACTCTTCATTCCCTGGACGCAAACCATCCGCGCAAAAGGCACTGTAATTGCGCTGCGGCAAGAACAGCGTCCGCAACAGATCAACACCATTATCGGCGGCCGCATTGTAAAATGGCACGTAAAAGAAGGCGATTTTGTTAAGGCCGGCGATACGCTGGCACAGTTGGCAGAAGTGAAAGACAGCTACCTCGATCCAAAGCTGTTGGAAAGAACCCAGGAACAGATTGAAGCCAAACAAAAAGGCATTGCATCGTACCGCGGCAAAGCCGGTGCAGCCGATGTGCAACGTGGTGCATTGGAAACCGGTTTACAGCTTAAACTCAGCCAGCTTGAAAACAAGATAAGCCAGTTGCTGGTAAAGCTGCAAAGCGACAGCCTGGAAGCCGTTGCCGCAGCCAACGATTACCGGATTGCCACAGCCCAATACAACCGCCAGCGGCAGATGTTCGACAGTGGTCTTGTGTCGCTTACCCAACTGGAGCAGCGCAACCAAACTTTTCAAAATGCGACCGCAAAAAAAATGAGTGCGGAGAATAAACTGATTGCTACCAGGCAGGAGCTAAACATTGTGCGGCTTGAGATGCGTGGTGCGCAACAAGAGTACACTGAAAAAATGGCGAAGGCAGAAGGTGATCGTTTTCAGTCCATGTCGGAGATTGCGGCAAGTGAAGGAGAGGTGGCCAAGCTGCAAAATCAGTATAGCTCCTATAGCATCCGCAATGGCTTGTATTACATTCTTGCACCGCAAAGCGGACAAGTGGTGCAGGCAGCTAAAGCCGGCATTGGCGAGGTGGTGAAAGAAGGAGAGATGATTGTCAACATTGTTCCCGATCAGATTCAGTACGCCGTAGAATTATTTGTTCGCCCTGTTGATCTTCCGCTGGTGCAGCAGGGGCAGCAGGTCATGTTTTTATTCGATGGTTTCCCGGCCATTGTATTTAGCGGTTGGCCCGAAGCTTCCTCAGGAACGTTTCGCGGTAAAGTAGTGGCAGTTGAAAAAAATGTAAGTGCCAATGGTGCGTTTCGTGTGTTGGTGGCCGAAGACCCGAAGGAAAAACCATGGCCACAAGAGCTGAAAATGGGAACGGGTGCAAACGGCCTTGCGTTGTTAAACGATGTACCGGTATGGTACGAACTCTGGCGAAACATTAATTCCT
This sequence comes from Flavisolibacter sp., assembly GCA_035510335.1. GTDB lineage: Bacteria > Bacteroidota > Bacteroidia > Chitinophagales > Chitinophagaceae > Flavisolibacter. The sequence goes on along the minus strand of DATKHJ010000087.1, from coordinate 1,511 downwards.
TTCCCCCGGACTATTATACACCAAAAGCAAAGCAAACAGCAAAAAAATGAAACAGCTATTTATCAGCCTATTGTTTCTGTTGGGTGGCATAGGGACTTATTCGCAACAAACACTTTCGGTGGAAGAGTTTTTACGCCTTGTGCGGGTGTATCATCCAGTGGCGAAACAAGCCACACTGGGAGTAGAGATTGCTAAAGCAGAAATAACGGCAGCACGTGGTGCGTTTGATCCAAGGTTCGAGAACACCATCAACCGTAAAGAATTTGACGGACTGTTGTATTACGACCACCAGATCAGCGAAGTAAAAATCCCGACATGGTACGGCGTTGATGTGGTGGCAGGTATTGAAAGCTTGACGGGCAATCGCACATCTACACCCGATACAAAAGGCAACACCAGTTATCTTGGCTTTAGTGTTCCGGTAGTGAAAGGCTTGTTGATGGATGCCCGCCGGGCAGCGTTGCAACAGGCAAAAATTTTTCAGCAACTGTCCGTGCAGGAACAGCAGGCCATTGTCAACAACCTGCTTTATGAAGCGGTAAAAGCTTATTGGAACTGGTGGGAGCAAGTGCAGGTGCAACGACTTTTTCAGCAAGCCCTTCAAAACGCAGAGCAACGTTTTCGATTGGTGAAAACCTCTTTCCAAATAGGGGAGCGGCCGGCCATTGACACGGTGGAGGCTTTGGCGCAGCTGCAAAGCTTTCAGCTCCGCGCCAGCGAAGTTCAACTGGCTGTTGCCAATGCGCAGTTAGATGTTAGTGTGTTTTTATGGCAGGAGAGCGGCGAAGCCTACACGCTTTCCCAAACAGTAATGCCACAGGCAACAACGCCTGCATTGCTCGAAACAATGCAGTTGGAACAACTGCTTCAACGGGGACTACAGCACCCTGATTTGCAGCAATACCGCTTTAAACTGGATGCCCTGCAAGTGGAAAAGCGGCTAAAGGCGCAGTCCCTGTTGCCTTCTGTTTACCTGAAGTACAACCAGCTAAACAAAACGCACAACCTGCAGAAATCGTTTAGCTCACCGTGGCTGGAAAATAATTTTCGTTATGGCGTAGCGGTGTCCATTCCGCTGCGCTTTTCCGAAGGCCGTGGCGAATTCCGCAAAGCAAAATTGAAGATTGAACAAACGGAGTTGGAGCAACTCAACAAACGAGTGCAATTGCAAACCAAACTGCGGCAATATTTTAATGAATGGACACAGTCGCGGCAACAGGCGGCCCTGCAACAACAGGCTGTGCAATCTTACGCGGCGTTGCAACGCGGAGAAGAACTAAAATATACCAATGGTGAAAGTTCTTTGTTCCTGATAAATGCCCGCGAGTTAAAAACGCTGGAAGCACAACAAAAGCTTCTTGAACTACGAACGAAGGAGCAAAAAGCAGCCGCGAGTGCATTGTGGGCCGCGGGGCTGCTGGCCAATAATTAAAAGCTAATTAATTCAAGTTGCTAGTTAATCGGTGAGTTTATTGAGGGTAAAGGCTATAATAAACATCATTATTTTAAGC
>DATKHJ010000086.1:0-17043 GCA_035510335.1 Flavisolibacter sp. | reverse complement strand
GGACATTCTTTGGATTGGAGCCCGAACAACCGTAAACCCCTTCAGCGTGCAGGAAGTTGCCGATGCACTGAAAGGTGCAAACGTTCCGGTGCTGATTAAAAATCCCATTAACCCTGACCTCGAATTGTGGACGGGTGCTGTTGAACGTGTTGCCAAAGCAGGTATTTCGCAAATCGGGTTAATTCACCGGGGCTTTTCTTCTTACGGCAATACGGAGTTTCGCAATGCGCCCATGTGGCACCTGGCCATTGAAATGAAACGCCGCAACCCGGACATGCCGATGCTAAACGATCCTTCGCACATTTGCGGCCGCCGGGATATTTTGCTGGAAGTAGCGCAGGAAGCCATCGACCTTGACTACGACGGGTTGATCATTGAAAGCCACATCGATCCGGACAATGCATGGAGCGATGCAAAGCAGCAGATTACACCGGAGCAACTGGCCGCCATGCTTGGTGAAATCATCTGGCGGAAAGAAGACATTCCATCGGAAGAATTTCACGCTATGCTGGAAAAAATGCGCCAGCAGATTAACCAGCTTGACGATGAATTACTGCAATTGTTGGGACAACGCATGAAGGTGGCCGACAAAATTGGCCAGTATAAAAAAGAAAACAACATCACCATTTTGCAAACCCGTCGCTGGAACGAAATTTTAGACAGGGCTTGCCGCAAAGGCGAGAAGTTTGGACTGAGCAAAGAGTTTATCACCAAGTACCTCGATGCGGTTCACATGGAAAGTATCAATCACCAGAACAAAGTTTTCAATAGCTAATGCAGGTTAGAAAGGTTTCGTTCAGCAGGCAGGCCACGACGTTTTATTTCGATGCATCGTTCTCAGGTTTGAAAAAGATTGTTCCGCAAAAAACAACGGTGCTTGTAACAGACGAGCATGTGTTTGCGGCGCATCAAAAGCTTTTTAAAGGCTGGCAAACGATTGTTATAAAGGCGGGTGAAGACCACAAGGTGCAGGCAACCATTGATTCCATTCTTGCGCAGTTGATTGCGCTGCACGCCGACCGCACCTGGACGCTGGTTGGTGTTGGCGGCGGCGTGGTAACAGACATGGCAGGTTATGCAGCTTCCATCTTTTTACGCGGCATCAACTTTGGCTTTGTGCCTACTACCATTTTAGCGATGGTGGATGCTGCGATCGGTGGTAAGAACGGGATTGATGTGGGTGTTTACAAGAATATGATCGGCACCATCAATCAGCCTTCGTTTTTGTTGTACGATGCGGCGTTGCTGAAAACACTTCCCGACAACGAGTGGCGCAATGGCTTTGCAGAAGTGATCAAGCATGCCGCAATTTTAGATGCGCCGATGTTCAAGGAACTGGAAAAAAGCAATGTTGCCTTCTTCCAAAAAAACAAAGCGGCACTGCAAAAACTACTGCAGCGAAATGCCTTGCTAAAAACAAAAGTGGTAAAGGGAGATGAGTTTGAAAAAGACCGTCGCCGCTTGCTGAATTTCGGTCACACACTTGGCCACGCCATAGAAAAACAATACAGCCTACTGCATGGAGAAGCCGTTGCCATTGGGATGGCGTTTGCCGCGAAGCTTTCTGCCGACATGCTTCATTTTAAAAATACCTGCAGGCTGCTAACCACCATTGATCAATACGGTTTGCCAGTAACAGCAGGCTACGACAAGCAAAAAGTGTTTGATGTGCTGGTCAGTGATAAAAAGCGGGAAGGTGAGCAAATGAATTTCATCTTGCTGGAAAAGATCGGCAAAGCGGTTATCAAAAAAATTTCGTTACAGGATATTTACAAAGCCATTTAATGCAGGTTACTATTTCACCAACATCCATAAAAGGAACCATTACGGCCCCGGCGTCGAAAAGCGCCATGCAACGGGCCTGCGCAGCCGCCTTGCTTCGCAAAGGGCAAACAGTTTTACACAACCCCGGCGTGTCGGATGATGACCGTGCGGCGCTGGATATCATTCAGCAGCTGGGTGCAACAATTGAAAAGCAGGAAGAAAGTATTCTCATCAACAGCAACGGCGTTCAGCCGGTAGCAGGCGAGATCAACTGCGGCGAAAGCGGGTTGTCATCCCGAATGTTTACCTCCATTGCTGCATTGAGTTCTTCACCCATTACCGTAACGGGTAGTGGCAGTTTAACCGGCCGTCCGTTTTCTTTTTTTACAGAAGTATTGCCGCAACTGCAGGTTGAATGCAACAGCAATGAAGGCAAACTTCCACTGCATATTCGCGGACCGCTTCAGCCAAAAGATATTGAAATTGATGGGTCACTTTCTTCGCAATTCCTGACAGGTTTGCTGTTTGCTTATTCAGCTGCCAATGCAAAAGATGTGGCCATCAAAGTTCGTGACTTGAACAGCAAGCCCTACATCGACTTGACATTGCAGGTAATGAAAGATTTTGGTATGCCAACACCGGTGAATAATCATTACGAATCTTTTTCTTTTACTGGTCAACCAATCAACATCTCAACTAATCAACCGCTCAACTACTCCATTGAAGGCGATTGGAGCGGCGGTGCTTTCCTGCTTGTTGCCGGTGCCGTTGCAGGCGATTTGGTTGTGCTTGGGCTGGATGTGTTTTCTTCGCAAGCTGACAAAGCGGTTCTGCAGGCATTAATGCAGAGTGGCGCCACTATCAGCATTGAAGAAAAACAGATTCATGTGCGCAAGAGCAAATTGAAAGCGTTTCATTTCAACGCCACAGACTGTCCCGATCTTTTTCCTCCCTTGGTAGCACTGGCCGCTTATTGCGAAGGAAAGACCGTGATTGAAGGCGTTCATCGCTTAGCACACAAAGAAAGCAACCGTGCACTTACGTTGCAGGAAGAATTTGGAAAGATGGGAGTAGAGATAACCCTGCAGGATGATTTAATGATCATCAACGGTGGTGAAGGCGTGAAAGGCGCCGCCGTACATTCGCGGCACGATCACCGCATTGCCATGGCTTGTGCCGTAGCTGCCTTGAGTGCAGAAGGCGAGACCAACATTGACGAAGCGGAGGCCGTGAACAAATCTTATCCGCAATTTTGGGAACATTTACAAAAGATGCAGGCAACTGTATTCAACACCAACGCATAAACCATGAACTCTTTCGGACGACTATTTCGGGTTAGCATTTTTGGCGAATCACACGGTCCATCGGTGGGCATTAACATCGACGGCTGTCCTGCCGGACTGACGCTGAACGAAGAAGATTTTTTCACCGACCTGGAACGGCGGAAAGGCGGAATGCAAAAAGGCACTACGCCACGCAAAGAAGATGACAAACCAATTTTCCTGAGCGGCATCTTCAACGGAAAAACAACCGGCGCACCCATCACCATTATGTTCGAAAACAAGAACACACGGTCATCGGATTACGAAAAGATCAGGGACATTCCCCGTCCCGGTCATGCCGATTTTGTGGCCCACCAAAAGTTTGGCGGCTTCGAAGATTTTCGCGGTGGCGGGCATTTCAGCGGGCGGCTAACCGTTTGCTTGGTGGCAGCCGGTGTGGTAGCAAAAAAGCTTCTGGATCAAATTCAAATTCAATCAACCATTTTAGAAATTGGTGGTGAACAAGACATTGAAGCTGGTCTACAAAAAGCCATCGATGCAAAAGATTCGGTTGGTGGTATTGTTGAATGCACTGTCAAGAATCTGCCTCTCGGTTTAGGCGAACCTTTTTTCGATTCGGTGGAATCACTCCTGGCACATGCCGTGTTTTCCATACCCGCTATTAAAGGGCTTGAGTTTGGTGCCGGTTTCTCGGCAGCCAAAATGTTCGGCAGTGTTCACAACGATGCTATTATTGATGAAAAAGGAAAAACGGCTACCAATTACGCCGGCGGAATTGTAGGCGGTATCAGCAACGGAAACGAACTTGTTTTTCGTGTAGCCGTAAAGCCAACATCATCCACCCCATTGGAACAGGAAAGCTGGAACTGGGAATCAAAGCAGGTGGAAAAATTCTCTGTAAAAGGCCGTCACGATTTGTGCATTGCCCTGCGTGTGCCGCCTGTACTGGAAGCCGTTACCGCCATCGTGTTGGCCGACCTGATGTTGATAGAACAGAAAATTTCAAAACTGATTTAGATGCACCAGCATATTATTAATGCGTCGTTACAGATTGTTCCCATTGTGCAGGACCGCCATCCTTACGAGTGGGTGGTTGAAGCCATTGAGGTGATTAAAAAATCCGGCATTCAGTGCGAGGTTGGTCCGTTTGCAACGGTGATAGAAGGAACCTACCAGCAGGTAATGGATGTTATTAACGCGGTGAACAATCACCTGCAAAGCCGTGACTGCGCGGAGTGGATTTTAAATACACAAATCCAGGTCCGAAGCAACGCTGACATTACGGCGTTTGAAAAGATTGAAAAGCATCAGTGAGAAAGTTTGCGCAAATCTTTGAACGATAAGTCAAGCACTTCGTAAGTCCGGTCGTTTGGCCAGCTATAGTGCCACCATTCTGTTTCCAATGCACGAAAGCCGTGTTTCTCCATGGTGGTTCGCAACAACTGCCGGTTCGATAAAATTTCTGGTGAAAGTTGCGCAAAGGAATGATGCGCCGTGTCGGAGAAATGATCATACTCAGTGCCCATGGCTACTTCTTTTCCATCTTTCAATAACGTAAGGTCGATGGCAAGTCCGCGGTTATGGCCCGAACCTTTTGCAGGGTTGGCCACGTACCTTTCGTCGCCAATCAATTCCCACATTTTTTTGGTTACCGAATAAGGGCGGTAGGCATCCCAAACTTTCAATCTGTAGCCCAGGCCTGCCAGCTCGTTGGCTACACTTTGTAAGGCCTTTACTACTGCCAGGCGGGCATAGGTTTGTGATACTTTCGGGTACAACTGTTCCCTGGTAAAATTTTCTTTCGTGGCATACCGAAGATCAATGACCAGGGTTGGTATCCAATGGGAGAGATTCACGAGTTTTTGCAAACTGTCTTTCGCTATTTGTTCGGTATAAATCTTCTTCTTTTTAATAACCGCGAGTGACTGCGCCATCGATGGTTGCGGGGCACACGCCGAAAGACAGGAAAAAATAAGGGCGAATAATTTTAAATTGAACCGTATTTTTTGCATCCTTGCAACTTATGAATTTCATCCGATATTCTTTTGTGCCGTTTGTCAGCCGGTTTTTCCTGGCGCCGCTGCTTTTGGTTGCCATTGTTTGCAGTTGTGAATCAAAACAGGGTGTGCAGGAAAAAGAAATTGTGGAAACGCCGGAGGAGATCAATGCAAAGGCGGAAGACCTGATTGAAACCACCATTGAAGACCTGCTGAACAATCCTGGCCAACTTCCCGATTCAATCAAATTGAAAAACGCCGCACTGCTGAAAGAGATGTACGGCAAGAATGAGTTTGGCCTGCTGTGGTCATCTGAAGGGGAGTTTAGGAAAGAAGCGGACTCGCTTTTCAAACTGATTGATTCTTCCCAGTTGTTTGGCTTGTTTCCATCAGATTATTATGCAGGTAGTTTAAGTCGTTTGCGAAACGAATTACGTAAGGACACAGCCAAGGAAACAAAGCTGGATGCCGCCAAATGGGCTTATGCGGATATGCTTTCTACTTCTGCATTTATTCAATTGGTAAAAGACTTGCGTTTTGGCCGCCTGTTGGCCGATAGCATTTTGGTAAAAGACACGGCCTTGCAGGCAGGTTATTTCAGTGCGCAGAAACAGCAGTTTAGTACGCAGCCTATCGATTCGTTTGCCGCTTCGCTTGAACCGATGCTGAAAGGATATGGCGAATTGAAAACGGCCCTCCGGAATTTTCTTCCCAAAGCTGAAATGCGGTCATACACCTTTATCAAAGGAAAAGATAGCACTGTACTTCGGCGGTTGGTTTATCAACGCATCAGCGAAGAAGATTCGTTGAATATTGAACCGGATAAAAAGCCAGACTCGCTTGCATTGGCAACAGCAATTAAAAAATACCAGAAGCTGAAAAAACTAAAGCAGGACGGCAAACTTTCCACTCAACTGATAAAGCAGTTGAACAACACCGACCGCGAAAAATTTCTGCGCATAGCCATTACGCTTGACAAATACAAAATGCTGCCGGCGTTGCCGGAAGAATATCTCTGGGTAAACCTGCCGTCTTATATGATGGAGGTGAAACAGGGCGACAGCGTGGTGTTAACGTCGAAAATTATTTGCGGAAAGCCGGAAACAAAAACGCCGCAGCTAACCAGCGCTATTTCCGACATGATTACGTATCCAAAATGGACGATCCCGGAAAGCATTATTAAAAAAGAAATTTTACCGGCACTAAAACGCAATGCCGGGTATACGCAGAAAAAAGGATACAGCATTGTGGATAGCAAGGGTAATGAAATAAGCCCTTACACTGTTAACTGGGCTAAGTACAAAAACAGCATTCCTTATAAAGTGGTGCAAGGTAGTGGCGACGCCAATGCGCTGGGTGTATTGAAATTTAATTTTGCCAATCCCTACGCGGTTTACCTGCACGATACCAACCAGCGTTACCTGTTCGACAAAAAGGGGAGAGCACTAAGTCATGGTTGTGTGCGGGTGCAAAAATGGCGGGACCTGGCGGTTTATTTAATCCGGCGGGACAGCCTGGCGGATTCCACCAATTACACACCGGTTGATTCAATGAGTTCGTGGCTATCGCGAAAAGAAAAAAGATACATTAAAGTACGGCAACAGTTACCGCTTTTCATCCGGTATTTTACGGCAGAAGGTAAGGAGGGAAAATTTTTCCTTCATGAAGATATTTACGAGGAAGACCGGCGCATTCGTGAAAAAGTATTCGCCGGCAGATAGGCCTTGGTTCACAGAATTTATTTCGCTTTTTCGGCTGCCCCCCACTATTTTTGTCACTTTCAAAACCTAACACACTTATGAAGAAGATCGTCGCTACGCTTTTTTCTCTTACTATTTTTCTGGTGAACCTTTCTGCGCAAACCGACAGGCCTGTCCGCCGCCAGAGCATTGGTTTCAGCGCCATCATTAATGATTTTGCCACAGCGCAACGCATCAGAAGCAGTTCGCTTTCTTCGGTATTAAAAGACAAGCAGTTTGCGAAGTCGGAAGGCTTTGCCTATGGCTTTGCTGTGAACTATATCAAAGGCCTGACACCGCATATTGACCTTGCTGCTACAGCGGGTGCCACGTTCTCTACAAGCCCGGGTTTTGCCGGCCGCGAAAAAACTAGGGAAAAAGCACTTTTGGAGTTAGATGCTTCGGGCCATTTCAAAATGTTCCCTGAGAAAACAACGTTTAATCCCTACCTGATTGCCGGCGTTGGCGTAAGCAAATACACCAATGTTTACGGTGCTATTCTTCCTTTGGGTGGTGGTGTTAAATTAAACATCTTTGATGAAGCCGAATTGCACACGCAATTTCAATACCGCATTCCCATTACACCTGAAGCAAACAACTACCATTTCCAGTTTAGCTTTGGTATCTCCGGATTGTTTTAAATAACCACATAAGAATAAAAAAGCCTCCTTTGCGGGAGGCTTTTTTAGTTGTGCTAATCCTTTTATTGAAAACGGCTGCTTACAACCAGGTCTTTGCTGCCGGCAGTGTAAGTATAAAAACCTTCGCCTGACTTTACGCCTAATTTTTTGGCCGTAACCATGTTCACCAGCAACGGGCACGGTGCATACTTTGGATTGCCAAAACCATCGTGCAATACTTTTAAAATACTGAGGCATACATCCAGGCCAATAAAGTCTGCCAGTTGCAAAGGCCCCATTGGGTGCGCCATGCCAAGCTTCATCACTGTATCAATCTCCGATACACCGGCTACGCCTTCATACAATGAATAAATGGCTTCATTAATCATGGGCATTAAAATCCGGTTGGCCACAAAGCCGGGGTAATCGTTCACAACGCAGGGGATCTTTCCCAATTGTTTGCTTAGTTCTACAATAGTATTTGTTACGTCTTCTGCTGTGGCATAGCCGTTAATGATCTCTACCAGTTTCATTACCGGCACCGGGTTCATAAAGTGCATGCCTATCACTTTATCGTGACGTTTGGTAACGGCAGCAATTTTAGTAATGGAGATAGAAGACGTATTGGTTGCCAGAATGCAACCCTCTGGTGCGTATTCATCCATTTGCTGAAAAATTTTCAGCTTTAAATCGGTATTCTCGGTGGCGGCTTCTACTACTAATTCCGCATCTTTTACACCGGCTTCCAGCGAAGTATGAGCCGTGATATTTTTTAAAGCCGCTTCTTTTACTTCTGCACCAATGCTTCCTTTGGCAATTTGCCGGTCGAAGTTTTTGCCAATGGTTTGAAGAGCTTTGTCGAGCTGCGCTTGCGATACATCAATCAGGGAAACGGTAAATCCGGTTTGTGCAAACACATGGGCAATTCCGTTGCCCATGGTTCCGGCGCCAATAACAGCAATCTTTTTCATGTTCGGTTTTTAGTGCGCCAAAGATAGGCGGGATTGGAGTTTGCCACTAGTTGAACAGCAGTTGCCTTTCATGGGTTGGCGTCGATGGCGAGCATAAGAAGTTCGCAAAACAAATGCGCTTGCGGCCTTTATCTTTGATCACATTTCTATTGAATGAAATTTCTTTCGGCGCTCCGGTTTCACAACGAGTGGTTTTTGTGGCTTTGTCCTGCCTTTCTTGTGACACGCGGTTTTGTGCGTTTCTCCGCTTCCGTTGCCTGGCAGGATGTGCTCCTGTTATTTTTTGAATACAGCATCTGGGCCACTGTACTGACACTTGTCTTTTCTTTTTTTCTTTCTTTTAGAAAAGCAGCTTTGTTTTCGGCTTCGCTGGTGTTGTTTAATGCAGTTTACAGCACGGTTTACGAATTTTCGGAAGCGCAGAAAAACCAGCTTTTTTTTACACGCTTTGGTTTTATTGCTGTTGTGGCGCTGCTGCTCTTTGTAGTTCTTTTTCTTTACTTAAGGAGAACAAAACGAAAGTTTTCTAAGGCTACCAGGTTTTTGAATGTTGTCTTTTTCATGTTAATCATCACAGAAGTTATTTCGTTTGGTATTGATCTCACAAACCGTAACAAAGCGGTAATAGAAACTAACTATTGTCCGCAATGTCCCACGCCGGATGTTTACCTGGTTGTAACCGATGGCTATGCCGGGAAGAAACAACTTCGGGAGCAATTCGGGCTTGACAATACGCCGTTTGAAGACACGTTGAGAAGTCTTGGCTTTCATGTTGTTGATAGCTCGTTCAGCAACTACACGTCCACCAATGTTTCGATGTCGTCGGTGTTACGAATGAATTATGTGACCATCGAAAAAGATGTGGATCTGCACGCATCCTTCAACCCAACCGGTGTCACTTCCTTTTTTAAAAACCAGGGCTATCAGCTTATCAACAACTCGATTTTTACAATTGATGACCAACTGCCAAAACAGCCAACAGGTTATTTTAAAACAGGCGCGGTGCTTTTAACGCAGTATTCATTTATCTCTCATGCAACCTACGTAGTGCACAATTTACTTGCTGCCAGTGGTTACTCAATTGAGACGGAGAGGGTGAGCCAGATTCAGGAGCTTGTTCGAAAAATTGACCTGTTCCGCGATGCCATCACACTGCAAAACTTGCTTGCAACCGCTAAACAGAAAGGCGACAAACCAAAGTTTGTTTACACGCATTTTTTGATGCCGCATGCGCCTTACCTGTTCAATGAAGATGGCCAGATTTTAAAAGATACCGGTTCCCTTTCCTCGCAATACCGTTCTTATCATCTTTATACAAACAAGCAGTTGATTTCTGCAGTCAGGTCAATTTTGCAATCGTCGGAGCGGCCACCCATCATTTTGCTTCTGAGTGATCATGGTGCCCGTACCGATGACTGGCAGAAGTTTGGTCGCCTTCATTTTTCTAACCTGGCAGCTGTTTACCTGCCCAAGAAAAACTACCAAGGTTATTACAGCGGCATGTCAAATGTAAACCAGTTTCGGGTGCTGTTAAACAGGCAATTCAACCAGCAATTGCCGCTGCTGCCCGACTCCACAGTGTACTAATTCGGGCTTGAAAAAGCGGCCTTTTTTCGGTGGAAAACTTGTCGTTAAAACCCCGCCGGCATTCCATATTTCTGCGGCCTTTTTCTTATCTTGTACCATTAATTAGTTTTTTATACGATTTAATTTTTGAGCACTATGATTAAAATGCAAGTAATCGGCAATCTGGGAAAAGATTGCGTCGTTAACACAGTTAACGGTAAGAATGTAATCAACTTTACCGTGGCACACACTGAAAAGTACCGCGACAGCCAAGGCAACAACCAGGAGAAAACAACCTGGGTTGACTGCGCTTACTGGACCGACCGCACCGCCATTGCGCCTTATCTTCAAAGAGGAACGCAGGTGTTTGTGGAAGGTGCTCCCGAGGTACGTTCTTTTACCCGCAACGACGGTACCGCCGGTGCTTCTTTGTCAATGCGTGTACGTGAAGTTCAGTTGCTGGGCCGCAAAGGAGATAACGCCGGTGGCGGTGGCTACCAGGACAGCGCTCCTTCCCGTCAGCAGGAAAGCAACTCGCAGCCTGCCGGTGTAGTTGATGATGTGGCAGACGATCTACCATTCTAAATACACAGTAGTGTAAGAAAAAGCTCCCGGAGACGGGAGCTTTTTTTATTTACCGAAAGTGGGAAATAACAGCCTCCCCAAACCCGCCAAAGGAGGGTCTTTCAAAACACAGACACTTGCTTTTTTATGATAGTTTAAGGACTCAATCAGCAAGTTGGTTGGATTTTTTATTTTTTACCACGGAGAAGCAGAGAAAAGAAGATAGGCACACACAGAGAGTAAATTTAATTGCGGCTTTGTTTCTTTTCTCCTTTGCATGAAATCCACTTGCTCTGAAAGAAAGTTTGAGTTAAAAGGAACACTAGCTAGAACTGGCCTCCTGTACTGCCGGTGGCCCTCTCCTTTGGGGCGGGGTCGGGCCGGTATTTAGGGAGCCCGCCTATCTTTGCACCCATGAGTGTTACCCATTTCTCCTATGAACAGTTGTTCGCCTTCTCCAAAAATATTTTCCTGAAAATCGGCTGCAGCGAAGAAGATGCAATCCTTGCCACCAATGTTCTCCTCTCGGCTGATCTGCGTGGTGTCGATTCGCACGGCATTGCCCGTTTAAGCGGCTATGTACGACTGTGGGATGCGGCCCGGGTAAACGCAACACCGCAAATTTCTATTCTTCACCAAACGCCTTCTACGGCAACGGTTGATGGCGATAGTGGCCTGGGACTAGTGGTGGCGCCAAAAGCCATGCAAATTGCCATTGACAAGGCAAAGCAAGTGGGCACGGGTTGGGTGAGTGTGCAAAACAGCAATCATTTCGGCATAGCCGGTTACCACGCCATGATGGCCCTGGAAGAAGACATGATCGGCATTTGCATGACCAATGCCAGCCCCCTGGTTTCACCAACGTTTTCTGTTGAGCGACTGCTGGGCACAAACCCTATTTGCGTAGCCGTTCCGGCGGGAACTCAGCCGGCATTTGTGGCCGATATGGCAACGACCACCGCCGCTAATGGAAAGCTGGAAATTCTGCAGCGCAAAAGCGCCGCAGCGCCGCTTGGGTGGATACAGGACAAAACCGGCAATCCCTCCACCGACCCGCATGAACTGAAAACCGGAGGTGCTTTATTACCCCTCGGCGGCGACCGTGAGCACGGCAGTCACAAAGGCTATGCGCTGGGTGCCATTGTTGATATTTTTTCAGCGGTATTAAGTGGTGCCAATTATGGTCCGTGGGTGCCGCCGTTCCCAGCCTATGTACCCATGCCAACCGGGATGCCGGGAAAAGGCATTGGTCACTTCTTCGGAGCTATGCGCATCGATGCATTTCGCCCGGCAGAAGAATTTAAACAACACATGGACCTTTGGATAGAACGCTTCCGTTCAGCAAAAACGGTAGAAGGGTTTGAGAAAGTCGTTATTCCCGGCGATCCCGAACGAGAGATGGAAGCCGAACGCCGCACCAATGGGATTCCCTTGCTGGGGGCTGTGGTAGAAGACCTTCAATCCCTGGCGGACAAATTTGGGCTGCACCTGAAAGTACAGGCAACATAAACAATTGACACAACTATCTTTGCGCCTCATCAAAACTCTTCCCGCAAACATGAAAGTGATGAAGTTCGGCGGTACCTCCGTAGGTAAACCGCACCGCATGCACGAAGTTGCCAGTTTAATTACCAAAGACCAGGAACCAAAAATTGTTGTACTGAGCGCCGTTTCCGGTACAACCAACAGCCTGGTTGAAATAGGAACACTTTTAGCGCAGGGCAAGAAAACAGAAGCCAAGGAAAAGATTGATGCGCTGCACAACCAGTACAAGGCTTTCATCACGGAGCTGGTGAAAACACCCGAAGCCACTGCCAAAGCAGAAGAGGTATTGAAAGAGCATTTCGAGTTTCTCAACATCATCCTGCGCATCTCTTACAACGAAGCGCTGAACAAAGACATTCTTGCGCAGGGCGAATTGCTTTCTACCAAACTATTCAGCATTTACCTGGGTGAGAAGGGCATTGCGCATCACCTGTTGCCGGCGCTCGATTTCATGAGCATTGATGCCAACGACGAGCCGCAGGTAGAAGTGATCAGAGAAAAATTAAAAAGCATCTTGGCAAACCATGCTTCACAAAAACTTTTCGTTACGCAAGGTTATATCTGCCGCAACGCCAGGGGAGAAGTGGACAACCTGAAACGCGGTGGAAGCGATTACAGTGCGTCGCTTATTGCGGCTGCGGCTAACGCTTTTGTTTGCGAAATCTGGACTGATATCAGCGGCATGCACAACAACGATCCACGCATCGTCAATAAAACCATTCCCATTGAACAACTAAGCTTTGACGAAGCGGCGGAGCTTGCCTATTTCGGTGCCAAAATTCTGCACCCGGCTTCTATCTGGCCGGCGCAGCAATACAATATTCCGGTGAAGTTGCTGAACACCATGGAGCCTGAAGCGAAGGGTACTATCATCCAGGAAGAACCCGCAGCCCTGGGTGTAAAGGCGGTGGCCGCAAAAGATGGCATTACAGCCGTTAACATCAAAAGCAGCCGCATGTTGCTGGCGTATGGCTTTTTGAGAAAGGTGTTTGAAGTATTTGAAAAATACCGCACGCCAATTGACATGATCACTACTTCGGAAGTAGCGGTTTCGGTGACGATTGACAATGACAGCTCACTCGCTGAAATTGTAAAGGAACTGGAAACATTCAGCAATGTTAGTGTTGACAAAGGCCAATCAATTGTTTCCATTGTAGGAGCAGAGATCGCCGCACATCCGGACACACTGAAGAAGGTATTTGATTCCCTGCAAAACATTGATGTGCGCATGGTGTCTTATGGCGGCAGTGCTCACAACATTTCCATCCTGGTTGGTTCTGCCGACAAAACCCGTGTGCTGCAGGCATTGAACAGCGGGTTGTTTGGGTTGTAATTTTCGAACCGTGATTTGGGTGGATTTTGAGGATTAGCAAGAAATCGAAACATCTTTATAACGAACGAGTCGTTCAGCAATGAACGACTCTTTTTATTTCTTATCAATCTTATTCATCCACCCAAATCATGGTTCAGATGAATGGGTTCTTAAATCACCAGCAACGCATCGCCATAGCTAAAGAAGCGATACTTGTCCTTAATGGCTTTTTTGTAAGCTTCCATCGTCAGGTCGTAACCGGCAAAAGCGCAGGTCATGATGAGAAGGCTTGTTTTTGGCAGGTGAAAATTGGTAACCAGCGAATCAGCAATGCTGAAATCGTACGGCGGATGAATGAACATGTTGGTCCAGCCTTCCGATGGTTTTAAAAGTCCCTGCGCTGTTACCGAACTTTCCATGGCACGCATGGTTGTAGTGCCGATAGAACATACGCGGCGGGTTGTTTCTTTTGCCTTGTTTACCACTTTCACCGCCGGGTCGTCAATGCGGTAGTATTCCGCATCCATCTTGTGCTTGCTCAGGTCTTCCACTTCAATTGGGCGGAAGGTTCCTAAACCGGTGTGCAAGGTTACCTCGGCAAACCGGATGCCTTTGATCTCGCAACGCTTGATCAGTTCGCGGCTGAAGTGCAGACCGGCAGTAGGAGCGGCCACCGCACCTTCGTACTTCGCGTAAACGGTTTGGTAACGTTCGCGGTCCTCGTCATCGGGCTTGCGCTTGATGTATTTCGGAAGCGGCGTTTCACCATATTTTTCCAGCACGGCTTTAAATTCTTCTTCCGTGCCTTCGTGTAAAAATTTAATGGTACGACCACGGGACGTGGTGTTGTCAATCACTTCGGCAACCAGTTCTTCCGAATCGCCAAAGTAAAGTTTGTTGCCCACACGGATTTTTCTTGCGGGATCAACAATCACATCCCACAGGCGATGCTCTTTGTTTAATTCACGCAGCAGGAACACTTCAATCTTGGCACCGGTTTTTTCTTTGCGGCCGTACATGCGGGCCGAGAAAACCTTGGTGTTGTTCACCACAAACACATCTTTGTCATCAAAGTAGTCAAGAATGTCGCGGAAATGTTTGTTTTCCATTTCTCCCGTTTTGCGGTTAACCACCATCATACGGGCATCTTCACGTTTTTTAGCAGGATGTTGGGCGATTAGGTTCAGCGGAAGGTCGAACTTAAACTGTGAAAGCTTCATGGGCTGTTTTGTGCTATTAATAGTTAAATGGAAGGAGACGTAACTACGGAACGTACTGGAAAGAGAAGAAAGGAAGAAAAGAGGTAAAGAGTCAGAGAAGGGTTCTCATTTACTCCTTTGCTCTTTTGACCTCTTTGCTCTGGTCTTACGGCACCGGAGTATGGTCAATTTCGCATAATAAAGGCCGCAAAAATAGGGGATTTCTCTTTTTTAGCTAAAAATATTTTCCGGCGCCTCCTTTTCCGCAGCGCTTTCGCTTATCTTCATAGCTAAATGTCAACGACCGCTGTATCATGAAACACCTGATTTGTGCGCTTCTCGGCCTGCTGCTTCTTAGCCCCGCTTTTTCTCAATCAACCAACAAAATAAAACCCAATAAATACCCCAGCCTTTTGTGGGAAATCAAAGGGAAGGGCATGGCCAAGCCATCCTACCTGTTTGGTACCATGCATGTGAGCAGCAAAATGGCGTTTAATCTTTCCGATTCATTTTATCTCGGCATTAAAGCCGCACAGGTGGTGGCGCTGGAAACCAATCCCGGTACCTGGCAGGAAGATTTCTCGAAGTACGACATGATGGGCGAGTACATGCGCATGATGCGGGGTTTCCGTTCCAGCAGCTACGCCGAACCGCGGGACTATCTTTCCATTAATTCCATCAAGCTTACCTCGTACGAAAAAATGATGGAAGCGGCGCTTTACAGCAATCCTTCCGTGATCAATAATTTTTTGTACCGCAGCAATTCAGAATATTCCGCTGATTTTGAAGAAGACACTTACCTGGACCTGCACATTTTCCAGGCTGGTAAAAAGCTGGGAAAAAAGGTTTGCGGGGTAGAAGATTTTGACGGCAGCATGCAACTGGTGAAAGAAGCCTATGCCGATGCCGCCAAAGAAAAGCCCAAAAAAGAGCGAGGCTACGATGTGGACGAGGATTTATCCTTTCGCCACCTGGAAGAAGCCTACCGCACCGGCAACCTTGACCTGCTGGACACTATCAACAAGGCAAACAGCCGCTCGGCGGCCTTTGATGAAAAGTTCATGTACAAGCGCAACGAGATCCAGGCAAAGTCGATTGATTCTATTTTGAAAAAAGGACAAACGCTTTTTGTAGGTGTTGGTGCGGCGCACCTGCCCGGCCAGCGTGGTGTTATTGAAATGTTGCGGGAAATGGGCTATACGTTGCGTCCCATTAAAATGAAAACCCGCGACAACCTGCACAAAGACGCCATCGAAAAAATCAGGGTGCCGGTGCAGTTTTCCAAACAAACATCTGAAGACGGCTTTTACACGGTAAACGTTCCGGGAAAACTATTCAGCTTTGGACCATCGTACGGAGGCGCCAACATGAAGCAGTATGCCGATATGACAAACGGCAGCTATTACATGGTCACCCGCATTCTTACCAACGCTGCCATCCTGGGCCATACAGAAGCGCAGGTGGAGCGGAAGATAGACAGTGTGTTGTATGAAAACATTCCTGGTAAAATTCTCAGCCGCAAAACAATCGTCAGAAACGGCTACCGCGGTTTTGACATCAGCAACCGCACCCGCCGCGGCGATCACCAGCGCTACCACATTTTTGTAACGCCGTTTGAAATATTGATTTTTAAAATGAGCGGCAATGGAACCTATGTTACGTTGGGAACAGAAGCGTCCCAGTTTTTCAATTCCATTCAGTTGAAAGAACTGAAGCCGGAGGCGACAACGGCCAACTGGAAAAAGTTCAAACCATCTATTGGTGGCTTTGAAGTGGAGTTGCCGCAGGAACCCATGGTTTTTGAAGCAAAGAACAGGGAGTACGCCACGTACGATGTTGCCAGCAAAACAGCCTTCGCCATTTTGCGCACCGACGTGCATAACCACGATTTTTTGGAAGAAGATTCCTTCGACCTGAATTTGATGGAAGAAAGTTTTGCGTCGTCTGATTTTGTGGAGCGCCAATTAAGCCGCAATCCTGCCATGGCAGGTGGTTACCCGGCGTTGGATGTGGCCTATCGTTTTAAAGATAGCTCGGTGGCGAAGGTTCGGTTCCTGATCAATGGCCCGCGGTATTACACGTTGGTGGCAAAAGCTGCACAGGAAAACAAGGGCATGCAGCAATTCATCAATTCCTTCCAGGTAAAACCGTTTACGTATGGCGAAGCGAAGGCAGAAACGGATACAGCTTTATTCTACACAGTAAAAACGCCTGTGCCGCTTTACAAAAAAAGAAAACTGGACATGTTTCCATCGAATGCGCTTCGCGGAGGATACAACGCCGATAATGATGATGATTCGTTGATTGACAACGGAAAGCAGCTCGATCATTTGGTTGAAAACGACAGCACCGGCGAAAAGATCTACGTTTCGTTTTACAAGCCTTCTGTCTATTATTTTGAAATTGAAACCGCTGAAGAAGAAAAGACCGACACAGACGAAACAGACTGGTTTCTGCACCGGAAAAAAATAGATACACTGGCC
>DATKHJ010000085.1:0-7464 GCA_035510335.1 Flavisolibacter sp. | reverse complement strand
CGTAAGGGCAGGAGCCCCGTTGCTGTTGCGTAAATTAACATCAGCCCCGGCATCAATCAGCGCCCTGGCAATATCCTGGTAACCTTTAAACGAAACACCCATGAGTGCCGTGTTACCAGCCGCATCCTGTGCATCAACAGCGGCGCCGTGCGACAGTAAAAAATCAACCACTTCTTTCTGATTATTATACGCCGCAAGAATCAAAGGCGTAAAGCCCTTTGCATCAACCGCATTTACAACCGCCGGGTTTTCCTGGTACAGTTTCTCCAGGATGGCTACATCGCCGTTGCGGCAGGCATCAAAAATAGCGTAGTCGTTCATGGTTGTTTTTTACAGGTAACAAATATAATGTTCGATTGATCAATTGCAGCAAGCCGAAAACTGTTGTAAGGCAAGTCTATTCTGCCCAAAACTCTATTTGTCTTTCTATAAAAAAGAATGAGTGATGAAGCCTTCATCACTCATTCTTTTTATTCATTATTCATGCACTAGTTCCATGTTCCCGAAAATACCCGTTGCAACAATGGCGTTGTACGGGCAGCAGCATTGGTACGCACCTGCGCTTCGGTTTCGGCCAGCTTTTGAAACATTTTTTCGCTTACCAGTCCTGCCATTAAATTGGCAAGGTCAAGGTTCAGGCGGTCGCCAACCAGGGCTTTTGCCGGCTTAATAATTTTGTCCCACTGCTCGGCAAGCTTGTATTCATTCAAGGCTTGTTGCATCACGGGCTGAATAGAAGAACGCAGTTCGGAACCAACAGAGCTGCGCAGGTAATCGGTAGCCGATGTACCGCCGTTTTTTACAATGCGAATAGCATCGGTAAGCGACATGCGACTGATGCCATTTAGAAAGATGGGAACTGAATTGGTAGCAGTTTGCTGGGCTGCACTTGCCATAGTTGTTGTAAACCGATCAATCTCCGGGGTGAGTCCCAATTGCTGAAGCGTATTTAATGTTTTGCGGAGGTTCTCCGGGAAGATGGCACCCATCACAGCATCTTTTGTAAAAGCGCCTTGCAGGTTGCCCTGTGCACCCAGCTGCAGCATCTGCCGAATGGCAGCAGCGGCATCCTGCTCGGTGAGCATGTAATTTTTTAAGGTGTTACAGGAAAATGAAAGTGGCAGCAGGAAGGCAACGAACAGGGGTAGAACTAACCTTTTCATAGTGTTGTTTTAAGATTTGACAGAATGGTTATCGGCTATGGCTTACAAAAAATAAGGCCACAACTTGTGGCGGTTTGTTAAAATGAACCGGCAGCCACAGCCGGAAATCGTCTTTAACAATTCAGGAGTTAAGAGCGGTACAGAAACCTCTTCTTCTCTCTTTTACTGAAAACGTTTTCGCGGCAAATTTACTCCGTACAAATTTTCGGCCCAGACTTTCTTCGTTGCCTGGTGTCGCAACCAACCAGGCTTGCGACTGATGGTATTGGTTTTGTACGGACTAAGGCAACAAACCACAATGCCAGACACAATTAAAGAAGACGAGTATCCCATTTACATAAAAGTGCCCGCAATTTTACTGGGACTTGTCCTTAGCGTATGGATTCTTTACGTGTTGGGCGACATCCTGGTGCCGGTGGCCTTTTCCGTTCTTATTGCCATTTTGCTCAATCCACTTTATACCCGGTTTGAGAAAATTATGCCCAAAATACCAGCCATCCTGCTTACGCTTTTGGTAGCGATTGTTGTAGTAGCGGGGCTGTTTTATTTTCTCTCCACGCAAATCAGCGTATTTCTCGACAGCCTTCCGCAGATCAAACAAAAGCTATCAGGCTTGCTGATAGAGCTGCAGTTCTGGGCAAAAGAAAAATTCGGATTCAACATTGACAAACAGGTGGCGGCACTTACCGCCAGCCTAAATGGCGAGGGCGGCGACATGTTGAAAAACACGGTTGGCCCGGTGCTTACATTCATCAGCGTAGTGCTGCTCATTCCCACCTATGTTTTTTTGCTGCTTTATTACAAGCCACTCATGCTGAATTTTTTGTTTGAACTCTTTTCTGAAAAACATTCATTGCGGGTGGCAGAGATATTGAGCCAGACAAAATCGGCCGTGCAAAGTTTTATGCAGGGGCTGATGCTGGAAACCGTAATTGTTTCGGTGCTGAACAGCATTGCGCTGCTGGTTATTGGTGTGCCTTCGGCGATTGTAATTGGCGTGATTGGCGGCATTCTTAACCTGATACCTTATATCGGTGGGCTGATTGCCATTGCCCTGCCCATCCTGATGGTGACCATTACCCGTGATGGGTTTTCGGGGCAACTGGCGGTGATTGCTACGTATCTCGTTATCCAGTTTTTTGACAACAACATCCTGATGCCGCGGGTGGTTTCCAGCAAGGTGCAGGTGAATGCGCTGATCTCTATTATTGGCGTGTTGCTGGGTGGTGCACTGTGGGGGGTGTCGGGCATGTTCTTATCCATCCCGCTTATTGGCGTACTAAAAATTGTGTTCGACCGGGTAGATGGCATGAAGCCCTGGGGCAGTTTACTGGGCATTGAAGTTCCATCCGAACACATTGGCCTTGTGTGGCAAAAACGCTGGAACCGCATCTTCCGGCGAATGGAAAAGAAAAAAGAACTGGAGGAAAAGCTGGCGAGTGATGAGGGAGGGGAGAGTCTGGGGAATGGTTGAGTGGTGAAGAGGTTGATACGTTGATACGTTGAGAAGTTAATAGGTTAATACGTAGTGTTTTCTGACCCACACAGCGTGATGCTTTTACGTATCAACTTATTAACTCACAAACCCTATTAACGAACTGCTGGCGGCACAAGTTGTACTTTTGCGAATGTCTTCTCATTTTTCAACGGAAACTATTCTTACCAATCTTCGCATTGAGGCGCTGAACGAAATGCAGACCGCTACCGTGGAAAGCTTTTCGCAACAGCCAAACCTTGTGCTGCTTTCGCCAACCGGTTCGGGAAAAACACTGGCTTTTCTTTTACCCATTGTGCACGGACTGAACAAAGAAAACAAGAAGTCGCAGGCGCTGATTATTGTTCCTTCGCGTGAACTTGCCCTGCAGATTGAAAGCGTGTTTAAAACGATGGGCACTGGCTTTAAGGTAACCACTTGCTATGGAGGACACAAACGCGAAATAGAAGAAAACAACCTGCTGCAACCGCCGGCTTTGCTAATTGGCACACCCGGCAGGCTGGCCGATCATATTCGTCGCAATAATATCACCACTGATACTATTCATACGCTTGTGCTGGATGAATTTGACAAATCGCTGGAAGCCGGTTTTGTAGAAGAGATTTCCTTTATCATCTCTTCGCTTCCCGGAGTAGAAAAACGCATGCTGACATCGGCCACGGAAGCCGTGGATATTCCTGACTTTTTGCAAATGGCCGATGCAGAGAAGCTGAATTTTCTCCCCGAAAACGAAACAAAAGAAGCGCTTAGCGTACAGGTGGTTCATTCGCCGGAGAAGGACAAAATAGAAACCTTGTTCCGGCTGCTTTGCCATGTTGGTGCAAGATCCAGCATCATCTTTTGCAATCACCGCGAGTCGGTGGAAAGAGTGAGCAACCTGCTTTCAGAGAAAGGGATCATCAACACATTTTACCATGGCTCAATGGAGCAACGCGACCGTGAAGTGGCATTGGCAAAGTTTCGCAACGGCAGCGTGAACTTCCTGGTAACAACCGATCTTGCTGCTCGTGGCCTTGACATTCCAAACATCCGTTACATCATTCACTATCATCTGCCCACAACAGAAGAAATTTTTACTCACCGCAACGGCCGCACGGCCCGCATGGACAAAAGCGGCACTGCCATTCTTCTTTTAAACGACGAGGAAAAAGTGCCCGGCTATCTTTCTGCACCGCCGGAGAAAATAGAGCTGCAAACCGATAACCCGCTTCCCGAAAAACCAAAATGGACAACCATGTTTATTGCGGCAGGAAAAAAAGACAAGGTGAACAAAGTGGACATTGTGGGCTTCTTCACCAAAAAAGGAGAACTTAAAAAAGAAGACATTGGCGTGATTGAAGTAAAAGATTTTTTCTCGTTTGTTGCGCTTCGCAAATCAAGAGTGAGCCATACGCTGCAGTTGATTAAAGAAGAGAAACTGAAAGGAAGGAAAATTAAAATTGCGGTTGCGAAGTAAGTGCAAAAGTGCCTCTTGCAATGAAGTAAACTTCTATTATTAGAGATAGATGTCGCACAGAGCAAAGGAGCTAAAGAGAAGAATATTCCCATTCTCCTTTCCTCCTTCCCTCTGTGCGAAAAAACATCAAAGCTTCACTTCTAATTCATTTCCCGTTAGCGAGAAATAAAGATTTTGCAACTGATGCAGGTGATAAAAATTATTGCTTAGCGGCAGGTTGTTCATCATTGTTCTTCCAAAACATTCCTTGTTATTTTTTACATAAGCCCTGATCTCCGTTTCGCCGCTGCCCATTACCGGCAGCACCAAAATAAATTCGCGGCTCTCGGGCAGCAACGCATATTTTTTATTTTCAGCAAAGCCACATTTCTCGAGCACCGTTGGCGATAACACGACCGGGAATAAATCCTTTCCGCCATCTTTTTCCATTAACCCAAAATGCTGAAAGCTGCAGGGCACCGTTAAAATGCGTACACCTGTTTTGTGCATCAGGTAATTGCACAACCGAAACTCATTGCTCTTGACCATGCGGCAAAGTACGGCCACAAGTTGATACGCAAGTACTTCATCCACGTATCAACCTATTAACGTATCAACTTATTAACCTTCCCCCTCCACTGGCCCAAAATTCGCATACACCCATCTTCGTATGCAGCAACATCATCCCAATTACAGCCTCACCCGTACACAATCCGAAGGGTCGGCCAACGAAGATTTTGTAAACCCACTGCCCCGTGCGGTGCTTCGGTCCAACTCGTTTATCCTACTTGATGGCATCTGGAAATTTGCCGTTGATACCGAAGACAACGGCATCACCGAACGGTGGTACCTGGGTCATCTTTATACATCAACGGCAGAGTGGCCCGGCTCTATTGAAGGCCACATGGAAAAAGCCGGGTTGAAAGAACGCTGGCGTGATAAAGTGGTAGCGTGGTACGAGCGGGAATTTCCGTTGCCGCAACTGGCCGAAGACAACGGCGGCACACATTCGTTGCTGCAACTTACGTTTGGCGCCTGCGGTTACGAAACCATGGTTTGGCTCAACGGAAAATTATTAAGCACCATTGAAGGCGAGCAAATTCATACCGGCGAGTACACTTCTTTTTCTTACGAGCTTGAAGTTTCGGACCTGCGGCCAACCAACCGGCTCACCGTTCGCATTGCCGATACCATGGACGCCGATATTCCACGTGGCAAGCAGGAAAGCCATGTGTACAAACGCGGCGGCATCTGGTACCAAACCTACACCGGTGCGGTGCGGAGCCTGTGGCTGGAAACGGTTGAACGCAACCGCCTTCGTTCCCGTGTAGGTGTGGTGAGTATTGTAGAAGACAACCTGGTACGATTCAATCTTACAACACGCATTCACGATCCGGGCAATTACATTCTTCGATTGAAAATATACCGGCAAAAGGAGACCGATGGTGAGCCCATTGCAACAGACGACTTCCCGCTGAAGCTTGATGCCGGCGAGAAGCAACAGCGGGTGGTGATAGAAGTTTCCAATGCAAAACTCTGGTCGCCGGAAGAACCCAATCTGTATGTATTGATTGCCGAACTGATTGATGGAACCGGCTACACGGCACGCATTGAAACGCATTTTGGTTTGCGAAAGATAGAGGCCCGGGGTTGTTGCATTTACCTGAATAATCAACCTGTTTACCTCGATGGCATTTTGTACCAGCCGGGAACGGCTACGTACGAAGAAATCAAAAGCCACATGTATGCGATGAAGGCCCTGGGTTGTAACCTCGTACGCATACACATTGCCGGAGTCGATCCGCGCATTTACAACCTGGCCGATCAGCTGGGGTTGTTGTTGTGGGTAGAAGTGCCGTCGCCACACAGTTCTTCGCAGCGCAGCCGCAAGGCTCACCGCGAAGAACTGATGCGTATGCTGGCGCTGATTGGCACGCATCCTTCGGTTGTGATCTGGAGTTTATACAACGAAGACTGGGGTGCGCAGGACATTGCCACCAACCCGGAAACAAGGCAATACATTATCGACACCTATCATTTTATGCAGTTAGCACACCCACAGTTTTTAGTGGTTGATAACGACGGATGGCAGCACATTTCCTACACTGGTCGGTTAAAATCAGATTTGCTGACGGCCCATCTTTACACACCGGACATTGACCGCTGGAGGCAATTATTGGATGAAATTGTGGGCGGCAAAATGGAAGGTGTGGCAGCATTTCCGCTGGTGGTTGGCGACCCGTTTTTTTACCGCAAACAAGTGCCGCTGGTCATTAGTGAATGGGGCGGGTTTGGATTCTCGGATTATGGCGGACCAAAGGGTTCAGATGAAAGAACGGCGCTGATAAAAGCATTTAAAGATGAATTGCGGAAGCGGGGCATTGCCGGTGATGTGTACACGCAGGCCACTAACATTGAAGACGAACGAAACGGGTTGATTGATGCGCAAACAGGTGAGCTGAGTGTGCCGGAAGGCTTGTTGAATTCAAGATCGGAGACGAAATAGAAGATGAATTTGTGTTCGATTTTTTTCGTTTTAAAGCACAAGGCCTTGTGCTCTTCATACTAATCTTCGTGTTCTTTGTGTTTCGAAACGCAGAATAGAATTACCAGCCGTACAAGAGTGCGACGCAACAAAAGCCCAATAGTAGCAATGGCTTCTGGTACATAAAAAACGGCTCAATCAATTATTTGATTGAGCCGTTCATACAATGCAATTGGAACGCTGTTATTTTTTTAAGATGCGTTCATACACGGCAATCCATTCATCTGCCGTTAACCTTTTCATCAGCTCACCAATCAGTTCGTACGGAATCTGTTCCGGCTTTTTAAAACGAATACAGCTCTTGCCCATGTCGAGCTTTGCGCTGCTGTGTTTTGGATATTCCTGCACAAACCAATCCATCAGCTCCGGCATGCTGTAGAGGCCCATGTGGTAGAAAGAAATGAAATTCTTTTGTGAAGCCACGCTGGCAAAAGGCAAGGCTTGTTTCGGATCGCAGTGATAACCGGCCGGGTATTTTGAATGCGGCACCACCCAACTGATCATGCCGTACTGTATTGTTTCAGCAAAGCCATTGGGCAAAGTTTTTTTAATGCTTTTTCGCAGCTTTTCAATCGCCTCGCGGCGTTCCTCGGGCAGCGAAGCAACATAGTCGTCGGGTGTAGTAGCAGTGGTTGTCATGTGTAATAAAAATTGGCTGTTACAATTTAGCTGGTGCGGCAGTTCTTCTCTTGAAAGCTGCCGCCTGTACAAGGTAAGCTATGCCCGAAATGAAAAAAAGTGCCGGGAGCACTTTTTTTATCATTCGTTTTTATTGACCAATTAATAACGTGGTTTGCGATCGCGGTCTTTGTTGTAACCACCGCCA
>DATKHJ010000084.1:0-2722 GCA_035510335.1 Flavisolibacter sp. | reverse complement strand
GAGGGCAAGATTGGTTCAACGCTAAAAGGCATCAGCCCGGCTTACATGGACAAAACCGGCCGCAATGGTTTGCGTGTTGGCGACCTGCTGCACAAAAGTTTTACACAGCAATACATCAAGCTGCGCCTGAAGCACCAAAAGCTGCTGGATAACTACAATTTCAACGAAGATATTTCTGCCTGGGAAGAAGAGTTTTTCGACGCTATCGAGTTCTTGAAATCGCTCAACATCGTTAACGGCGAATACTTCATCAACAACCGTATCAGCCAGGGGCAAAAAGTGTTGGCCGAAGGCGCACAGGGAAGCATGCTGGATATTGATTTTGGTACGTTCCCGTTTGTGACTTCGAGCAATACAATTTCTGCCGGTGTGTGCAACGGCTTGGGCATTGCACCACAAAAAATAAAAGAAGTGATTGGTGTAAGCAAAGCTTATTGTACAAGAGTTGGTAGCGGTCCATTCCCAACCGAACTGGAAGACGAAACAGGCGAGAAGCTGCGCAAAATCGGTAACGAGTTTGGTGCTACTACCGGTCGTCCGCGCCGTTGTGGCTGGATGGACCTGGTGGCCCTGCATTATGCCTGCATGCTGAATGGCTGCACGCAAATTGTAATGACAAAAGCCGATGTGCTGGATGCGTTTGAAACGCTGGAAGTTTGTACGTCTTACAAGATTAACGGGAAAGAGACGAACGAGATTCCTTTCCAGATGACGCATACTGCCATTGAGCCTGTTTACCAGGCTTTGAAAGGCTGGAACCAGGATTCAACCCGCCTGAAAAACCCAGGTGAATTGCCAACGGAAATGAGCGAATACATTGCCTTTATCAACCGCACATTGGGTGTGGAAGTAAAGTATATTTCCAACGGTCCGGGTCGCGATCAGATCATCAAAATATAAGCAGAAAAAAAAGTTTTAAAAATTTGGCGGATTGCCATCCATGAACAAATTTTACAGCGACAATAGTTAAACAGTTATGGTAGCAGAAATCTTAGTAGAGGAAATTTCATCAGGCACAACCCTGGTTGATACATTGATAGCACGGGCAAAAGGCCGCAAGCCAAAAAAAGAAGAAGAGGAAGACGATCTGGATGACGAAGATGCAGCGCCAAAAAAAGGTGGCAAAGCAAAGAGCGAAGACGACGAGGATGATGAAGATGATGACGTAGATGGCGAAGAAGCAGAAGATGAGGATTGGGATCCTGACTTTGATGAATTTGACGTGCCAAAATCACGCAAAGGCAAAAGCAAGGACGAAGATGAAGACGAGGACTTTAAAGTAGAGGAAGAAGAAGATTTCAACGACATGGACCTGTTTAACGACAGCGCCAGCGGTGGTTTTGACGACGACGACGATTATTAATTCTCCCTTGATACGAACACTGGAATACCAAAGTTTCCCGCTGGATCATGTTTCAGAGTTCAAGAAAAAAATGCTGAACTGGCTAAGGCCGTTCAGCATTTTTTGTTACCTCGATAACCAGCGGTACGGTTTTGAGCCACACCAAGCCGAATGCCTTGTTGGTGTAGGTGTGTATGACTTTGTGCAAGGCACTGACATTAAAACCGCTGATGAATTTTTAAAAAGGAAGGAGTGGGCTTTCGGCCATTTGTCGTACGAACTCCAGCACCCGGCACATCAGCTTTCCTTATCAAAAGAAGATAAAATCGGGTTCCCGCTTTTTTATTTTTTTCACCCGCAGGTGGTGCTGGAAGTAGGCAGCAATCAAGTGACCATTCACGGCACTCACCCGGAAAAAATCTTCGCGGAAATTGTTGCAACTCCCTTTGAATCTAAAGCATCTGCGCCTTCCGCAATTGCTGTTAATCCTTCCCTCAGCAAAGAAGCGTACATGCAGAAGATCCGGCAATTGCAGGCACATATTCAGCGTGGCGATTGCTATGAAATCAACTTCTGCCAGGAGTTTTCGGCAAGCGGGGTTGACATCGATCCGTTTGCCTGTTTTGAAAACCTAATGCGGGTGTCGCCCAACCCGTTTTCTGCCTTCTACCGCTTGCACGATAAATATCTACTCTGTGCCAGTCCCGAGCGGTTTTTGGCGAAAAAAGGCGGCCGTGTTTACTCACAACCAATTAAAGGAACCAGCAAACGCAACCTGCAATCGGCTGCAGAAGATGACAAGCTAAAACAGGCGCTACGGCAAAGCCAGAAAGAGCAGTCGGAAAATGTAATGGTGGTGGATCTGGTACGAAATGATCTCACCAAAATTTGCCGGGAGGCCTCGGTAAAAGTGGATGAGCTTTTTGGCGTTTATTCTTTTCCGCAGGTTCATCAGCTGATTTCTACCGTAAGTGGTGAAGTAAAAGAGGACTTGTGTTTTTCAAACATTGTGGAAGCACTGTTCCCTATGGGTTCTATGACCGGTGCGCCAAAGCACCGGGTGATGCAGTTGATTGATGAATACGAAGTTTCAAGTAGAGGGATTTTCTCAGGTTCCGTCGGTTATATTCATCCCGACGGTGATTTTGATTTTAATGTAGTCATCCGAAGCATTATGTACAACGCCACCAGGCAGTTTCTTTCTTACCAGGTTGGTTCGGGAATTACAATTTACAGCGATGCCGAGCAGGAGTGGGAAGAATGTATGGTGAAGGCAGAAGCAATCAGGCAGGTGTTGGCGTTGTAGGTGTCTGGCCGCTTCAAGTGGCCTGACACCTACAACGCAGATATTCCATTTCTTCAAGAAATGGAATATCTATG
>DATKHJ010000083.1:0-7995 GCA_035510335.1 Flavisolibacter sp. | reverse complement strand
AATATTTACCGCGACGTGATTTTAAAACCGGCCGACCTGCCGGTGAAAATGACGGCCTACACGCCTTGCTTCCGGAGAGAAGCGGGCAGCTATGGCAAAGACGTTCGCGGACTGAACCGCCTGCACCAGTTTGACAAAGTAGAAATTGTGCAGCTGGTACACCCCGAAAAAAGCTACGAAGTGCTGGACGAAATGGTGGCGCATGTAGAAAAGCTGTTGCAAACGCTTGGACTGCATTACCGCATTTTGCGCCTTTGCGGCGGCGATATGGGTTTTGCTTCTGCCATTACCTACGACTTTGAAGTATGGAGCGCCGCACAGGAGCGCTGGCTGGAAGTAAGCTCTGTCTCCAACTTTGAAAGCTTTCAGACCAACCGTATGAAAATTCGTTTTAAAGACGAAAACGGCAAAACGCAGTTGGTACATTCTCTCAACGGAAGCTCATTGGCACTGCCCCGCATTTTAGCCTGTTTGCTGGAAAACAACCAGGATGAAAACGGCATAAAGCTGCCGGTGCCACTGCAATCTTATTTTGGAAGTGAAATGATTTAAACTGTGAATGGTCAGTGGTGAATGGTAAGTTTTAGACCAATCATTCACCACTGACCATTCACCCTCACATTTTATGTCTTCTCTCATTATTGAAGGATTTGGCTACCTCGCCACGTTGTTGCTGGCACTTTCATTGCTAGTGACTAACGATTTAAAGTTTCGTTGGTTCAATGCTTTGGGGTGTGTTGCCTTTATTGTATACGGTGTGTTGTTAAAAGCATTTCCGATCGTGTTAACAAATACACTGTTACTTGTTATTAATGCTTACTATCTCTATCGCATTTACAATCGTACTGAAGATTTTGATCTGGTAAGCTTCAACGCGGATGATCAACTGGTTCAAAAATTCCTGGCTTTTTACCGCGACGATATTGCTGCATATTTCCCGGAATTTACAACGGCCGATTTGCAGCACGGGATTCGTTACCTGGTGCTGCGTGACATGAACCTTGCCAACATCTTTGTTGCCGAACGTTTACCCAATGGCGATGGGTTGGTAAAGCTGAATTACACCATTCCAAAATACCGCGATTTTAAAGTGGGCTGCTTCATCTTTGATAAAGAAAAAACAGCGCTGCAGCAGCGGGGATTGAAGCGGGTGGTTTATCAAAAGGTCTTTAATAAAAATCATCTTCATTTCTTAAAAGTGACCGGCTTTGCCATTGAAGAAACCAACGGACAGGCAACGGCAACAAAGCTGCTTGCATAACCGGAAAATGGCCTGCGGTAAATGATTGTTAAAGCAACTTGCATTAGCAAATCTTTTTCATTTGGTGCTTCATATTCGAAGCCTAAAACCACACTTCATGAGAAAGATTTACGCTTTAACCATTGCATTGGTTTGCTTCAGCTTTTTATCACAGGCACAGATTTCAAAAGGGTCAAATTTTCTTGGCGGCTCTGTCGGGTACTATAACATGGAATCCGAAGATACAAATCCCCAAGTCCCAAACCTTTACCGGGAAACCAAACAAAGCCGCTTTTCTATTCTGCCTCAGATAGGGATTGCTATCAAGGAAAATCAGGTTTTCGGTGTTTCGCTGAATTACACAAGCAATAGGTACGAGCAAGAAAATAATGTCGGTATATCGAAAGCCAAAGGTTCGTTGTATGGTGGTGGCATTTTTTACCGTCGTTATTTTCCAATTGCACAACGGTTTTTACTGTTTGGCAATGGAGATTTAGGTGTCGTTTTTGACAAAGGAGAAACAGTAACTTCAGCAGGAACCACCAACTATGTGTCGGTAAAGTCGAAAGGACAACGGGTTTCACTTGCATTAACACCAGGAATTTCTTTTGCCGCATCAAGAAAACTTTTTTTGGAAACATCATTTAATGGCTTGCTGAATGTAATGTACAATTCCTCAACCCAAGATGATTTTAACCAACAAGGGAATGTTATCCTAACCCAAGACCAAAAAACATTTTCTGCCAACGCGGATGCAAATGGTTTTAGTGCCTTGGCTGTTGGGATTCGCTGGATACTTCCTTCTAAATAATCTTCTTTATAGTTCGTTATTTGAATTGCAGCCTAGCGCTGCAATTTTTTTTGCGCCTGCAGAAACAACAGTAGAAAAACTTCTAATGTTCTCCAGTCAAGAAGGATTAAGCTTTTCCGTTATCCAAAACCCAAAACGTCTTTCCACCTTCCCGGCCATCAATCAATGAATGTTCTTCATCCACTTCCGCAGCACCGGCACCAGCAACATCAGTAAAACACCAATGGCAATAGAGCCAATGCCAATCTTGTTAATGATATCGGCATAGTAAGGGAGCGATTGCACCGGGTTGTTTTGTACGGCTTCGGGCACACTCATCATCGCACCAATTTTGCCGGCCAAAAACTCACCAATGGCCGAGGCAAAAAACCAGATCCCCATCACCAGCGAGACAATTTTTGCCGGTGCTAATTTGGTGACCATGGAAAGGCCTATCGGGGAGAGGCAAAGCTCTCCGCAAATCACAAAAAAATAACCGGCTACAAACATCCAGAGCGGAATTAAACCCGTTTCGCCGCTTAGCTTGCAGGCGAGGTAAAACACGTAAAAACCAATGCCCAATAAAATAAACGAGAAGGCAAACTTCATGGGTGTGGATGGTTCTTTCCCACGCTTGGCCAGCCAAGGCCAAAGCCAGGCAGCTACAAAACTTAGAATGATAACCCAGCCCGGTGGCAGAAAATTATTAACGGACAATGCGGGGAGATCGATGCCGAAGAAATTCATGTTTACGTTGCGCATGGCAAAGAGATTAAGCGACCCGGCATTCTGCTCGTAAAACGCCCAGAACACCGCTGAGAAAATGATCATCACCAACGCCGCAAACAGTTTGAACTTTGCTTCGCTTTCCAGCTGCGAAGCGGTGTAAAGAATAAAGATTAAGGATAAGGCACCCAATCCAAACATGATGTAATCCATCAGGTGATACAGGTTAAACAGGGCCACAATCACCGGGATAATCAGCAGCGTTCCGCCATAAATGGCATATTCTGTTTTAAGGATTCCCCCCAACTTTTTATTCAACACTTCCATGCTCGGCGCCATGCCTCTTGCACCCAGCGACTTCTGCCCAATGGCAAATACAATCAACCCAACAATCATAAAAATGCCGGCTAGTCCAAATCCATAGTGCCAGTTAATGCGTTCGCCAACATAACCGCACAAAATGCCACCAAGGGCCGCACCAATGTTAATGCCCATGTAGAAGATGGAGAACCCGCTGTCTCTTCGCGGATCGTTTTCTTTGTACAGCGTGCCCACCAAACTTGAAATGTTTGGCTTAAAAAAACCATTGCCGCAAATAATGAAGGCCATACCATAAAAAAAGCTCCAGTCCTGCGGCAGCGCCATTACTAGGTGACCAATGCTCATTAAAATGCCACCGTACAAAACACTGCGTCGATAGCCTAAAAAACGGTCGGCCATCATGCCGCCCAACATGGGCATGGTGTACACCAGCGCGGCATAGGAGCCCAGGATAGCATAGCCTTTCGGCTCGTCGAATTTTAATTGCGTAACCATGTAGGCCAGCAGCAAGGCCTTCATTCCATAAAACGAAAACCGCTCCCACATTTCGGCGAAGAACAGCATGTAGAGTTGTTTGGGATGACGGCCTTCAAGGTCTTCCAACTGTGCGGAGAAGGCATTAAATTCTTTCATGGACAGGTATTAAAACAGAAAAATTCTTTTGCTTGTCACAGCAAATATTCAAAATAAAAATGGTGCTGTTTTGCAGCACCATTTCTTGTTGTCATTAAAATTATTTCACGCCTTTTTCGGCCATGATGCGGTTCAGCCATTTCAGCATCAGGAAGCACATGGCAGCAGCTACCATTAACAAGGCAAAGTTGAGCCAGAAATAATTGGCTTTGTTGGAATAGTTATCCCACAACGTTGCTAATACACCGGACAGTTTATTGCCGATAGAGGTAGCAAGAAACCAGCCGCCCATCATCAGCGATGTAATGCGTACAGGGCTCAGTTTCGACACCAGCGACAGCCCCATTGGACTTAAAAACAATTCACCAATTGTAACCACGCCATAGCTGGCAAACAACCACCATACACTCGCCTTCTCTCCGCCATTGTTGCTGGCCATTACGGCAGCCACCATCACCAAGGCCGATAGACCGGAGATAAACAATCCCCACGCAATTTTAGTAGCGGTGGATGGCTCGCGGTTTCTTCTGCGTAAGAAACTAAAGAAAGCAACAACCAACGGCGTTAATACAATGACCCAAAACGGGTTGATAGATTGACTAAGGTTAGTAGCCCACAGCGTCATGGCGTTGCCATCAACAGGCTTTTTTTCTTCGGTAACGTTTTTAAAATAGTAGTGATAATTTTCTTCTCTTACTGTTTGTCCGTCTTGCTTTTGAATGCGAAACTGCTCATCATAAACAGGCACACTTCGTTTGGTGTATTGCAGTGTATCGGCCAGGCGAAGGGCAGTAAAAACCTTTCCCGGGGTACCGCTTACTTCGCGGTCGGTATAACGGTCGGCCCAGTTGTTCAGCGCCGAACCGTTTTGTTTGAATACGGCCCAGAAAAGAATAACCACCGCAAAAATGGCTAGCAGGGCGGCAACTGGTCGGCGTTCTTCTTTTGCCGCACCAAAATAAAGTGAAGCAAAAAAGTAAATCACCGGCAGGCAGGCGAAGATGAACGCATCGGTTGATTCGGACCCCACCAGCGGACCGCCAAACAAAATGGTTGGCAGGTACCAGCCGGCAACGCCGAAAAGAATAGCGGGCAGAATAATGACCATGACAATCTTCGTCATGGACATATCGCCTTCTTTCACGCCTTTAATTACATCGTATTCTTTGTAGTGACGGGTACCAATAATGAAGACAAGTACGCCAATGAACATGCCCACGCCGGCGGCAATAAAGGCGGCGCCCCAGCCATAGGTTATGTAAAGTGCAGCGCCAAAAAAGTTGCAGATGAAAGCGCCAATGTTGATGCCCATGTAAAAGATGTTGTAGCCTACATCTTTTTTCTTTTCGTATTGCGGGGTGGAGTAAACATTGCCAAGAAGCGTAGAAATGTTTGGCTTGAAAAAGCCGTTGCCGATGATGACAAGAATCATGGAGGCGTACAACATGCCCAAACTATGAATGGACATCAGGCAATAACCCACGCCCATCATAAGGCCACCGATGATGATTGATTTGCGGTAACCCATATAGCGGTCGGCCAGCAGGCCGCCCAGGAACGGCGTTAAAAACACAAGAGCAATAAAGGTTCCATAGAGGTCGGCCGATTCGGCTTCGGTCATGGAAAAGCCTTCTTTGGCATCTTTCAGGTACAGCGTAAAAATCCCGATCATCAGGTAGTAGCCAAAGCGTTCCCACATCTCGGAAAAGAAAAGAAAAGGCAAAGCCTTTGGGTGTTGTTTGAACATGGTAACAAGAATCGATTAAAAAAATAAAGGGCGGCTAAATATAGCCACCCTTTTGTAAACGAATTCTGAAAGGTTATTTATTCAATGCCATGCATTTTCTTTTTCAGCATTTTGTTCAGGGCCAGCATAATAAGGCCGGCTGCAATGGGAATGAACGTAAAAATGAGGAAGAAAAAGGAGATGGAATGTTTGGTTGTGATGTCATCAATAAAACTTCCGGTTAAGCCGGCGGTATAGTTAGCCACAAAATTGGCAATGAACCAAATGCCGAACATTAAGCCCACGAGTTTTACGGGAGCTAGTTTGCTCACATACGATAAACCTACCGGGGAAACACACAGTTCTCCCAACGTATGAAATAAATAAGCCAGTATCAGCCACAACATGCTAACCGATGCTGTTTTGGCGCCTTGTGGTATGGTGCTGCCGCCATACGCTAAAATGGCAAAGCCAATACCCAGTAGAATTAACCCGATGGCAAATTTTACGGGTCCTGAAGGATTGTATTTACTCTCCCACATTTTTGAAAACAGCGGCGCAAACGAAATGATAAAGAAGGAGTTTAAGATACCAAACCAGGAGGCAGGTACTTCTGTAGCATCAGCCTTAAACTCCCGGATCAGCATCCAGATAACAATGCCCCAAATGATAAGGAAACTGCTGCCTAGGAAAATATTTGACAAGGCATACTTGGCAAATGTTTGTTTAAACAGATTGGCAAGCACGATGGTTAAAATGATCATGGGTACAACCGTCAGCAATGTGTTTACGATTTTAAACGTGGTGGCGCTGCTACCCGAAAGGGCCCTGTCGGTATAATCTTCGGCAAATACGGTCATCGAGCCGCCGGCCTGTTCAAAGGCCCACCAGAAAAAGATGGTAAAAAAGGCAAATACACTGATGACAATAATGCGGTCCCGAACAACATGCGCCGGCTCTTCTTCTTTTGCTCTTTCTTTTGTTTGCTCCAACGGCTTTTGAAAAGCCCGGTTCTCGGCATAGTTTCCGGCATCTTCATTAACGGTTCCCATTGCACCAGCAGCATCGTATGATTTCTGGCCGGCCGGTGAAAGGCCAATTCTTCCAAAAATCTTTTGGGCAAAGGAAAACTGCAGTAAGCCAAGCAACATAAAAATCCCGGCCAGTCCGAAACCATAGCTCCAGGCTACCTTTTCGCCAATGTAACCACAAAGCAAAATGCCGAGAAAGGCGCCGGCATTAATGCCCATGTAAAAAATGGTGTAGGCGGCGTCTTTTTTCTCCGGGTTGTTGGTATAAAGTTGTCCTACAATGGAAGAAATGTTCGGCTTGAACAAACCGTTGCCAATAATCAGGCAACCAAGGCCTATATAAAAGAAAGTAGAGGATTCAAGCGCCATGCTTGCGTGGCCGATTGTCATAATCAAAGCGCCAAGTACAACCGCTTTTCTGTAACCCAGTAATTTGTCTGCAATCAAACCGCCAAAAATAGGAGTGAGGTAAACCAGGCCTGTGTAGATGCCATACAACTGCAAGGCTTCTTTTCTTTCCCAGCCCCATCCGCCATCGCTCATAGAGGAGATAAGAAACAGAACAAGTAAGGCCCGCATTCCATAATAACTAAACCGCTCCCACATTTCTGTAAAAAACAAGATAAACAAGGAAGGCGGGTGGCCTTTGTCATTAATTAACTCCTTTTCCGACAGTGCTACACTCATAGTTTAAATGTTGATTTAAGAATGTTTATTTACAACAACGGGCTAAAGTAGTATAAAACAGGTAATCAAATTCTTTATGGCTTTCTTTAACATCTCCCGATATTCGCACCTTCATCACACCGAACCATGAACATACTTTTACTCGGCTCTGGCGGAAGAGAGCATGCCATTGCATACAAACTTTCGCAAAGCAAGCGTTGCTCCAAATTAATTATTGCACCCGGCAATGCAGGCACGGCGCAGGTTGGCATCAACAAACCCTTTGGTGTTACCGATTTTGAGGCCATTAAAAAATGCTGCGCAGAAGAAGCCATCGACATGGTGATTGTAGGTCCGGAAGAACCGCTGGTGAGAGGCATTGTTGATTACCTGCGGGCAGAAGTGAGCAACGAGTTGCTGATTATTGGCCCTTCAAAAGAAGCTGCCCAACTGGAAGGCAGCAAGGCGTTTGCCAAAGCCTTTATGGAGCGCCACAACATTCCCACGGCAGCCTACAGGGAATTTACCGCCGAGAATTTTGAAGAAGGCATCAGCTATTTAAAAAACCATTCGCTGCCCATTGTGCTCAAGGCCGATGGACTGGCCGCCGGCAAAGGCGTTATTATTTGCCAGAACCATATTGAAGCGGTGGCCGAATTTGAACTCATGATTCAGCGTTCCAAGTTTGGCGAAGCCGGCAAACGGGTGGTGGTGGAAGAGTTTTTAAGCGGCATTGAACTTTCGGTGTTTGCCCTGACCGATGGAAAAGACTACCTGCTGCTGCCCGAGGCAAAAGATTACAAGCAGGTTGGCGAGGGCAATACCGGCCTCAATACCGGCGGCATGGGTGCTGTAAGCCCGG
>DATKHJ010000082.1:0-3847 GCA_035510335.1 Flavisolibacter sp. | reverse complement strand
TTACGAGGCTGTGCCGGAGCCAAAAAGGAGCTTACTTTTAGCAAAGAAGAATCCAGGAGAACACGAATTTTAAACGAATTACCCAAATGCGATGGCCAGAAGCAAGCGTCCCGCACAGCAAAATTTAAAAACAGTAAAGCCTTCCGGCAAGAAGGATGAATCGTTTTTTGAGCAGGTGTTTGAGGTGGTAAGACTGATTCCGAAAGGACGGGTAACCTCGTACGGTGCTATTGCCGCGGCGCTGGGCACCAAACTTTCGGCTCGGATGGTGGGCTGGGCCATGAATGCATCGCATGTAACCAAACCCAAAGTGCCGGCACACCGCGTGGTAAACCGCAACGGAATGCTGAGCGGAAAAATGCATTTTGCCTACCCCGAACAAATGCAGGAGCTGCTGGAAAAGGAAGGCGTGAAAGTGGTGGATGACAAGGTAGTGGATTTTGAAAAAAGGTTTTGGAATCCGGCGGAGGAGTTGAGTATTTGATTTTCTTATACCTCTTTAGCACTACTAAATGCAAAAAGCCAAACCACATATTTTTTTGGAGACGATTGGTAGCCTTATTTTCTGTCTTGCACTTTCAGGCTATCTATTCTATCGTGCCAACAAAGACAAAAACGATTTCAATCATGTTGCGGGGGTGGTTGAATACATTGAAAAGTCTTCGCCTCTTTATTCGAACAAAAATCCCGATAAGTACAGATTCCTCAAAGTAGATACCTACCAGATGCCCTTTGAATTATTTGTAGGAAAAGCCAGCGGTGATTTCAAACCAAAACTGGAGAAGCTAGACTCGCTTTTACCCGGTGATTCGATTGACATTTATTACAGTGATGATTTAAGTATGCAGGATGAACAGGTCAATCGGTTGGTCTATTTTATAAACAGGGGTAGCGAGAATATTTTTGTAAAAGGGCCATGGGAGCAATACCTGGCATTTGTCTTAATTGGCCTATCCGTCATCGTTTTCCTGTGGGTTGTTATGCTAAAGAAAAAAGGAAGAATTACATAATATACTTGGCGGATTTTTAAAAATAAAAGCTGCCCCGAAAGACAGCCTTTGATAACTAACTATTAGAGCCAGCAGGTAGTAACTACCCGTCTCCATTCATTTACGTAAGAGTCGCGTTCACGACTTACTGATTATCCCACCAGTTCTCCGTATGCCGCTGCATCCATCAGTGCCTCAGCATCAGCCGGATTGGCCAGCTTCATTTTCACCATCCAGCCACCACCGTATGGATCGGTGTTCACCAGTTCGGGACTGCCGTTCAACGCCGGGTTTACTTCAGTAATGCTTCCGGCTACAGGCAGGTAAAGGTCAGAAACGGTTTTTACGGCTTCCACGGTACCAAACACGTCGCCGGCGTTCAGTTCCTGGCCAACGGTTTCAATTTCCACGTAAACAATATCGCCCAGTTCGCGTTGGGCAAAATCGGTAATGCCAATGGTGGCAATATCGCCTTCCAACTTGATCCATTCGTGTTCTTTTGTGTAGCGCAGATTATCGGGGTAGTTCATAATTGAAGTTTGTGTCGCAAATATAGGAAACCCCCTGTCCCGCTGAAGGGGTGAGTTTATTTCTTTTCCTGTTTGCGAAAGGGAAGTTTTTGTGGGACCGGCTTTTCTTTTCTATTGAGCTTTGCTTGCGTCGCACTCTTGTACGTTCTGGAATTCTATTGAGCATTTTTTGGAACACAAAGAACACGAAGATTTGCACAAAGGACACAAAGCTTTAAAACACTCATTTCTTCTCTAACTGTTTCCAGTCTTCTATAACAACCAAATAGCTCTGCCTCCATTGAAGGCAAACCTTGGTAGAAAAAGCCATTACAACGTCTCCCTCGGCTCCGTAGGAGTAGTACTCCAAAGTTCACCGCAAGGTGCGACTCCTACGGAGCCATATGCAATCATCCCTCTGCATTTCTACCAAGGTGATGCTCCTAACGGAGCACATACAAAAGCAAAAGCTGGCTATTAATGTAACCTGCTTTTGCTCTATAAAAATTGCAATAAGTAAAGTTTAATTGACCTAAGTCTCCCCTTTAGGGGGACAGGGGGTTTCGCTTAACCAGTTTGGCACGCAGTATCCGCACATCCTGCAAAGGCCTGTTTGTATCAGGTCCTTTGCTCACTTCCATTGTTGCAATTTTATCTACCACTTCCTGTCCCTGCACCACCTGGCCAAACACGGTGTAGTTGCCATCCAGTTGCGGCGTGCCGCCAATGGTTTTGTAATACTCCCTGCGTTCAGGCGAAATTTTTCTTCCCTGCAGCCGCGCTACTTCAATCGAATCCATCTGCGCATCGGTAAAGGTTTTTCCGTGTACCAGGTAAAATTGTGCACCGCTGCTGCGCTGTTCGGGATTTTCGTTGTCGCCTTTGCGGGCCGCCGCCAATGCGCCTTTTTTGTGAAAAAGAGTTGTGGTTATTTCGGCCGGCAACGTGTAATCCGGCCCGCCATTCCCCAGCGACTGGCGGGCAGCGGCTCTCCTGCTGGCCGGGTCGCCGGCCTGAATCATAAACCCGCTGATAACGCGGTGAAACAAAATGCTGTCGAAGTAGTTTGATTTCACCAGCCGAATAAAATTATCGCGGTGCTCCGGTGTGGAGTCGGACAGCCGCAAAACAATGGTGCCTTCTGTGGTCACCAGCTCTATGTCCCGCTTGCGGTCTTTCTTTTTCACCTTTACATCCTGTTGAGAAAAAGCAAGCAGCGAGAAGAACGTAGCAAGTAGTAAAAGAAATGCCTTCATTTCGTTAGATCAATTCGTGGTTTTGAAAGTAAAGCAGGATGTGGTCTTTCAAAAAAGCTTCCTGCTCAAATGGATTTAACTCCGGCATGGCCTTTAGTTGTTTAAAATGTGGCCAGCCATCGCCGTCTACGCCTTCTATTTCGTAATAGCCGCTTGGCATAAGCACCGTGCACACGGCCACATGCATCAGGTCCTGCTTTTGCTCTTTGGAGAATTTCGCTTTGATATCGCCCAGCTCCTGGATGCCAATCAGGAACAGGATAGTTTCTACATCGGGTTTCTTTTCAAACCGCTCTACCAGTTTTTCTTCTAATTTCCACCAGCGGCTTTGCAAATCGTCATTAAAATTCATACTTGCAAAGCAAAGCTCCTTTTATGGAATGGACAAAAGAGGTTTTCTGCATCAGCACCAATAAAGCCAGGATTAACGCCGCTTATGTGCACCGCTTTTTAAGCAGCAGTTATTGGGCGGAGAAGATTCCGTTGGAGGTAGTGAAGCGTTCCATTGACGGCTCGTTGTGCTTTGGTGTGTACGAAGGCGAAAAGCAGGTTGGCTTTGCCCGGGTAATTACCGACGAGGCCACGTTTGCCTATTTGTGCGATGTGTTTATTGATGAAGCCTACCGCGGAAAGGGGCTGAGTAAATGGCTGATGGAATGTCTTCTTTCTTACCCTTCGCTGCAGGGTTTACGGCGGTTTATGCTGGCCACGAAAGATGCGCATGGCTTGTACAAACAAGTTGGCTTTAGCGAGTTAACGTTTACTGACCGGTGGATGCACATTCACCAACCAAATGTTTACAAAGAGAATGGTTGAACCACAAAAGCACCAGGAATTAGGAGGAGTGTTTGTTTTTCCTGCATGTTAGTGTCTCCCCACTAGCTATTCCATATCTGCCAGATATGGAATAGCTGTAAAGCTGCTTTATCTCTCTTTAAACAAACCTCTTTACTGCTCAGGCAAATCAAGCTACCAACACCGGAAAGCGGAGTGGCGTTACTTTCAAATCTGCTGGATATTACCCTTGGCACATCAATTGTCGCCTTGGTAAAAAATAAATTTATGAAAGGAAAATATTTTGTAGCTGCCGGGC
>DATKHJ010000081.1:0-8861 GCA_035510335.1 Flavisolibacter sp. | reverse complement strand
ATGCGAATGTCAGGACGAACATTTTCCACTTCCTGCGCATACCACAGCGGGTAGGTATCGTTATCGCCGTACGTAAACAGGATGGCGTTCGGAGGGCAGCTATTCAGGTAGTCTTTTGCCAGGTCTGGCGCCAGTAACTTTTGGCTACGGTCATGATCGTTCCATTCCTGCGCTGCCATTAATACAGGCACCAATCCGCAAACGGCGGTAGCCACCAGGGCTGCAGTTTTCAGGTTTGTTTTGGCGGCAGCCCGTACAAGCAGAGTAATGGCCAATGTTACCACGGCGTACAAAATAGCACCTAGCAATGCTGCTGTAAACGTTTTGCCGTTCATATGGTTGGCATCGCTCATCAGTAGAATAAGCATGGTTACCAGGCTACCCCAAACCAGCGTGTTGGTCAGCGTGAGTTTATCGGCAGCTTCCCTGGCCATGCGTACAAAGCCAACTACGGAAAGACCAATCCAAAAGGCAAAGGCGTAGTACGAACCGGCAAAGGCATAGTCACGTTCACGTGGCTGGCCGCCGGCCTGGTTCAGGTATACAACAATGGCAAGCCCGGTAAAGAAGAAGAGCAGAAAAACGGCAATCCAGTCTTTACGGTCTTTAATAAACTGGTAAACGCAACCCACAATGCCAAGAATGAAAGGCAGCAGGTATAAATCGTTATTGGCTTTGTTGTTCTTAATGCTGTCAGGCATGTTTGTCTGGTCGCCCAAACGCAGGTCGTCAAGGAACGAAATGCCTGTCATCCAGTTACCATCTCTTACGTTACCCATGCCTTGCAGGTCGTTTTGCTTACCGGCAAAATTCCACATAAAATAACGCCAGTACATAAAGCCCATCTGGTAGGTGAAGAACCACTGGATGTTATCGGCTACGGTTGGAATTTTTACAGCAATCGGTTGCCCGGCCTGCACCGGTTGTCCGCGGCCGGCTTTGGCAGCATAGCCATCCGGCAACTGGTATGTGAACTGTGTTTGTTGCGAACCTTCAATTTCCACTACCTGGATGGCGCCATCCATCACCTGGGTAACATAGCTGTTTTTGCGGGCGGCAATCACAGGCAGATCAAGCCACTGGATGTAGAAGTTGGCGCGGTTCTGATCGTTGCCTTCCCAGATACGGGGAAAGAGTTGAATGTCTTTGCTGTTGTATTCAATTTCAGGAGAAGCAGACTGGTAGCTGATGTATTCGTTCTTTCCTGTTTCGGAGTTTTTGCCTTTTGAATACAGCGTTTTGTAGTCGCCGGCTGTTCCCTGCGCAAGAAAATGTGGTCCCATGAAAATGGGCTGTGAACCATACTGCTCACGTCCGAGGTAGTAAACAAGGTTCATTGGGTTGTCAACATTGTTCATGTCGATGGCGGTGTTGGCGTTTGAACGCTCCAGTGGTGTTACGTACGAAGAGTAACCCATCATCATAAAGATGAAACACCAAAGGCCAAGGCGCAGCAGCGGCATGTCTTTGCTTCTTGCGTAGCGAAGCCCCCACCAGCAAATAA
The DNA here is from genome assembly GCA_035510335.1 of Flavisolibacter sp. Lineage (GTDB taxonomy): Bacteria > Bacteroidota > Bacteroidia > Chitinophagales > Chitinophagaceae > Flavisolibacter. The sequence goes on along the minus strand of DATKHJ010000081.1, from coordinate 7,357 downwards.
CACCCAGCAGAACAAAGAAGAAAATAAAGCCTGAGAAGAAAGGAAGACCAAAAGAGTTAACGAACAAGATGTCGAAACGGCCGGCCAGTTTCACTGAAAGCTGGATCACCACCACCTGTACAAAACCCGTGATCAGGCAGCCAATGACAAAGGCCCAGATGGCACCCCAACGGCTGTAATTGTAGCGGCGGAAATAATAGATCATCACAATGGCCGGAATCGTTAAGAGACCCAACAGGTGAATACCAATGGAAAGACCCATGGTGAAGAAGATGAAAACAATCCAGCGGTCGGCTCTCGTTTTCAACACCGGGTCGTTACCGGCTTCAAAATCGGCACGTTCCCATTTCAGCATGGCCCAAAAAGCAAGGGCGGTAAAGAAAGAAGAAAAAGCATATACTTCACCTTCTACAGCGCTGTACCAGAAAGAATCGGAAAAGGTAAAAGCCATCGCACCAATGATACCTGCACCAAGGATGGTGAAAAGCTGTCCGCGGTCTGGCTCAACGCCAAAACCACTTGTCAGTTTACGGGCAAAATGCGTAATGCTCCAAAACAGGAACAACACTGTAAAACCACTGGCCAGTGCGTTCATAATGTTCACCGCCTTGGCTGCAATGCTGCCATCGCCACCAAAAAGGATAATAAAAAAGCGACCGATCAACACAAACAATGGCGCACCGGGAGGGTGGGGCATCTGCACTTTGTAGGCAGCGGCAACAAACTCGCCGGTATCCCAAAACGACCCGCTTTTTTCGGCGGTTAAAATATAAACAAGCGAAGCAATGGCACACACTACCCAGCCGGTAATGTTATTGACTTTTTTAAAGTTCATATCGGTGGTTGGTCTTTAATAAATCTTTCCCTCTGCTGAGGGACGTGCAAATATAGGGGAATCCCCCTGTCCCCCTAAAGGGGTGACATAGGTCTGTGAAGCACTATTTGTTTCATTTTTCTTAAAATAAAAACTGGTTATTATGTAACCGCTTTTTGCACTTCTATGAAGCGTCTGTTGCTTCGCACTCTTGTCCGTTTATAACACTATTGAACAGGACGAGAAATCATCTATTGAATGCAAAATGAAAATTGGAAAGACTTTTTGCCTAAGTCTCTCTTTATGGAACGGGGGGATTTAGTCAAAAAACACTTTCACCGTCTGGTAAAAAAGGCGGGTTTGCATGGCGGTGGGAACGCTGCCGCTACTGCTTTCGCTGTAGCCTTTCAGGCCAAACAAGCCGGCGGCATTTCCTTTGTTCACGGCAATTTCCATGTAGCCGGCGCTGTTGAACAACACCAGCATTTCGCCTTGCGGAACATCGGCGTAAGAGCCGCTGATGCGTTCAATCATCTCATCCCGACGAAACACAATTTTAAAGCGGCGGCCTCTCCGCTGGCGTTCAAACTGGTCTTTGGTAATGTTGACAATGACGTTTTCAAAATTGTCGATGAAGATAATTTGTCCTTCCATCCAGTCTTCTCCCAACGTTGGGCGCAGCGGATGCTTTTCAGTATAAGGCGGGTCAGGGATGCCAATGTTCTGAATCGGTTCGCCATTGGTAAGCTGCGTAATGGCTTTGGCGGCAACATCAATGCAGTACAACGTGTTTTTAATGGCCGATTTTTCTAGTGGCACCCCAATCACCATATCCGGCTTTTCTTCAATGATCATGCTGAGCAAACCATTGTCGGCACAGATAATATACTGGTCTTTGTAAAAAGCAAACAGCAATTGTTCCGGCTTCGATTCAAACAGATTGACGAGAATAATGTGATAGGTGTACTCCGGGAAATTTTTAATGGCGTTGCGGCAAACGTAGGATGCCTGCGGGTAGTTAAACGGCGAAAGTTTGTGTGTAATATCGATGATCTGAAATTCGGGATTGATGCGCAATAGCCGACCCTTTACCGCGCCAGCCAGGTAATCCTGCTCGCCAATATCGGATGTAAGCGTTACTAATGGCATGAAAACAGATCGTTTGTAAAATAGCGATTTTCGTTTCTAACGGTTAATGCGGGCAAATGATTTTAGCGTACGGCAAGTTTATTTTATCAGCTTTCCGTTTTTAAAGAAAAAATTCTTCACGAGTTTATCAGACAACGCAGGAAAAAATTTATTCATAAACACGGTTTGCTTGCCGGTAAAGGTGAGCACCAGTGTTCTTTTTCGTTTGCGAATGGCTTTTAAAATATCCTCCGCCACTTCTTCAGGTGTGGCCAGCTTGTTTTCATTTAACGGGCTTTCGCCTTGCGCCGCCCCTTTTTCGTTGAGTGCTGCGTTGCGAATATTGGAAGCGGTAAAGCCAGGGCAAACCCACATCACATGAACGCCATCGTCCAGCAGCTCGGTACGCAATGCTTCCAGCCATCCCTGCAAGGCAAATTTTGATGCCGAGTACCCACTGCGGCCCGGCAGGCCACGGTAACCTGCAATAGACGACACACCAACAATGGCGCCTTTGCGTTCGATGATGGACGCAAGGGCAAACTTGGTGCAATAAACAGACCCATAGAAATTGATTTCCATCACCCGCCTGATAACATCCACCTCGGTGTCTTTCATCAGTCCGCGCATGGAAACGCCTGCATTGTTAATCAGCACATCGATGCCGCCAAAAACTTTAATGGTGGATTCAATTAAATGCCGGCAGTCGTTTTCAATGCTCACATCGGCCAAAACTGTGTGAATTGGATAGGACGGGAACTCGGATTGCAACCGGTACAGTTTATCGTGGTTGCGGGCACAGGTAGCCACTTTGGCGCCTTGCATCAGCAAGGTTTCCACCAACGCTTTCCCAATGCCGTCGGTTCCGCCAGTTACTACTACTACCTTGTCTTTAAAAAAATCTGCCATCATAAATACAGTGCGCAAACCTAATTGAAAAAGGGGTGGGAGAAAAGACGGCAGTGGAAATAATTTGCCGTTGAACGATTATGAACACGGCGGAAAGGCCCTGTTAGCCTTGCTAACAGGGCTGTTGCGCATTTTTAGCACATCGTCTTTACCAAAAAATGAATGTATGAAATGCACACGGCCAAAGCAGGAAAATGTAGTTGGCAAAATCCCATTCTGTATTTCTGAAAGAATTGAGACAAGTCTTACTTCATTTCAACGCAGCGAAAAACGAGTGAAAGATGATTGGTAATATGGTAGACGAAGAGTCTAAAAAAAGAAAACCTCCTGCTTTTGGCAGGAGGTTGTAATAAGATAAAGGCGTTTATTTTTTTGCGGACTGTTTGTTGTCTTTTGGGATCGGAATTAACACCGGTTGAGGTTTCTTAATGCCAAGCAACACCGCCAGAACATCTCTCCAATTCATAGTTGTATTACGTTTAAATGGTTTTTGATGGATGAATACCTGTGTAAATTACGGGAAGTATTTGAATTAGCTTGTTAAAACGCCAAAGAAATAATTGTTTATCGACAGAAACACAACGTGCATCGGTCAACGCCAAACGAACCGTACCGTGGTCAGGCTTCCAACGGAATCATCACATGCAACTCGCAACCGGCACCCGGCGAACTGTTCAGCCGCAGGCTGCCCTGCAGGCTTTCGGCCCGTGTAACCATATTGGTAATGCCAATGCCGTTGCTTTTCTTCCTTGTGTCAAAACCTTTCCCGTTGTCCTTTACATAAACGTGCAGGTGTCCTACCAAAATTTCTATTGTAACTACTACCTGGTTTGCATCGGCATGTTTTAAAATATTGGTGAGATGCTCCTGCAAAATGCGGTAAACAGCAAGGTGAATTTCCTGGTTTACTTCAAGCGATTGTATGCCTGCGGTGTTGAGTTCAACATTTAATTTTTTGGTGAGATCAACAATGGCGATTAATTCTTTAATGGAATCGGAAAGCCTGATCTTCCCAAGCGAAGGGGCGGAGAGGCGTTTGGAAAGACTGCGAATTTCGGTGATGCTGCTTTGCAAAAGTTGAATGGATTTTTCCATCAGTTCATTGGTGTTGCCAATGCCGTCACGGCACATTTCTGCATACAGCTTTACGGTGGTCAATACCTGGTTCACGTTGTCGTGCAGTTCCTGTCCCACAATCGACCGTTCCTGCTCCTGGGCTTTTAACGTGGCCGCTGCAATTTTCGTTTGCCGTTCTTTTTGTTCTTTCTCCAGTTGACGCTCCAGCCGCTTTCGTTCGGTAATGTCGGTGGCAATGGAAAAATATTGCACCAATTCGCCTGCCTCATTAAAAATAGGCTGACACGTAACATCCGACCAGTAGGTGTCGCCGTTCTTTTTATAGTTGAGCGCTTCAATCCGAAACGATTCCCTGCGGCGAAGTTTTTCCTGTACATAACGCAGGGTTTCGCGGTCGGTTTCGGGACCGTCGCAAATTTCGGTGACATGTTTTCCAAGGCATTCCTCCATGGTATAACCCGAGACTTCAATAAAAGCGTTGTTTACCCATTGCACGCGGCGTTCTGGGTCTTGGATGATAACCGGGTTGTTGGTCTGCCGTGCAATCAGCGATAGCTTCTGCCATTCTTCTTCTGCAATTTTTTTACTGGTAATGTCGCGGAAGAAAACAGAAATGCTGTTTTGTGTACGATAGGCGTGTATCTCTGTCCAGCGATTGCTATAGGGTGATTGAACTTCTTTTGTTACCGATTTTTTACCGGCAAACAGCGGCTGGTAAAATTTATAGAAATCTGTGTTGCGTATGCCCGGATATAAATCCCAAAGACAGTTGCCCAGCATTCTTTCACGCGGACTGCCCGTGATGATTTCTGCCTGTTTGTTCCAGTAGATGATTTTTCCTTCCAGCGTCATGGTTACAAAACCTTCCTGCATTTGCTCCAGCACTTCTACCATTGTTTGGTTCTGTGTCTGCATCCGCAGCTCTACCAGCTTTCGCTCTTCGTCTTTCTGGACTTTTTCGGTAATGTCCCTTGCGTTAACCACCAGTCCGCCAATGGCGGGATTTTCCAGGTGGTCGGAAACAATCGTTTCCAGCCAACGCCATTCACCGGCTGCGTTTTTAAAACGATAGGGGCCAATGAAAACTGATTTGCCCTGCGGCATTTCGTCTATGCTTTTTCGTACGGTGGGCAAATCATCGGGGTGCACGAAAGAAAAGCAACAAGTGCCTAGCAGCTTTTCTTCCGGGTGGGCTAACAATATTTCAACGCTTTGCGCAACAAACTTGTACACGCCGTCTTTGTCAATAATGGCGAGCAGGTCGTTGCTGTGTTGCACCAGCGACCGAAATTTTTCTTCGCTCTGCTGCAGTGCCAGTTTGATGATCTTGCGAGCGGTGATATCCTGTATAGTGCCAATGGTTTTCAGCGGCACACCGTATTCGTCCCTGATAATTTCACGCAGACGGGTAACGTGGCGAACCTCACCATCGGGGCGAACAATTCGGTACTCAAGCGTTGATTGGTTGCTGAAGGAAAGGATGTCTTTTTTTACCAGTGATACATCGTCGGGGTGTATTAACGACCAGAAAATGGCTGAGGTGAAGACGGGATTTTTTGACCTGTCTAGGCCAAAAATCTGGAACATTGTATCCGAAGCATAGTTATAGGTCTGCGTACGTAAATCAAATTCGTAGTTGGCAACGCCGGCCATTTCCTGTGCCTTCTGCAGGCGCAATTCAATTTCCGCTTTTTCCGATCCGTCACGGGCCACGCCATAAAACAGTCCGTCTGCTTCTATCCACCGTCTCGACCAGATAACCAGCACCACGGAACCATCTTTGCGAACGTAGCGGTTTTGAAAGTTGGATGTGTCCTTGTCGTTGCGGCTGCCGTCAACCGCAACCACTGTTTTAGGAATGTCATCGGGGTGAATAAAATCGCGAAACGAACGGCCGGCCATTTCTTCGGGCTCGTAGCCAAACAACTGCTTGCTGGCAGGGCTCACGTATTGAAAAATGCCGTCTTTGTCAAAGAGACAAATAACATCAATAATTGATGTAAGTATATTTTGGTACGGAACGGTAGGCACATTCTCTGTAAAACAGGACACTGACCCCTGCAGGCTTTTCATGGAGGGCAAGGTCGTTAAAATTCTTTGGGAAAAGAAGGGAAACGCACTGTTTTCAGCTGAGCTTCGTCAGTTTTAGGTTTTGTTTTACGAAGAAAAACAAATAAGTTTTCCTTTGCCTATGGCGATGGGCAGATAGCAGCACGCCGAAAACACAAATAGTTTTAGTTGCTTATGAGAATGCTTAATTATCTATTCAGGGAATACTAAGCTTTGCAGACGCAGAAAAAATGACACAATTATTTCCGCTTTATTACGACAAAGGTTCGGGCGGTGGCGGTGAAGAGCCAGCCGGTTTTGAGCGGTCGTTTGGCAGCGGAATAAAAGCTTCGTTGTCGGTAGGCGGAAGTAAAATCCGCCCCTGCTTCCAGTCTTCTTTTGCCTGCTCAATGCGTTCGCGGCGGGAGGAAACAAAGTTCCACCAGATGAAACGTTCGCCCAACGGCTCGCCGCCTAAAAGCATGAGCGTAGCGGCTTCTTTTGCCACAATCACCGGATCAACGCCTTTGGTAAATACAATCATCTGGCCCTCGCGGTAGACCGTTCCGGAAATTTCTATGCTTCCTTTTGCCACGTAAATACCACGTTCGCTGTGTTCTTTTGGCAAACCAAACCGTGTTCCTTCTTGCAGCATCACATGCAAATAAAAAAGAGGTGAATGGGTTTGCACGCCATTGCGCAACCCGTAGGCATCACCGGCAATCAGCCGCATCCAAACACCACCTTCGGTAAATACAGGTAGTTGGTGCGCTGCGTAATTGTTGAAGCTGGGAGCTGCTTCTTCGTCTTTTTCCGGCAGGGCCACCCAGGTCTGAATCATTTCAAGCGTGCCACCGGCCAGTACGCTGGGATCTTCAAAGCGCTCCGAGTGTGAAATGCCGCTGCCAGCTGTCATCCAGTTCACTTCGCCCGGCCGAATGATTTGTTCTACACCCAAGCTATCGCGGTGCATCACTTGTCCGCCAAACAGGTAGCTTACCGTTGATAAGCCAATATGAGGGTGCGGCAACACATCCAGCGATTGAGCCTGTTGTGGTGCAATGTCAACCGGCCCGGCATGGTCCATAAAAATGAACGGTCCAACCATTCTGCGCAGCCGAAACGGAAGAATGCGGCGCACTTGCATGGCTTCGCTAATGGCGGCTTGGCGGGCTTCAATAACAATATCAATCATACCGGCGAGTTTGTGGTGAAGTTACTGCAGGTAAGCAGGCAAAGTAGAGCTGCTGTTTTATTGTTTTGCAGAAAAACAGAACAGGCTTTTAGCTTTCCGAAGCTTTGCCTATTTTTCGCACTTCAAATCCATCCTATGAGAAAAGCGATTCTATTTCTTTCGCTGTTACTAAGTCTGTTTGCTAC
>DATKHJ010000080.1:0-7572 GCA_035510335.1 Flavisolibacter sp. | reverse complement strand
TATTTGAATACATCGAAATGTATTACAACACGCAAAGAAAACATTCAGCCTTGAACTACCAAAGTCCCATGCAACATGAAAACCACTACTTTTATTCTTTAACCAAGCAAGTCAACTGTCCGTAAAAACCGGTACACCTCAAACCTCTTTACATTGGTATCGATGTATCAAAGAAGACACTCGATGTAAGCTGCATTTCCCAAAGCTGTACGCATGTCTACAAACAATTTGAAAACACAAAGACCGGTTTACAAAGGCTTACGGTGTGGTTCGTGAAACTACACGGCTTTACGTACAAAAATGCCCTCTTTTGCATGGAGCATACCGGTATCTACACGAGGCAACTTGCCTAAATTTCTACTTTTACAACATGGCCGGGTGTGGATGGAATCAGCACTTCATCTAAAACGAAGCATTGGAATGATCAGAGGTAAGAACGACAAAGTGGACTCCTACCGGATTGCCAGATAGGCCATGGTGAATGCCGACCAGGCAAAGCTGATAAGCCCTTCTAACCAGACATTGCAACGACTCAAAGACCTACTTGCCTGCAGAACCAGAATAAACAAGTCTATACAGGCTATTAAAGTTTCAGTACGTGAACTGCAAAAGGTGGACAAGCGATCTGGCCACGACTTGGCAAAACTTAATAGAGCGGCTCTTGAAGGACTTAGTAAAAGCAAAGCCGCTACTGAAAAAAGAATGCAGGAGTTAATCAGCAAAGATCCAGAGCTAAAGCAAATCTTTACCCTAGCTACGTCTGTCAAGGGTGTTGGGCCAGTGCTGGCGACAGAACTTCTTATCTACACTCACAAATTCACCCGGATGACCAACAGAAAACAACTGGCTTGTTACTGTGGGGTAGCACCCTTCACGCATACCTCTGGAACAAGTGTACGTGGTCAGACCTGAACATCTCACTTTGCTAACATGAAGCTTAAAACGACTCTACATCTCGCAGCCATGTCGTCAACGCAGTATGTGCCGGATCTAAGAGACTATTTTCAGCGAAAAATCGCAGAAGGGAAATCAAAAATGTGTGTCATCAATGCGATTAGAAATAAAATCCTACAACGAGTTTTGGCAGTTGTCAAACGAGGAACACCATATGTAGTAAACTATGCAGAAATAAATTTGGCCAAGTCATAGATATCGCCGAAGCATTGCTGTCAGGCGTGGCATTGGCAGCAGTACAGTTGAACAAAGATTATGAGATGCCGGGTTATTCTTCAAGCTACATGTTTGCACTTCAGCTGCACTTGCAGCAATGCACTGTTGTACGCACTTCAGCGTTCAATCGTCAAGTCTGTTTTCTATGTCCATTCGCTGGTGTAATACCCTGATAACCTCAATATCGCTTTGGCCTTCCAGGTATCGGTAAAATACTATGTGTGATTTCACACTGGAGCGACGGTAGTTCTTACGCACATGGCTGAAGTCCTTTCCCGCAGTCGGATTAACAGCGAGATACTCGATTTCATCAAAGAGCAGGTCTAAATACCTGTCAGCCTGTTCCAAGGACCAGTTTTCAAAGGTGTACAACCAGATGTTTTCAATGTCTTCTGCCGCTTTTTCACTGATTTTATATCCCATGCTTCACATGTTTGGTGTGAAGCGATTTGACAAACTCTTTTCTATCGAACCCTTGTAAAAAGCCCGATTTTTCACCCTTTACCAGTTCCTTGACCAGTTCACCCTTTTTCTTTTCTTCTTGTTCGAAAAGACGCAGGGCTGCTCTTACCACCTCACTTGCTGAATTATATCGTCCACTTTGTACCTGCGAATGGATGAACTTGTCGAAATACTCGCCCAAAAGAATTGATGTGTTCTTTGCCATAATGTCAAAGTTTGATGCGAAGATACCAATAATTGGTATTCCAGACAGGGGTGTCTGTGCCAAATTTTGCGGCTAAAGTTGAACGTATTGCTGTCAGTGCGGGAATTTGGTGCACTTCAGCTTCACTAATGTACAACTGCTCACTAGAATACTGAGGTTCAGCCCGTGTTCTTCCGCCCGCATTACAGAAATACGCTGTTGTAGGCGGTTGGTCAAATTGCGGAGAGTGGCTTTAGTTGGGAGATCATCAGGGGCAGGAATGTCTCTTTGATTGTCCAGACAATGGAATAGTCAATGCCAAAATAATCATGAACAATCCGGTTTCTGAACCCGCGAATGCGGTGCCAATCGATTTCCGGAAAGCTGTCTTTAAACTCCTCCGGCAGACGGTTTGCAGCTTCACCAATGATCTCAAAGTTGCGGATCCCGGCATCCACTGTTTTGCTGTCACCCTTAAAGTCTTCGAAACTCTGTCCGGTCGTATAGTCAAGGATTTTATGAGCACTCTCCAGAATGTCTCCAACCAAAAGTTTCGGTTCACGCTTAGACATAAACAATTTCCCGCTCGATTGCCTTGAAGTATTTGTCCTTAACACCCTTTCGCGAGACCAGGTCCACCTTTTTTCGTAGACGCTGTTCGATGTAATCAGCTAAGTCTATAAACTCAATGCCAACCGGCTGGTTAAAGTCTACAATAATGTCAATGTCACTGGTTGGTGAGAAGTCGTCCCGCACTACAGAGCCAAACAGGCCCAGGCTATGGACATGGAAACGCTTGGACAACTCAGGCTTGAGTTGCTGTAAAACCTGCTTTATTTCAGAGAGTTGTTCCATCACCCAAATTTAGGAAATCTTACCCGAACCGAAATCGCCCATAACGGAACGAAGCTTTAAGCAGTACGGGAATTTATTATTCTGCTGCCTCACTCGTCTGCTGAAGCAAAATAGTAATTCTTTGTTGAAAACATGTTTGCCTGCCCGTATTGCCAAAAGCCTGTCCTATGTTTACAATTCGATAAATTACGTGTCAGTTCAGTTACAATATTCGAAAGAACAAAGGGCGGAATAAGATGTAAAAGCCGATTAGGCCTGAGAGCCTCTCTAACATGATCATCCCTGCCCTTTTGCTTGACCGATGCTGAACAGTTCAACAAGTTTTAAAAAAACTTGCAGTAGGATCGATAGCACAGTGCAAGCCTGTTCTTCCGACATTGTTTCTCTCTTTTAAAGATACTTTTTCTTCACCTCAAAACCACAGGAACAATGGAAACAATCAAACGCTGTTGTGGGATCGATGTCTCCTTAAACACATTGGATCTTTGCTATCAGAACAACCTTGGTGAGTTGTTTCATTTGCAGGTCGGTAATAATAACAAAGGATTTGAAAAGATCCTGGAGCATACCGGCACTCACTATCACTTCGTCATGGAAGCCACCGGCGTCTACTACATTCGCCTTGCTTTCTTCCTTCATCATCATAAGTGCACCTTAAGTGTCGTCAATGCCCTTTCCATTAAACGCTTTATCCAAATGCACGGCGAAAGAAATAAATCGGATAAAAAAGATGCCCGTTGGATCTGTCTTTATGGTATTGAACAGCAACCACCTTCCTGGCAAATGCCCGATCAGGCTTACTTTCAGGGCAAGCAGCTTTATAATACCATCCGCGAATATGGGGAGCAAATCAAGCGCTTCAACAATCAACTGCACAGCCTTGGCCTGTTGCCTGTTCAAAGCAAAGATGCTATTCGGTCCATCGAAAAGATGAAAGCTGGTTTGCAAAAAGAGGTGAAAAATCTGGAGGTGAAATTGCAGGAACTCTTAATGCAGTGGCAACCCGATCAACTGAAAAATATTAGTAGTGTCAAAGGGATCGGAAAACGTGCTGCAGCCATGCTTATTGTTTTTACCCAAGGCTTCAAACACACAGCTAGCCACCGCCAACTGATCTCATTTGCAGGCCTCAGCCCTACCGAGTACACAAGCGGCACCTCCATCCAAGTCAAATCAAAAATATGTAAGCGTGGAGGTAAACAACTCCGGGATGTATTGTACATGTGTGCGATGAACGCCATGAAAACGAATCCCGCCTGCAAAGCTCTTTACGAAAGACTACGGGCCAAAGGCAAAACAGGGAAACAAGGACTGATTGCTGTGTGTAATAAACTCCTTAAGCAAGTCTTTGCCGTCATGAAGGCAGGCACCCTTTATCAACCACACTATTGCTCGGCAAAACCCTGAAAATTTATTTGGTTTTTCTCACAGTTCATGTTAGCGGTTCGGCATTCTGCTTATGCTTTTTTTCTTTCAACGAAATCAATCAGCTCAACTTTAGCACCAAGTGCCAAATTAATAGATACGAATAACCATCCTTTCTTTAGCTTCTGTTGACCATTGAACTTGCCATGCTCGTCCATCAATCTGGTCAAGCAAAACGAAATTATATATGTTTGTTGTTGGATAAAGAAAGAACCTACCGTTCTTCTCTTCATCTTTTTCCACCCTAGAGATATCTGATAGTGTCGTTTGAAACTGATTGTCTTTTGTACTCCATTGAACCTGCCACATTTGCCCATTCCTTGTGTTCAGTTTGATAAATGTGTAAATATTTTTTGTGGCAAAGAGTCTATAAGTAACGGCGCTATCTGTAGATATATTTTGGATTGGGGTTTCCGATGTGCTTTGAGCAAATGAAGTCGTTGCAAGTAGCACAAAAACTAAGATGATTAGTTTTGTTTTCATAATCATGCAGTTAGGTGTTCTGTTTAGTAGGGTGTCGCTCTATGCTGACCGCTAACGCAGAACGGATTTGCGAAGAAGCGGAAGTAGTATTCCGGCTGCTTCATTTCCGTTCTATTGCACAATTTGTTTTATAGGTGAAAGGTAGATTCGTTGCCGCTTTTTTGCAAATATGATGTTAGCGGTTTTCGGGCACCCTACTAAACTTATGTTCTGCTATGTACTTATTGTTGCTTGCACTATACAACGTATCGCCTTTAAGGTTAAGTACAATATTATCGAAGTAAACTCTTATTGTATCGTTTTGGCCTGGGAACTTCGGCGTATCTGTTTCATCAAAGCCAATAAAGATTAACTGGCCTCCCCGCAGACCAGTTTCTTTAAACTTCTTTTGAGTTTTAGTCCTTTCAACTGGGCGGTAGCTGGTATCACTCGTTAACATGATTGAGCCACCACTTTCTTTCCATTTCCCTTTTGTAAAATTTTGACCATAGCAAGTTTCATTACGGTAGTCAAAAGTCCCGTCGGCGCTTAATCTGAGTTTGGCAGAATAATAAATCGAATTGTTATACTCCCACTCACAAGCAAGTGAATTTTGTTTTTTAACAAGTGGTGAACGAGATGAAGCCGGCAATGTCCCATCAGGAAATTTTTCACTATCACATTTGGTAAAAAGAAACAAACCGACGATAGCCAATATGGAATTACGGAAAGTTGCCATAGTTAATCCCTAGCGTCGAAAGCATTTACGAAGGCATGGCATTTACCTGCTTCAGCCTCACTTACTTTCTGTTGTTGGTTAAAGATATACTGTTTAGATGCAGTTCTAAAACCATGCTTTTGTGAATGCTCTGTTAGGCGCATTTTGTTAGTCGACATAGATCCATTCTCTTTTCGTCGAATACAGATATGCGTCCATTGCGTTTAAAGCAAAAAAGTGTAGCTCAAAATAGACCACCCCGTTGTCTTCCCAATACAACTTGTAGTCAAACGGTTTTCCATATGCCGTGTTCTTGTTCAGCGTATCGAAATAGTGATGTTTGAGATCGGACGGAAACTGCCCATACAATTGTTTGTAACCTTTAATCTTTTCAGCCAAAGCCAATCCTAACTGCTCTGTTTCCTCCTGCTTGTTACTTGTGGTGGCCGATCCAATGCCAAACATGATTGAAAACAAAGCAATGCCTACTACCCAATAGCGAAGCAATGCCGTCTTACAGCCAACATCAATCAACAATGAAAAGATCAGTAGGATTATTCCACCAATCACCAACGGATAAAGTATCAAAGAACCAAACAAAGAAGAAAAAGAGTCTGAGATCAGTCCATAGAAAATAGGTATAAGAATAATTCCAAACAAAAGAAGGTGAACAGCTTTCGGTTTCAGTAGTTCTTTCATATGCAATTTGGTCGATTTGTTGCGCCTAACGTTAAAAGAATAGCCGAAGTAGTGGACTTGGCATTACTTCGGCTGATTAATATTCTAAAGTAACCAAATTATTTGCGTGCTTCATAGTTGTCCTTCAGCCACTATTTTGACAGTGCAGTGTCAGCGGAATTGCATCATACACCTTTTTCATTCATTGGACTTACTATTTTTAATTGAAACATATCCTTGAAGTCTTTAAAGCATGGTGAACAAATCCATCGGTAATCATCAGCTGTTGTATAACCTGCCGTTAATGTGTCAGGGATAGTGTCAGAAAATTTGGTGAGACAAAATTCACAGTGGTCGTGGTCTGTTGTTGTTTTGCGGTCGCCATAGTTCTTGTAAAACAATGTTGCACCCTTTAAGTACTCTTCCTGGTTTGTCAAACGCCAGTCATCTAAGTCTGCCATAATACAAAATCATTTTTGCTCCACTAAGATTTATTATTCATACATAGTAGCTCCTTTGAAGATGTCAGCGAATGTTTGCCAAGATAGTTCGTCGGCATTTATTTATTGACCAGTATTGTCATAGTACCCTTGAAGGTCATTTGCATAAGCACCCAAAACCTCCAAAAATGTGTCAAGTGTTTTATTCTCCCAATCCTCTGGATTTTTCAGGATGTCTTGCCTCAATAAATCAAGGAAAGAAATGAAAGTCTGTCTATCAGTCACTTTAAAATTTGAAAGCTGGCTGTTTATGATTTCCGCTAACGTTTCGGGGCTTTGCGTTCGTGTGGGCATTCATTGAACGTCCAGCCTTGGATAAAGATATATTGCTTAATTGAAAAACAAATGTTCAGCCCTTGTTCATCAGCCCACATGACGCAAAACCCATGTTACTTGCAGTGCGGTCACACAAAGGAGGCTTGCCTTGTCAGTTGATGCTCTTCTAATCCCAAGTCAGCAATGAAAATGTCCTTGACTTTTTGTTCGACCTCGTTTTTATTTACTGTCATTGATACTCGTCTAGACTTCAAATAATGTTCTCTTGAAAGTTTGTCCGCAAACTGTCCGACAGTTAGCAAATCAAGTTCGTTTCCAAACTTATTTGCAATTGCCATTGCAATTATTGATACGGCCAAGCCCACTATTGCTGCTTGCCAAAAAAAGAAGAGGCCAACAAGCGATGCTACGAATATAATTGCAAGTGTCCCTGTGATTGAATGTTTGGGTCTTAAAACCTTAGTATTGAAGCCTAAGTGTCCGTCAATGTTCTTAAATGATTGTCTGCGGATACTTTTTGGAACCAGTTTTTGCAAGTCTGTGTCTGGAGTTATACCGCTTTTCTCAATTAGTAAAGTGTCAGCGATAGCATTACGTAACTTGTAAAATGCTTGTTGTGTCGTACAATCATTTGAATTGTCGCCCTGAACTTTGCTTGTAATTATGTCGCACAGTTCACCAAATGTTTTTGTGTCCTTAAGTGGAGATTCCGCTGTAAGTGATCACTCTATTTCGCTTCTAATTGACCACCCTAAGTTGTATGCGTAAAGAAGGCATGCGGAGTTGTTTACGGTTGTTCTAAGTTAGGCCTTAATCGGTTGTTTCCATTTGTTTTTTTGTCC
>DATKHJ010000079.1:0-5293 GCA_035510335.1 Flavisolibacter sp. | reverse complement strand
GGAACAAGCGTTTCATCTTATTGATTTTGGAACGCCAAACTAACTTGACAGCAAGGCAGAAGAAATGGAGGCTTGCATGAACGGCCGAATTTCTTTCATCAACTGGCAAAAGCCCTGTCGGTTGATAGGCCGTGCCTGCCGGCAGAAGCGTTTTGAAGGCCAAATTGTACTTATCTTAGCCGCCTGTTTTAACCAAAACCCAAATTAAATTGAAAGAAATGGATTTCAAGCAAATTCAGGAGTTGATCAAAATGATCAATAAATCGCAGATCGGTGAGGTAACTATCGAGCAGAAAGATTTTCGCATAACCATAAAACAAAAAGAAGAAAATATCACGCAGGTTGTGTCTCATTCGCTTCCGGTTAGTGCGCCGCAACCAATGCAGCAGTTTGCGCCGCAAGCGCCATCGCAAATTTCTTCGGCACCTGCGCAAGAGCAGAAGCCAGCTGCCGGAGCCGATGCAAACTATATTACCATTAAGAGCCCAATGATCGGTACATTCTATCGCCGCCCTTCGCCTGACAAACCAAACTTTGTAGAAGTGGGCGACGAAGTAGCAACCGGCAAAGTGGTTTGCATTATTGAAGCCATGAAGTTGTTTAACGAAATTGAAAGCGAGATATCGGGCAAAGTGGTGAAAATTTTGGTGGAAGACGCATCCCCTGTTGAATACGACCAGCCGCTCTTCCTGGTGGACCCTAGCTAATGCGCAAATAAGCAAATTCGAAAATGTGAAAATGAAGTCTCAGACTATTTTCACATTTGCTAATTTTCAAATTTTCAAATTGTATCTGTGTTTAAAAAAGTCCTTATAGCCAACCGCGGCGAGATTGCATTGCGTGTGATACGTACCTGCCGCGAAATGGGCATTAAAACGGTGGCCGTTTATTCTACTGCCGACCGCGATAGCTTGCATGTAAAGTTTGCCGACGAAGCAGTTTGTATTGGCAAGCCGCAAAGCAGCGATTCTTACCTCAATATTCCGCACATTATGGCCGCGGTGGAAATCACCAATGCCGATGCGGTGCATCCCGGTTATGGTTTTTTGGCGGAGAACGCAAAGTTCTCGCAAATCTGCGCCGATCATGGCATCAAGTTCATTGGCCCCACGCCTGACATGATCAATCGCATGGGCGACAAGATCACGGCCAAAGAAACCATGATTGCAGCCGGCGTTCCTGTTATTCCCGGTAGCGAAGGCCTTTTGCAAAGCCTGGAAGAAGCCAAAAGTCTTGCAAAAGATATGGGCTACCCGGTGATATTAAAAGCAACCGCCGGTGGTGGTGGAAAAGGAATGCGCATTGTGTGGGAAGATGGCGAGATGGAAAGAGCCTACAACACCGCAAAAGCGGAAGCCGGTGCCGCGTTCAAGAACGATGGCATTTACATGGAGAAGTTTGTAGAGGAGCCACGCCACATCGAAATTCAGGTAGCCGGCGACCAATACGGAACCGTTTGTCATTTAGGTGAGCGGGATTGTTCAATTCAGCGTCGCCACCAAAAGCTGGTGGAAGAATCACCGTCGCCTTTTATGACGCCGGAGCTTCGGTACGCCATGGGTGAAGCGGCCAAAAAAGCAGCTGGCGCCATTAATTACGAAAGCGTGGGAACCATCGAGTTCCTGGTAGATAAGCATCGCAATTTCTACTTTATGGAGATGAACACCCGTATCCAGGTAGAGCACTGCGTAACCGAAGAAGTAATCAACTACGATCTTATTAAAGAACAGTTGAAGATTGCCATGGGTGAGCGGATTTCGGGCAGGGATTACGAACCCCAGTTGCATGCCATTGAATGCCGCATCAACGCCGAAGATCCGTACAATGATTTTCGTCCGTCACCCGGCAGAATTACCGTGCTTCACCAGCCGGGTGGCCACGGTGTAAGGGTTGACAGCCATGTATATGCGGGCTACGTGATTCCGCCGTATTACGACTCCATGATTGGCAAGCTTATTACCGTTGCGCAAACGCGGAACGAGGCTATTGATACCATGTACCGTGCATTGAGCGAATATGTGATTGAAGGTGTGAAAACAACCATTCCTTTCCACCTGCAGTTAATGCAAAACGATCGTTTCCGTTCGGGTGATTTCAATACGAAGTTTTTGGAGTCGTTTAAGATGCAATAACATGGTGAGTGGTGAGTGGTCAATTGTGAATTCAATACATCATTCAAGTAATGAATAGAAAAAGCCTCCTGGATTTCAGGAGGCTTTTTTATTTATCAAAGAATATTGACACTTTTATTAAACCATACTCACTACTGACAACTCACTACTCACGATTAATTTCTCTTTCCTTTCTTCCAGTTCCGGTTCTTTCCTTTTTTGTACCAGCCTTTGTGTTTGCCGTTATCGCCTTTTTTATAGCTTCTTTCGTTACGGCCATAATTGCGGTCGTAATCGCCAACACTGCGAATGCGTGACTGGCGGTCATTCTCCAATTGCCGGATGGCACGTTGCTTTTCTTCGTTGCTTAAATAACGGTTGTTGCGAATGGATTGAATCTTGGCTTCGTAATCCCGGTTTATACGGTCTATTTCTGCCTGCCGTGAACCCGAAGAGGGATACGAGCCAGGATAACTGGGGTAGGAGTCGCCGTTGTTGCCACCGCCAAGAATTACATCGCGTCCACCGCCACCATTATTGTTGCCGTTGCCGCCACCTAAAATTACCCGGCGGGCTTCTTCCCTGGATTGTGCGCTAACCGTTGTAACGGCACCTGCAAGGAGCAAAAGAGTAAGGATCTTTTTCATAGCGTTTGTTTCTTTTCTTCCTCGAAAAAAAGTGCCATGAAATGCAAACGCCGCGAAGGCTTTGTTAAAGCATGCCCTTTTAAACATGATTTTATGTTTTTCAGCGCACTTTGTACAGGGCACTTTTTTTGTGCAGGTAGGTATTCACCAACACATGCGGTATGAAAAAGCTGGATACCATTTTTACCATTATCTGCAGCAGTGGCTTGTGTGTGCTGCTCGTATCGCAGTTTGCCTTTCGCAGCGAAGCCAACCCAAATGCACGTAGCACCGCGTCAAACGCTTACCAGTGGTCGCCGCCGGCGTTGCCCAAGCAATTGAGCTTTGCCGGGGAAGCGGTTCCGCTGGACAGGTGGGATGTAAAAGAGCGGCTCGACCGCGAAGTCTTGTTCAACTCGTACAACCAGGCTAATATTATTTACCTGATGAAGCTCTCGAACCGGTATTTCCCGGCCATTTCAGAACGGCTGAAAGCAGCTGGCGTTCCGGACGATTTTAAATATTTGTGTATAGCCGAAAGCAACTTGCTGGCGGGTGCTGTGTCCCGCGTTGGCGCCACCGGTTTTTGGCAATTTATGGGTGGAACGGCACCGGGCTATGGGCTAACGGCTAATGCCAATGTGGATGAACGCATGGACATTGAAAAATCAACCGATGCTGCCTGTCAGTACCTGAAAACGGCTTATAATAAATTTGGTAGCTGGACGGCTGCTGCTGCTTCATACAACTGTGGCATGGGAGGTTATAACGGACAGGCAACATACCAGCAAACAAAGCATTATTACGATTTACACCTGCCTGAAGAAACCAACCGGTATATCTTCCGCATCCTGGCGTTCAAGCACATTCTGGAAAACTCTGAAGGCTTAGGCTTTAAGCTTTCGCCGGACGATTTGTATGCCGAAGTGCCGCACCGCACGGTTACTGTTACTTCTACTATACCCAACCTGGCGCAGTTTGCCATTGACAACGGTACAACCTATAAAGTACTTCGGTTAATGAATCCGTGGATTCGCGGCCGGTCGCTGCCGGTGGCAAAAGGCAAGTCGTACGTTATCAAATTACCGGCGCAAGGTTCCTGAACATTCAAGCCCAATACTTGTTACATTTAATCATTCAAGAAGTATATGGAGCTGCCTGATCTGTCGAATCCGCTTTGGTTTGCCGTTGCCACATTGGTTGTATTTGCAGTGGTCATCGGTCGCTATTTCCTGATAGCGGGATTATTTTATTATGTGTTTTACAAATGGAGCGGGGAGCAGTGGAAGCCTCGCAAAATCAATAACCGCGACTACAAAAAAGATCAGTTTAAAAAAGAGGTTGGTTGGAGCATGATCACGGCCTTCATTTTTGCCATTACCGGTGCGGTGATGGCCCTGCTTTGGCAGAAAGGTTACACTAAAATTTATTATGATGTTGCTGCTTACCCGCTGTGGTGGCTGCCGGTGAGTTTACTGATTGCCCTGCTGGTTCATGAAACTTATTACTACTGGCTTCACCGCTGGATGCACCACCCGGCAGTTTTTCGCATTGTTCACAAGGTTCATCATGATAGTAACATTACGTCGCCGTGGACTGCGTTTTCCTTTCACCCACTGGAAGGTGTTTTGCAAGCGCTGTTTCTGCCGGCACTTTTACTGGTTATGCCCATGCATTTGTATGTACTGATCATTCACCTGACGATTATGACTTTCAGTTCCGTCATCAATCACCTCGATATTGAAGTGTACCCAAAAGGCTTTCACAAAAATGCATTTGGCAGATGGCTAATTGGCGCCACGCATCACTCGCTTCATCACAAGCAGTTTAAATACAACTATGGTTTGTATTTTACGTTTTGGGATAAATGGAAGAAGACCGAAAGTCCGGTGTTTGAGAAGTTATTTGAGGAGAAAACGAGGTAATCAGTAATGAGTGGATTGTTTTGTAGCCAGATGCTTTTTAAATATTCCATTTCTTGAAGAAATGGAATATCTCCATAAAAAAACCTCCTGAACATGCAAGAGGCTTTTTTTATGAAGGAAGAAATTATGTTTTAATTCACTCACTACTGACTACTCACCATCTCACTCATACAAATTCGCTGTTGTTGTCTCCACCATTTTCTTTGGCAACAACCAGGATAAAAAGCCGCCCAGTTTATTTACCAATCCAACCACTACTTCAGACTTCTTTTTAAACATGCTTTCAATGGCCACTTTTCCTACGGCGTCGGGAGTCATGATGATTTTCTTCGCCGCTTTCAAGGCCTTCGGGCCCACCTTTGCACGGTCGTTAAATTCCGTATCGGTAGCGCCGGGACTAATACAAGTCACACTCACATTCGTTCTGCGTAACTCGTGGCGCAAGCCGCGGGAAAACTGCAGCACCAATGCTTTGGAACCTGCATAAAGGCTTAAGTAAGGAACGGCCTGGTAAGCTGCTGACGACGCAATGTTCAGAATATAGGCCTGCGACTGCTTTTTCAGTTGCGGCAAAAACAGGTAGGTAAGTTGCACCAGCGTGGTACAATTCACCTGCAGCATGTTTACATGC
>DATKHJ010000078.1:0-8167 GCA_035510335.1 Flavisolibacter sp. | reverse complement strand
ATTTTTACCGGCTTTTTTCAGGCTTTTTGCAATGGCCTGCATACCCAGGCGATCCATGCGTGGCGCTTCGGGCACAACGCGTTTAATGCTTTCATGAAGAAGTGTAATGGTGGCGGCACCTGCCAATCCTCCGGCCAATGCAGTCGTTGCGTTCATAATTCAACCGTTTATTCTAAGTTACTAAAATTACATGCCACCTCCTGTAGAAACCCCGCACGAATCATTCAAAAAAACAACGATTTAAAAGGCGTTTATATCTTTTTCATTTTACATTCGGAGTTTTTCCGGCCTCTACCGCTCAATAGTCGAAACCCCTATCTTTGCCCTCCGTTAAAAATCAAGACTCCAACATGAATTCATTTGAATCGTATGCTTATCTCGTCCCAGCAATGGGCCTGATCGGACTGCTGTACACCCTTTGGAAATTTTCCTGGGTAAGTAAACAGGATGCCGGAACTGACCGCATGAAAGAAATCTCCAACTACATCGCTGAAGGCGCCATGGCGTTCCTGAAGGCCGAATGGAAGATCCTGACTTACTTCGGAATAATCGTTGCTATTTTATTAGGTTACATGGGTATGCGCAATGAAGAATCGCATTGGTTCATTGCCGTGGCCTTTGTCATTGGTGCGTTCTTTAGTGCCCTTGCCGGGTACATTGGTATGCGTGCTGCCACTAAAGCCAACGTTCGTACGGCGCATGCAGCAAGAACATCGCTTTCCAAAGCGCTGAATGTTTCCTTTACCGGCGGTGCCGTCATGGGAATGGGTGTTGCGGGATTGGCTGTTCTTGGTTTGGGAGGCTTGTTCATTGTTTTATTAAAATGGATGGCACCGGGAGCTTTAGCCACAGGCCACGAAGTAACCCGCGCCATTGAAGTACTAACCGGTTTTTCACTGGGTGCAGAAAGCATTGCGCTTTTTGCCCGTGTAGGCGGTGGTATTTATACAAAAGCGGCCGACGTAGGCGCTGACCTGGTAGGTAAAGTAGAAGCGGGCATCCCGGAAGATGATCCCCGCAACCCGGCCACCATTGCCGATAACGTAGGCGATAACGTGGGCGACGTTGCCGGTATGGGCGCCGATCTTTTCGGTTCGTATGTTGCCACCGTGCTTGCCACGATTGTACTGGGCCATGAAGTTGGAGCTACGGATGTCATGACAAATCCTGTTGCGCTGACTGATGGTTTTGAAGGTTTCTCCCCTATTTTATTACCAATGCTGATTGCCGGTGTGGGAATCCTGTTCTCTATCGTAGGAACTTGGTTCGTTCGCATTTCGGACAGCGCCGGTATCAAAACAAGCGTGGTGCAAAATGCATTGAACCTTGGTAACTGGGGTTCCATCATCTTAACCGCTATTGCTTCTTACTTCCTGTGTACATTGATTCTGCCTGAGGGCAATATGTACCTCAGAGGTTTTGAGTTTGACAGAATGGATGTTTTCTATGCCATTCTTGTTGGATTGGTAGTAGGTACGTTAATGAGCATCATTACCGAATATTATACAGCCATGGGCAAGCGTCCGGTGTTGAGCATTACCCGCCAATCGGCAACCGGCCATGCAACAAACGTAATTGGCGGTTTGGCTGTGGGTATGGAATCTACCTTCCTACCTATATTAGTATTGGCTGGCGGTATTTATGGTTCGTATGCGTTTGCCGGTTTGTACGGTGTGGCCATTGCGGCTGCCGGTATGATGGCAACAACAGCCATGCAGCTGGCCATTGACGCTTTCGGCCCGATTGCAGATAACGCCGGTGGTATTGCCGAAATGAGCGAACTGCCAAAAGAAGTTCGTGAAAGAACCGATACACTGGACGCGGTGGGTAACACCACGGCAGCCACCGGAAAAGGTTTTGCCATTGCTTCTGCGGCTCTTACAGCGCTGGCTCTGTTTGCCGCTTTCGTAGGCGTTTCCGGTATCTCTGGTATCGATATTTACAAAGCCGATGTACTTGCCGCCCTTTTTGTGGGTGGTATGATTCCGTTTATTTTCTCTTCATTGGCCATTCGTGCCGTGGGTGAAGCGGCAATGGCGATGGTGGAAGAAGTTCGCCGCCAGTTCCGCGAAATTCCGGGTATTATGGAAGGAAAAGGAAAGCCGGAGTACGATAAATGCGTGGCTATCTCCACAGAAGCTTCTATCAAAAAAATGATGTTGCCGGGTGCAATCGCTATTGTTTCTCCGTTGATCATTGGTTTCCTGATGGGCCCTGAGGCGCTGGGTGGATTTCTTGCCGGTGCAACCGTAAGCGGTGTGTTGATGGGAATGTTCCAGAACAACGCCGGTGGTGCCTGGGATAATGCCAAGAAAAGCTTTGAAAAAGGCGTGGACATTAACGGCCAGAAATATTACAAAGGTTCCGATCCGCACAAGGCTTCGGTAACCGGTGACACCGTGGGTGATCCGTTTAAGGATACGTCCGGTCCGTCAATGAACATCTTAATTAAACTGATGTCAATTGTTTCCCTGGTTATTGCCCCTACTTTGGCCGGCATGTTCGGCACAAAAAATATTTCTGCAGATCATGCAGCGAATCAAAAACTGGAGCGGTCTATATCTCAGACTGCGCCGGCCGCAGCAAATCCGAACACAATTCATTTACGATAGTTCTGCTTTGTGAGAGACAAAAAAAAGTTCCCCGCCCACTGCTTAGCGGGGACTTTTATTTTACATAAGCCGTGAGCTTTCAGCTAAGAGCTTTGAGCCTTTTTCCTAATTTTAAGCATGCCTCCCGCAATTCTTTATTATGCCATCCCGGGTTTTGTGCTGCTGCTTTCCATCGAAGCCTGGTTTTCGTATAGGGAGAACAAACATCTTTACGAAACCAAAGACACGTTTGCCAGTTTGGGCCTTGGCATTGGAAACGTGCTGGTTGGCTTTGTAACAAAGGCGGCCATCTTCGGGCTTTTTACATTATTATATAAGTACCGGCTTTTTAATCTGGATGCTTCGGTGTGGTGGTTTTGGGTGCTGTTGTTCTTTGCCGACGACTTTTCGTATTACTGGTTTCACCGAACGGCGCACAATACCGGCTGGTTCTGGGCTTCCCATGTAGTGCACCACTCCTCCCAACATTATAACCTGGCGGCGGCATTGCGCCAAACCTGGACCGGCAACCTTACCGGCTCTTTTCTTTTTTGGGCCTGGATGCCGCTGGTGGGTTTTCACCCCATTTGGGTTTTGTTCATGCAGCAAATCAGTTTGATTTACCAGTTCTGGATTCATACCGAAACCATCAACCGTCTGCCGAAGGTGCTGGAGTTTTTCCTGAACACCCCCTCGCACCACCGCGTTCATCATGGCAGCGATTTAAAATACCTGGATAAAAACCACGGTGGCATTTTAATTATCTGGGACCGACTTTTCGGCACCTTTCAGCCAGAGGAAGAACGACCAACCTACGGCCTGACAAAAAACATCGAATCTTTCAATCCCGTAAAAATTGCATTAGTCACCTGGGGAGAGCTTTTCCGGAAAGCAAAAGCTTCAGGTTCTTTCAAAAATGCCTTTCATTATTTTGCTAAACCACCCGGCTGGAGCCATGACGGAAGCACCAAAACCGTGAAAGAATTGCGGGTTAACCCCGATCAACCGGTAAAAATCCGACACCATTCATCTGCCATCTGACACTTTCATCGGCAATTCTCACCATTCATCGCAGAAAATCCACAATTGGTACCAAAAGTTTTTTGCGATCTTTTTTAATACGAAAATGGTCGTAAATTAGCTCCGTAATCTTTTTACCATGGCTTCCAAGTATATAAAACCAACAGAAAGTGAGCTGGAAATTCTGCAGATCCTTTGGCAGAACGGCACCGCCACTGTTCGGGATGTGCACGAAGAATTAGCAAAAACAAAAGATGTGGGTTATACCACTACGCTCAAGCTCATGCAAATTATGCATGACAAAGGATTGGTGAAACGCGACGAAACCATGCGTACGCATATTTACCAACCAGCGGTAAACAAAGAACGCACACAAAAACATTTACTCGACAAAATGATTGATTCGCTCTTTGGCGGATCTTCAACACAACTGGTATTGCAGGCATTGGGTAGCGGCGAACAAAAAGTTTCCGCTGAGGAGTTGGCACAAATACAATCGCTACTCGATAACCTCAA
Source organism: Flavisolibacter sp. (assembly GCA_035510335.1). Lineage (GTDB taxonomy): Bacteria > Bacteroidota > Bacteroidia > Chitinophagales > Chitinophagaceae > Flavisolibacter. Next base: position 4,040 of record DATKHJ010000078.1, on the reverse strand, counting down.
AAAGCAATAACATGGCAGCATGGAGCCAATCGCAGTTTCTGCAGGCTTTGGGATGGGCAACCTTAAATAGCTTCTGGCAAATGGCCATTTTGTGGTGTTTGTTTGCCGGCGTTACTTCTGTTTTTAAACTTTCCGCCACTCGAAAATACCAGGCATCTGTTGGCGCAATGTTTATTGGTTTTGCGTGGTTTGTTGGCACCTTTGTTCTTTACTATCAAAACAACAGCAGCAGTTACGCCATTTTTGAAAACACGGTTTCGCAGTCAAATAACCTGCTGAACATTTGCCTTCTCTCCGCTTCTGTTACCTATTTATCGTTATTGATTTTCCCGGCCGTTCGCTTGTTTAAAAACTGGCGGTTTGTACAGGTTATCAAAAAAGATGGTCTTGGCAAAGCAAGTTTGTCGCACCGGTTGTTTGTGCAACGTGTGGCTTTTCATTTAGGCATTAAAAAGAAAGTAACACTGGCAGTGTCAAGCCTTATTAGTTCACCGGTAACTATCGGCTACCTGAAGCCAATGATACTGATGCCGGTTGCCGCCATGAACCAGCTTTCTACCGCGCAGGTAGAGGCCATCCTGCTTCACGAGCTTTCACACATTCGTCGCTACGATTACCTGGTGAACTTTATTGTTTCCATTATTCATACGCTGCTTTATTTTAATCCATTTGTGAAGTTTTTCATGAACACCATCGAAGCGGAAAGAGAAAACTGCTGCGATGAACAAGTGTTGCAATTTGGTTACGACAAGGTAGGCTATGCCTCTGCCCTGTTGCATCTCGAAAAAACATCCGCCCAACATAAAGCACTTTTACTGGCCGCTGCCGGAAAACAAAACCTACTCACTCGCATTGAAAAAATTGTTGGTATGGAAAAGAAAAAAACATTCCGCCTGGTACAAATTGTTCCGCTGCTGCTGGCAATGCTTTGTGTGCTTCTGTTCAACTCCGTGTTGATTATTAAAGATGCACAAACCGGCAAGCCAATGAGCTATAATGGTGACACGGTTTTTCTGCCCTGGCAGATGAACAGCAATACACCGGAAAGCAAAAAGGTACCAACAACCGAGTTGCCGGAATCACCCATTGCAACAACTGAAGACGTTGCTGCGGCAGAAATTGAAATTGACATTCTGAATATTCCACCGCCACCACCTGCACCAGCTGAGCCACCAGCGCCTGTGTCGGAGACCGAAGACCATATCATGCCGGTTAATTTTGACGATGTGGACGGCCAGTTAACCAAGGAAGAAAAACAAGCCGTTAAAGATGCCGTTAAAACCACCAAAAAAGTTGTCAGCGAATTGCAGTGGAAAGAAATTGAAGCATCGTTGGCTGAAGTGATGGACAAGAAAGAAAGAGCTTTGGCCAAGCAAGTTTACTTTGAACAGATTGACGCTGTGAACTGGAAAAACATTGAGCATAACCTAAAGGCTAACTACGACAGATTAAACTGGGAAGCCATCAATAAAAACCTCACGCAAGCCATGGCGCAGGTGCAGTTAGACAGCCTGCAAACAATTTACAGCATGGCCTTAACCGAATTGGAAAAAGTAGAGAAAGACCTGTTGAAGAGCAAAGGAAAAGTAGCCTGCACGCCAATTCCGGATGCTTCTATCCAGGAAATTTCCATTGCAAAAGAAACCTTGCGTAAAAACATTGAAGCGGTAAAATCAGCCAGCCGTCCGAAGAAAGTTGTTCGATTGTAAGAATAAAGATCAGTACATAAAAAAAGCAGGATGTCTATCCTGCTTTTTTTATGTCTTTTATTCCTTCACCAAAATTTCCACCAAGGTTTACTCTGTGAATTTTGTGGATTTACTGTTTCAGTAATTGACAAAGAAATTTTAGCTTTTATTTCCTTCAACGAATTATCTAACCATCGTTCATACCAATTCAGAAAAGTTATTTTCTCCGTATTGCCTAGCTCGTGAGAAGGATGAATACCAGTATTTCCGCCCCTGCCGTCCGTCCAAATGTTACCGTATTCTTCGCCATTTACCACCAGATTTAAGCTAACAGCACACCCATAATTGCAGATGGCAATCACACCGTTCATTTGCTCTTCGTTGTAATAAACTTCTTCAAATGCCTGCAGTTGCATTTCATATTCTTCTTCGTTTTCTTGTTCGGTAACAGTTGATAGAAATTCCAGCTTCCAAGGCGTGGTATGTAAAAATGGTTTTGACGGATTCCGCAAAGAGTCCGGACGTTTGTAGTCTAGATCATTGAACAAAACATCTTCAAAACGTTCAAGCCCATAAAATGGTCCTGCACCGCCGTTACCAATCTTCGTTATGAATTGTACATAACCATCCGGCAACTTAATTTGATGATCCTCTTCAAATTGCTTTATTTTTTGAAGCGGCAATGTTGGATTGAGTTTATATCTATGAGTTGATGAACCGAACAAAACAAAACTGCTATCCAAACGCTTTAGCTCTTTCAGCTTTGACTTGATTGTTTCCAGTTGTTCATGCATTTTTGAAGCAATTGCAAATCCTGCCTCCTACCAAATATTTCTCGGACACGTATCGCCGTAGCGGTTGCCCAATAAAAAGCCAACAACAATTTCGTGGGTTCCGCGGCTTACGGTATTTAATGCGGTAGTGGTAAAATCATAAGCATAACCAATATTGAAGGTGTTGCCAACATTCAAGCCTATCATGCCGGCATAACCATCCTGAAAGCGGTAGCTTCCACCCAACCAAAACAAATCCTGGTATTGCACTTTCATGTTAAAGTCAAACTGTGGCGTGGTTGGCGAACCGGAAACGTATTTCAACATTACCGATGGAACCGCGTTAATATCTTCCGTTACCAGGAACCGATAGCCTGCCGTTGCAAACAGGTGCGGCACCAGTTTTAAGCCCATCGTGTTCTGCTCAAATACAACTTTTGTGGGAATGATCTGTTGTCCGCTCACACCCACAAAATAATCGGCCGAGTAAAGCCAAAGACCAAAGTTCAGATCGGGCCTGATGCGGTAAATATCGTTGCCATTGCTACCTTGAGCAGGATCACCGGTTACATTGTCTTTGGAAAGATTGCGGCCAATCCGCGTAATACCGGCAGAAAACCCCGCCGCCAAATTTGTTTTTGGCGACAAGCCTAAATGGTAGGCATAGGAAATATTTGCATTGAACCGGTTATAGGCCCCGGACTGGTCGTTAATAATGGCCAGGCCAACACCGTGGTGTGGCTCAGAGGCTGTATAGTTTTCCCAATAGGCATTCCCTCTCGGGTTCTCACCCGGAACCTGGTAGGATGTTGCGGAAGTTTTGTAATCTTTTTTGCCAAGCGGCGTATGAACCGTCAGGTACATGGTGCGGGGAGCTCCCTCCAACCCTACCCATTGGTCGCGGCCACTGATTTTTACGTCGGTGTAGTTTTCGATGCCGCTCAGCGCCGGGTTCAGAACATAATTATTTAAGATGTATTGCGTATAGTGCGGCCGCTGCTGGCTGTAGGCCGCCGTTGTTAATCCTAAAAGGAAAAGTGCATATCCAAGACGCTTCATTTTCTATCGAATTATATCCACGTAACCGGCAATTTGCGGACGGCCGTTTTTGGGGTTGATAATATAATAATACGTTCCGGCGGGTACCTGGCTGCCTTTAAAACTACCATCCCATGGTTTGGTGTAGCCAATGGATTCAAATACTTTCTGCCCGTAGCGGTTGAAAATCTGAACGGTGGCGCCGGGATAACTTTCCAGGTATTTTACTTCCCAGCGATCGTTAATGCCATCAGCATTTGGCGAGAAGACATTCGGAATTTCCAATGATTTCAACAGCTTTACAAAAACCTGGTCGGATGCAGAACAGCCATCAGCCGACGTTACCGTTACGGTGTAATTGATATCGTCCTTCGGCATCACCGTAGGTTTGGCAATAGTTGGGTTGTTCAGGTAAGTGCCGGGTGTCCACAAATAAGAAAGGCCGTTGCCATTTGAAGTGGTGGCAAACGTAGCCACCCCACCTTCCAGCACAAAACGGTCAGGTCCGGCATTAATGGTTGGTACCGGGAATACTTTCAAC
>DATKHJ010000077.1:0-10597 GCA_035510335.1 Flavisolibacter sp. | reverse complement strand
TGATTTGCCGGAGCAAACCTCGGCCACGCTTGGTGTAACAGTACTGAGCGGCGATGTGGGCTACCAGCGGCTCAACAAAAAGAAAACGGCCTCCTGGGGTTTCAATTACAACTACACCAACCTTGGGCTGGCCTTTGGGCTGATTAAACAGCGGCAGGATTATTTTCATGTGCCGGCTTTTCACAACGGCGAAGGCAACTTCCGCATTAAAACATCGGCGGCCGGCATGCTGAAATATTACGGCAACTTCAGCACCAACAAACTTGGCTTTACCACGCAGAGCATTGATGCACCTGCTTACCTGGACAAGTTCAGCCTGAAGAATCTTTACCACTACCACAACCTTTCGTGGAAAGACCGTTTGGGCAGCCGGTGGAAGATTGCGGCCGGTGCATCGTACACCAACAACCGCGATGATTTGGCCAGCAGCCTGCAGGACGGCGCAAAAAAAGATGTAACGCTTAGTGGCCTTGAGTTCAAAAATTTTGCGCTGGAAAGAAAAGGTCATTACCTCAATGGCAAAGTGGTATTGGACAGACGGCTTCGCGGGTTGAGCGCCTTGCACTTTGGTGCGGAATACAATTACAGCGATGATCCATCCATCTACACCGACAACAACAGCAACCGTTACCGCAGCGAGTTAACCCAACACACCACGGCCCTCTTCGCTGAAAGCGATATTTACATTACCAACGCCGTAGCGGCAAAAATTGGCGGACGGCTGGAGCATGCTTCTTACATTGATAAAGTGAACGTAGCGCCGCGTATTTCCCTGGCGTATAAACTGAGCAAAGAAAGCCAGGCATCACTAGCCTACGGTATCTTTTACCAAAACCCCGAAACGCAATATTTACCAACGGCCAGTGCGCTGGATTTTTCGAAAGCAACGCATTACATTGCCCAGTATCAAAAAACATCGACGCTGCAGGTGTTCCGGGCAGAGTTATTTTACAAGAAGTACGACCAGTTGATTAAAACAGGTATGGTCAATGGTCGCGACGGGCAAGCCATTAACAACAACGGTTTTGGCGATGCGAAGGGATTTGAGTTCTTCTGGCGTGATAAAAAGACCATCACCAATTTTGATTACTGGATATCGTATTCCTTTCTTGATACCGAAAGGGATTTCCTGAACTTCCCGTTTGCCACACGGCCCAACTTCGCTGCCAAGCACACGGCTTCGCTGGTCATGAAAAAGTTTGTGCTGCCGTGGAAAACACAGTTCAACGCATCGTACAACTATGCCAGCAGCCGCCCGTATTACAACATCATCAACAACGGTGGAGCGTACAAGTTTACCGACCGTGGCGAGGTGCCCGATTATCACAACGTAAGCCTTAGCCTGAACTATGTTCCGGGCATTGGCAAGCAGGGTGCAAAATCGTTTGTGGTGTATGTGCTGTCGGTAAGCAATGTTTTAAACCTGAAGCAAACGTACGGCTACCAGTTCTCTTACGATGGTGTGCGCAAGCAGGCCATTGAGCCACCCTCCAGAATGTTTGTGTTCCTCGGCGCCTTTTTCAGCTTTGGCGTTGACAGAACCGAAGATGCAATCAATAGTAATTTGTAAAAACCCAAACCCCTAAAAGAGCTTCGGTGGTTTGCCATTACAGTTTCTCGATCAATAAGCCAGACTAAATAAAAAATAGAAACCACATTAACTAACAAAATGTCTCGCAAACTTTCGGAAGGGAAAGCCCCTTCAGGAGTTTGGGGTTCCAAAACTCTAATTATGTCTTACTACTCAACTCCCGATGGCAAAGACCCGCAACGCTGGCATCTTGCCCGCAAAAGAGCTTCTTTCAAAAGCCACTTAACAACTTACCTGATTGTGAACGCAGGTTTATGGCTTATTTGGTATTTTACCGGCGCAAAAATCTATGGCAACCATGTACCGTGGCCGGCGTGGAGTACGTTGGGATGGGGCATTGGCCTGGCTTCACACTATGTAAGCGCCTATGTTTCCAACGGTGAAAACGCGGTGGAAAAAGAATACGACAAACTCAATCAAAAGCAATCCAAATAAATCAACCATCATGAAAAAGATCGTTTTACTGTTTGCCGGTGCACTGTTGTTTAGTACAACGTTTGCGCAAGATGAAAAATACACCCTGGCCATCCAGTCGAAGCTGGCTGCCATTGACACGGCCCGCAAAGCCGAAGACCTGCTGGCACTTTCGGCTGCGTTTGAGCGCATTGCCGATGCCGAAAAAACAAAATGGCTGCCTTACTATTATGCGGCGTTAACCCAGGTGAATGCCGCTTATTCGGCGTCGCCCAACATGCAACCCGAAGCCGCTAAAACCGACCCTATGGCCGACAAAGCTGCAGCCTTCATCAACAAAGCTGATGCACTTAGTCCAAACAACTCAGAGATTTACGTGGTGAAGAAAATGATTGCCACGCTGCGCATGATGGCCGACCCGATGAACCGTTACATGCAATACGGTCCGGCTGCGGAAGAAGCCTTGCAAACAGCGTTGAAATTGAACCCGGAGAATCCCCGCGTTTATCTTTTGCAGGCGCAGGATAAATTTTATACACCCGAACAATTTGGCGGCAGCAAGGAAGAAGCAAAAAAACTGTTTGAGCAGGCCAAAAAGAAATACGCTTCTTTTAAACCGGCCACTGACCTGGAGCCAACCTGGGGCCAGCCCATGACCGACTATTACCTGGGCGAATTAGCAAAATAAATTAACCGGCTGAAGACGGAGAGAGCAGGTAAAATTTCCTGCTTCTCCGTCTTCTTCTGCACTACATGCACTATGGAAGAAAATTTTTCGCCCCAGCAAAGCCTGCAGGTTATTCAATCGATGATTGATAAAACCAAAGAGAACATCTCTTACAACAAAATTTATTTTTTGATGTGGGGCTGGTTGTCTTTTATTGGCATTACCGGGCAGTTTTTATTGAAAGTTGTTTTCCAGTACAAGCACCATTACATCATCTGGCTGATAACGCTGGTAGGCATTATTTTGAGCGTTGCGTACACAGCAAAAAACCGCACAAGAAAAGTCGTTCGCACTTACATTGGTGAAGCCATGGGCTATTTGTGGACAGGCATGGCCATTTCATTTTTCATTCTCAGTTTTATCATGACCTTTTTGCAGGTAGAAAAATCGGGCTGGCTTTACTGTTACCCGTTTTTTATTTTGCTGTATGGTCTTGGCACGTTTGTCTCGGGAAAAATTCTGCAGTTCAAGCCGCTGGTTGTTGGCGGCATTATTAACTGGCTGCTGGCCTGTGCCGCCGTGTTTTTTCCGTTTGACCAGCAACTGCTTTTTGCTGCTGCGGCCATTCTCACTTCTTACATTATTCCCGGACACATTATTCAATCGGTAAAAAAATAAGCATGGAAAACGAAACCAGCCTTTCGCACAAAGAAAGCCTGCAGCTTATTGAAGAAATGATTTACAAAGCAAAGAACAGCTACCATGAAAGTGGCGCCGGCGCTTTGCTTTGGGGCAGTGTTATTATGTTTTGCAGTGCTGTATCGTATGCCAATACCTGGTGGAACATCAAATGGCTGAACCAGGTGTGGTGGCTTACGCTGGTGGCCGTGGTGCCGCAAATTGTTATTTCCATCCGGCAGGGCAAAACACAAAAGTTCAAGTCGCATACCGACGATGCCATGAGCGGCATCTGGATCAGCTTTGGCATTGCTATTTTCCTTCTTTCCTTTTTCACCGGCACCTTAAAAATTGGGGCTGCAACGCCAACTTTCTTTTTGCTTCTATACGGCATACCTACGTTTGCCACCGGCTATACGTTCCGGTTTAAGGCGATGATCATTGGCGGTATTGTTTGCTGGATCTGCGCCGTGGTTAGTATTTATGTGCCCTTCCGTACCGATATGGCGCTGTATTTTGCGGCTGCTTTTTTTGCATGGTTTCTTCCCGGACTGATGTTACGAAACAATTACCTGAAGCAGAAGCACGGAAATGTTTAAAGAACTGGATCCCATATTACACTCACAACTACGGCTGGCCGTTATGTCGTTGCTGATAAGCGTGAAAGAAGCTGAGTTCACGTTCTTAAAAGAAAAGACCGGCGCCACGGCCGGCAACCTGAGTGTGCAGATCCAGAAGCTAAAAGATGCCGAATACATTGAAGTGCAAAAGCAGTTTAAAGACAACTACCCGCAAACCTTGTGTAAGGTTACACCCAAAGGCATCGATGCATTTGAAACTTATGTAAAAGCTTTGCAGGGATACATTAGCGGTAACGGCAAGCCTTGATTACAGCGGCCGTTTGTACTGCAGAATAGAAATAGCCTCGTTACAAAAACTATATTCCACCGGATCGTTAGAGCAAACAATTACCAATCTCTCCTTGCAGTAGTTGGCTATCAGCGAGTGGTACAATTCAATTCCTTTTACATCCAGGTTGCTGCAGGGCTCATCCAACAAAACAATCGCGGCAGCCGAAAAAATTGCCTGCGCCAGTTTCACCCGCTGCTTCATGCCCGAAGAATAATAGCGGATTTGCTTACCGGCTGCAGCTTCCAGCCCAATTTCGGCAATAATTTTTTTGGTGGTAAATGAAGGCAGAAAGACTTTGAACTGGTTGTGAAAATCGAGGAACTCCGTTAGCGTGAACTCCTCAATTACATCAAGGTAAGGCGCACAAAACGAAATCTCTTTATAAGCTTCTTCATCTCCCAATTGTTTATTGGCTGTTGCGTATTGAATGTTTCCTTCGCTTAACTGCAGCATGCCGCCAATGGCCTGCAACAGGGTTGATTTGCCCGAGCCGTTGGGCCCTGTAATGGCATACGCATTTGTTGAATGAAATTGTAGTGTGGCGTTGCGGAAAATCCATTCGCGGTTAAACCGTTTGCCGGCATTTTGCAACTCAATCTTCATCTTCTTCTACTCCGTTTTTTGAGTAGCGTTTGATAATGCCAATCTTGGAGTTTTGAATAAAACTCAGGATCTCTTCTTTGATTTTGCTGTCCTGCACCTGCTCTTTTACAATTTCAATGCCTTTGGGAATGCTGTGGTTGCCCACAAATATGAGGTGATAGATTTGCGAGATGCTTTGTATTTCGTGCTGGTGAAAATTGCGGCGGTGCAAGCCAACAATATTAACGCCCATGTAAGCCAGCGGCTCACGGGCCGCTTTGGTATAAGGCGGCACATCTTTGCGAACGGCGCTTTGTCCGCCAATGTACGTATGTGCACCAATGCGGGTAAACTGGTTTACAGCAGCCAGTCCGCTTAAAATGGCGTAGTCGCCCACTTCCACATGGCCGGCCAGTTGTACGGCATTGGCCAGAATCACATGATCGCCAACCACGCAATCATGCGCTACGTGAGCATAAGCCATCAGCAGGCAGTTGCTGCCCACTACGGTTTTAAATTTATCTTTTGTACCGCGGTTAACGGTTACGCATTCACGAATGGTAGTGTAGTCGCCAATTTCTGCCGTGGTTTCTTCGCCTACAAATTTCAGGTCCTGCGGTACGCCGCCAATAACGGCGCCGGGATGAATTTTGCAGCCTTTGCCAATGCGGCTAAACGGCATAATCACCGCATGCGACATAATGTGCGTATCGTCGCCAATGATGACATTTTCCTGGATAACAGCAAACGGATCGACGGTGACATTGTTGCCTAGTTGCGCATTTGGATGGATGGACGCCAGCGGTGAGATCATAGTTTTTCTTTCGGTTTCTTTACAATTTGTGCAACCATGTCGGCTTCGGCAACAATTTTATCGCCGACAAAAATAGTCCCTTTCATCTCACAAATACCACGGCGCACGGGGTTCATCAATTCCATCTTCAGAATCAATGTATCTCCAGGCACCACTTTGTTCTTGAATTTGCAATTGTCAATTTTCAGGAAGTAGGTATCGTAGGTATTATCAGGATCGTCGGGGATGGTAAGAATGCCGCCTGTTTGTGCCAGCGCTTCTACCTGCAACACACCCGGCATAACGCAGTTACCCGGGAAATGCCCCTGGAAGAAAGGCTCGTTATACGTAACGTTCTTCACAGCGATCACTTCTTTTTCGTTCAGCGAAATCACCTTGTCAATTAACAGGAAGGGATAACGGTGCGGCAGCTTGCGCTCAATGGCATGAATGTCGTATACCGGCGGCTTGTTTGGATCGTATGCCGGAACGGCCACTTTGCCTTTTTGTTTTTTGAGGTGCTCTTTGATCTTCTTGGCAAAAGCTATGTTGCTGGCATGGCCCGGACGGTTGGCAATAATGTGCGCTTTAAACGGAATGCCTACCAGCGCCAGGTCGCCCACAACATCCAACAGCTTGTGGCGTGCAGGCTCGTTGGGAAAACGCAACTCCAGGTTGTTCAGAATGCCGCCTTCGGCCACTTTTACATTTTCCTTGCGAAACACTTTGGCGATGCGCTGCACCTGCTCGTCGGTAACCGGCTTGTCAACCACCACAATAGCGTTGTTGATGTCGCCGCCTTTAATCAGGTTGTTGTCCAGCAGGTACTCCAGCTCGTGAAAAAAGCAGAAGGTTCTGCAGGGTGCCACTTCGGTATTGAAATCGGAAAGATTTTTCAGGTCGGCATGCTGCGTGCCCAGCACCGGCGAGTTAAAATCGATGAGTGTATTAATACGGAAAGAATCGAAAGGAAGGGCGACCATTTCCACCTTCTTTTCTTCATCCATAAACGAAATATTGTGCTGCAAGGTGTAGTACACTTTGGCTGCGTCCTGCTGCTTTACACCCGCCTGTTGAATAACCTGGCTGAACGGCTCAGAGCTGCCGTCAACAATAGGCACTTCGGGTGCGTTGATTTCAATCACCACGTTATCTACCCCATTTCCCACGAGTGCGGCCATCAGGTGTTCAATGGTGCTTACCCTTGCGCCATTGGCTTCAATGGTGGTGCTGCGGGTGGTGTCAATTACGTTGTCCACATCGGCTTTTACCGTTGGTGCATTGGGCAGATCAATGCGTTTAAATACAATACCGGTATTGGGATCGGCCGGTTTTAAAACAATGTCCACCGTTTGGCCGGAGTGAATGCCCACACCGCTCATCGATACCTCAGAAGCAATCGTTTGCTGGTATTCGGAAAGATTCAGCTGCATGCGGCGAAAGTATGAAAGAATAGCGAGTGGTGAATAGCGAGAAGCAAGTTGCCTTTAAGTTTGATAACACCCCTCTTTAGGCACCACTCGCTCCTATCTATTTACTACTCGCTCTTGTTAAAATGACACTCGCATGAACGAAAGAGGATTGACCCGAAATTTTCAAGCCGTATTTTTGTGCCCTTCATGCAAAGCCTGGTTGTACCTGAAATATTGCCCGAAGCGTTGAGCCTTACCACGGAAGTGATGTTTGAAGCCAGCCGGTCTATTCCCGGTTCGGTGCACTATTCTATTAAGCGTTTTGCCAAGCCCGCAACATGGATGGGCGATGAAAAAGCGCTACTCCGTTATCATTACGAGCCTTCGCAACCCGAAAAAAATTATCTGGAACTGCGTTTTTGCCTGGTTGGCAACATGTATTGCCGCAAGTATCAAAACGAGTGCAATCAATGCAAAGCGCATCTTTCGCCCAACTGCGAAGCACGCATTGAAAGTGTGGACTTTATTTCTTTTGCATTTTCAGCCACCGTGCTCGACCAGTTTGTAAAAGGCCGTGGCAATGGCAGCACCCTAAGCGAAAAGGTGCTTTCGTTTCGTCACCCGGCTTCGTTTACGCAAACCATTACGCTTTGCGGCAAAGCAAGAGTGTTAATTGAAGGGCTACTGAATCACAACTACGCCGATAGCCTGGAAAACATTTTTGTAAATGCGCAAACGCAGATGTTGCTGCTGAATACGCTTGATTGTATTGATGACAAAGAACTCAACGTAATCAGCTGCAAATTCCTGAGCAATGAAGCCGACCGCGACAAGGTGCTGAAGGCACGGGAAGTTTTACTGGAACACATTGGCGAGCCCATTACCATTAAGCAGCTTAGCCGCAAAGTAGCCATGAACGAGTGCTACCTGAAAAAAGGCTTCAAGGAAATGTTTGGCACCACCATTTTCGAGTTTTACCAAAACCAGCGTATGGAACACGCCAAATACCTTCTTTATGAGAAAGGCCTTTCGGTAACGGAAGTGTCGGACATGCTAGGCTATTCTTCCATCTCGCATTTTTCCACAGCTTTTAAAAAGCAAACAGGGTTGAAGCCCTGTGAGCTGCTTTTACGTTCGTGAATGGTGAATTGTCAGGAGTGAGCAACGAAGTCCCAGTTTACTGCCATCATCAATTCATTCGATTGTACCTTGTGCGGCCAAAAAGAAAACCAATGGTTAAACGAACCAATTCACCTTTCACCACTCACCATTCACCATGCTAAGCCTTCTTACCGGAACACTCATTCTTGCCGCTATACATGCACTTATTCCCAACCACTGGCTGCCGCTGGTGGCGGTGGCAAAAGCCGAAGGCTGGAAGAAAACGGAGATTACTACTGTAACCTTACTGGCAGCAGCGGCGCATGTGTTTGGAACGGTGGTACTGGGTGTTATTTTAGGACTAATTGGCAAAGAACTGCAGGAAGAATACGGCGAAGCCATTTCGGCGGTGTCGTCCATCTTGCTCATCATTTTTGGACTGATCTATTTCACGGTGAATCTTCCGCACCATCACCACAGCACGCAGGACGATGTGGCCGCATATAAGCGTTCCAAAACAAGATGGATCTGGATTTTTGTCGGAATGATGTTCCTTTCGCCCTGCCTGGAAGTGGAAAGCCTGTTTTTATCGGCCGGTGTGTTTGGCATGAGTGCGGTGCTTTCACTAGCGGCCGTTTACGCTGTGGTAAGTATTGCCGGCATTTTTCTTTTAGTTAGCCTGGGAGTTAGGGGAGTGAACCTGTTACCTGCCGAATTTATTGAACACAACGAGAAAAAGATCAGCGGGGCCGTACTGATTTTAGTTGGGATTGTGACGTTCTTTTTGCACTGAGCAGCTGGAGGAATTGGGGAATTTGGTATTAGGAATTAGGTTTTGAATATCAAGTTTCCTAGGTTACAAAAAAAAGGTAACTTAAAGAAAAACTCCATGCACTATAAAGGTTATAAAGAATTGGAGTGCTACAAACAAGCTAGGGAACTACGCATATTCATTTCAAGTCTTACCAAAAAATTTCCCTCAGCTGAAAAATTTTCTCTCACTGCACAAATTGTTGACTCGTCGCGTTCTATTACAAGAAACATAGCAGAAGGCTACGGACGATTCACCTATACAGACACAAGACACTTTTTCATAATGGCTCGCGGTTCGGTAACAGAAACCATGGAAAGTTTGGCAACGGCTTTTGACGAAAAGTATATTAATGCCGAAGAATTAAAACAGGGAGAAGAACAATGTGAGTTTGTTTTTAAACTCATTAATGGCTACATCAGCTATCTTGACCGGACAAAACATATGAAGCAAGTTGCACCTAACCCCAATTCCTAATTCCTTTCCACCTCTAAACCCTACCCTTCATTCCCCACGCTATCCGAATTCACAATACCCAGTTTCTCCACTGCTAATTGTGCGGCAATCTGCGAAGCATCTTTTTTATTGAATGCTTTTCCCTGGGCTACTACTTTGCCATTGATGACGGCGGCAACAGTAAATAACCGGCGGCCATTTTCCAGGCGTTCGTCAAGGGTTTCAAACTCCAGTGCCTTGCCGTTTTTATTGGCCCAGCCGTACAGTTTGTTCTTGTGGTTGATCTCGAGGTTCTCCAAATCATCCACAAACATGTGCGGCATAATGATGCGCTGGCCCACCCATTTACTGGTTTTTTTGTAGCCGATGTCGAGATAAATAGCACCCACCAGAGCTTCCAACGTGTTGCCAAAAATCTGGCTGCTTTTTAGCGAAGCGTCCGACTTGTTAAAAGCCGTTACTTTTTTCAGCCCCATTTTTAAAGCAATGTCGTTCAGCTGCTGGCGGTTCACCATCTTGCTGCGCATCTCGGTTAAAAAACCTTCGCCTTTGTAGGGGTAACGCTTAAAAAGATAATCGGCCACCAAGGCACTGAGAATGGCATCGCCCAGGTATTCCAGGCGTTCATTGTTCTGGTCAATGCTATCTTTTACCGAGCGGTGTGTGAGGGCTGTTTTGTACAACGAAAGATTTCCCGGCGAATAGCCGAGAACACCTTTTAGCTGTTTTTTGAAGGATGGATCTTTTTCCTTTTTATAGAACGATTCCCAAAAGTTCACAAATGAAATTAAAGCTTAAACCGATGTGATGACACAAATTACGGCTGATACTTTTTAAAGATCATGCAGGCATTGTGGCCACCAAAACCAAATGTGTTGCTCAACGCTGCATTTACCACCCGCTTTTGCGCCTGGCCAAAAGTAAAGTTCAGCCGGGCATCCAGTTCCGGATCATCGGTGAAATGGTTAATTGTGGGGGGGCAAACATCGTTTTGCACCGCCATGATGCAGGCAATGGCCTCAATTACTCCCGCCGCACCCAGGCAATGACCCGTCATGGATTTAGTAGAAGAAATATTGAGGCTGAAGGCGTGTTCGCCAAAAACATCCATAATGGCTTTCACTTCAGCACCATCGCCAAGCGGCGTAGAGGTTCCGTGAGTGTTGATATAGTCAATGTC
>DATKHJ010000076.1:0-20795 GCA_035510335.1 Flavisolibacter sp. | reverse complement strand
TGGCACTGCGGCGGCTCAGTTCTACTTTCAGGGGTGCAAGGCCTTCAGTGGCCCGTTGCTCCTCCAGTTTAATGAACCGGGCCAGTTCGCCGGACGTTAGCTTGTCTTTTAAGTATTCATCTTTCCGTAACTCCGAAGGTTGCAGTTTTAGCGCCAAATGTTTTTCGGGAGTTGTCACAACCGATTCGTTCATGCTGTCGATGGTTCGCTCAACAACATTGGTGAGCTTCCAGTTTTTCTTTGTGGAGTCCCATTCAATGCGGTCGGCACGCAGGTTATAATACACCTTGTTGCCGCGAATCTTCTCCATAAAAAACTGGTTGGCCGATTTACTGGCTGCATCAAAATATTTAATGCCGATATAGGTAACCGAATCGAGCCGCTTGTAAAAACAGGTGGCGCAGCCGGTGGACTGGCTGCTTTGCACCTGGCTTGCGTTGAGATACGTGGTTTCAAAATCGCTGCGTATTTCGTTGGCCTTTGGAATGGCAAACATGTTGGCCAACAACAGCACAAGGCCTAAAAAAGTACCGCCAATGAGATAAGGACGCAGCCAGCGGTTATACGTAGTGCCGGTGGCCAGCATGGCAATGACTTCGGAGCGAAGCGCCATTTTAGACGTAAAAAAGATAACGGCAATAAACACAAACAGCGGGAACAGCAGCCCCCAGATATAGGGCAC
This sequence comes from Flavisolibacter sp., assembly GCA_035510335.1. Classification (GTDB taxonomy): domain Bacteria; phylum Bacteroidota; class Bacteroidia; order Chitinophagales; family Chitinophagaceae; genus Flavisolibacter. The sequence goes on along the minus strand of DATKHJ010000076.1, from coordinate 20,113 downwards.
AAAACCGAGGTAATACTGTTTTAGAATTTGCGTGGTGGACAGGCCGGTTTTTACAAAGTCGTCCGTTTTTTCGCTGCTGTCAACAGCTACGGCCACCACGGTAAATGCCAGCATACAAAACAGGAAGGTCACAAAGAAATTGCGCAGTATGTACCAGTCCAGCTTTTTGATCATGCGTGGCGAATATACCCCCTGTCCCCCTAAAGGGGAGACTTAGGTTTTATAAACTTTATTTAATACAACCTGTGTTCAGGCGGATGGCTTATAATCTCGTTTTTAAAATGGGCACCATTTCAGCCTTCCAGCTTAAAAAATCGCCGGCAAGAATGTGTTTTCTTGCTTCTTTTACCAGCCATAAATAAAACGCCAGGTTTTGCACAGACGCAATGGTCAAGCCTAACAACTCGCTAGACTTAAATAAGTGGCGCACATAGGCTTTGTTGTAATAGTGGCTCCACTCGCAGTCAAGCCCATCGTCGATGGGCGAAAAATCCTTTTCCCATTTTTTATTGTCGATGTTAATGATGCCTTTGGTGGTAAATAGCATGGCGTTGCGGCCGTTGCGGGTAGGCATGACGCAGTCAAACATATCCACACCCTGTGCAATGCATTCCAAGATATTCCACGGCGTACCCACACCCATCAGGTAACGGGGTTTGTTCTGGGGTAGATTTTCGCAGCACATCTGGCAGATCTCGTACATCACAGGCTCGGGTTCGCCAACGCTTAAGCCGCCAATGGCGTTGCCGGTGGCACCTTTGGAAGCGATGTATTCGCAAGAGGCTTTGCGCAGATCGTGGTAAACAGCGCCTTGCACAATGGGAAACAGGTTTTGCGTGTGTCCCCATTTGTCCGGCGTATTGTTGAAATGGGTGAAGCAGCGGTCGAGCCAGCGATGCGTGAGGTTCATAGAGTCCAGCGCATATTTATAAATAGAATTGGCGGGCGGACATTCATCGAAGGCCATCATAATGTCGGCGCCAATGGTGCGTTCAATGTCCATGACTTTCTCCGGCGTAAACAGGTGCTTGCTGCCATCAATATGACTTTGAAACGTCACGCCTTCTTCCCTGATTTTTCGATTGGCCGCCAGCGAAAAAACCTGGAAACCACCGCTGTCGGTTAAAATAGGTTTGTCCCAGTTCATAAACCGGTGCAGACCGCCTGCTGCGTCCATGGTTTCCATGCCGGGACGCAGGTATAAATGATAGGTGTTTCCTAAAATGATTTGTGCCTTTACCTGCTCTTTCAGGCTTTGCTGCGTTACGCCTTTTACACTGCCGATGGTGCCTACAGGCATAAAAATCGGCGTTTGTATTTGCCCGTGATCGGTGGTGATGGTTCCTGCTCTTGCAGCCGAGCCGCTGTCGGTCTTCTCTAGTTCAAATGCTAATGCTGGCATAAGCGGCGAAGATAGGAAACCCCCTGTCCCCCTAAAGGGGAGACTTAGGTTGGTGAGTCATTACTACATTCAATTACGATAAAAGCAAAAGCTGGTTCTTGTGGGACCGGCTTTCCTTTTCTATTTAGCTTTTGTTGCGTCGCACTCGTGTACGGTTGGTAATTCTATTGAGCGCTTTTGGAGCACAAAGAGCACAAAGGTTTACACGAAGGGCACAAAGCGTTGTGTATGTAGTGGCTACTTCGTGTTCTTGGTGACCCTTTCTCTCTTTGCTGAATAATGATCAAACCGTACAAGAGTGCGACGCAAGCGAAGCTTTATAGTAGCACCAGCCCCTGGCCCATCAAAAAAGTTTGCTGAAAAGGCAGCTTGTAAGAGCAAAGTTTTTATAGCCTAAGTCTCCCCTTTAGGGGGACAGGGGGACTATATTTGCACACTTATGCAAAAAGAAATTGTTGTCAGCGGTATCCGGTCCACCGGAAACCTGCACCTGGGAAATTATTTTGGGGCCATGCGCAACTATGTGCGCATGCAGGAGCAGTATGATTGTTATTTCTTCGTGGCCGACTGGCATTCGTTAACCACGCATCCCGATACAAAAGAATTGCGCAACAGTGTGCTGGGCGTTCTGGCAGAAAATATTGCGGCCGGACTGGACCCTGAAAAAGTCTGTTTGTACCTGCAAAGCAGCATCCCGGAGATTGCGGAGCTGTACCTCTACCTAAACATGATGGCGTACAAAGGTGAGCTGGAAAAAACGCCAACCTTTAAAGACAAAGTGCGCCAGCAACCCGATAATGTAAACGCCGGTTTATTAACCTACCCGGTTTTAATGACGGCCGATATTATTATTCACCGCGCCAAGTATGTTCCGGTGGGAAAAGACCAGGAGCAACACCTGGAGATTGCCCGCAATTTTGCGCAGCGTTTTAATCACCGTTACGGCGAAATTTTTCCCGAACCCTATGCGTTCAATTTTGGATCGGACCTGGTGAAAATTCCGAGCCTTGACGGCGCCGGCAAAATGAGTAAAAGCGAAAACCAATACGCTACGCTTTACCTGGTTGATGATGATGACCTCATTCGCAAAAAAGTGATGAAGGCAAAAACCGATAGCGGGCCAACAGAACCAAACAGCGAAATGCCGGATTATATTCAAAACATTTTCCAGTTAATGAGTTTGGTAAGCGAGGAAAGCACGGTAAAAAAGTTCAGGGATGATTTTAACGGCGCTTCCATTCGCTACGGCGATATGAAAAAGCAACTGGCGGAAGACATGGTGAAGTTTATTTCGCCCATCCGCGAAAGAGCGGCCGACATCCGCAAGAATGAAGACTACCTGAAGAAGATCATTCAGCAAGGTGCGGAAAAAGCAAGAGAGAGTGCCCGCCAAACCATTGAACAGGCAAGGCAACTGATGGGACTCAATTATTTTTAAGAGCCCCTCGATCCCCAAGTGGGAAGCAGCGGAGCACATACCCTTGCTTTGCACGATACGTAAAGACTCAAGCATTCTTTTGATTGAGTCTTTTTTATTGACCGGGGAGAAAAAGAGATAACCGCAGAGAGACAATAAAATTACCTGCGTCTTTGCCTCTCTGCCCCTTTGCATGAAACCCGCTTGCACACAAACGAAAGAAAGAGAAGAGAAAGCAACACGCTTAAGCCGGCAAGACGTCGCCTGGTATTTTTTTTCTTTGGAAAGACGGCGGATTTTCTGTTCGAAGAAAACTCTATTTTTAACGCCTTAATTAAACTGCTCCACTTGCTGGAGCCAGGCACAACATGAAAGCAAAAAAGCCAAAGCACATCGCCATTGCGGGAAACATTGGCGCCGGCAAAACCACGCTGACGCAGCAACTGAGCAAACACTATAAATGGATCCCGCATTTTGAAGATGTAGAGAACAACCCGTACCTGAATGATTTTTATGAAGACATGCCCCGCTGGAGCTTCCAGTTGCAGATTTATTTTTTGCAAAGCCGCCTGGGTCAGTTAATTGAAATTCACCAGGGAACGGAAACCATTATACAGGACCGTACCATTTATGAAGATGCACACATTTTTGCGCCCAACCTGCACGAAATGGGCCTGATGACCAAGCGTGATTTTGAAAACTATTTTTCTTTTTTTCAAACACTCAAGGCCATGGTGCAACCGCCGGACCTGCTGATTTATATTCAGTCGTCGGTGCCAACATTAGTAGGACAAATACAGAAGCGGGGAAGAGAATACGAAGAAAACATTCGGCTTGATTACCTGAAGCGACTGAACGAATATTACAACAAGTGGATTGAAGGTTATAAGGAAGGTCCGTTGCTGATTATCAACGGTGATGACAACAAGTTTGGTGAAAACGAAGAAGACTTGGGTAAGATCATTAACCTTGTGGATGCGCAGTTGTACGGGTTGTTTTAAGAGCGGCCCCTCCCGCCTCCCCAGTGGGGAGGAGACCTGGACACAGACCCTTGCTTTTGGATGATACATTAAAGACTCAATCATACCTTGATTGGGTCTTTTGTTTTTACCGCCGAGAAGAGAGAAAAGGAGTTAACGCAGAGAACAAATGAGTAAATAAAATTTAATGCGGCTTTGCCTCTCTGCCACTTTGCGTGAGACCCACTTGCACGAAAAGAAAGAATGAAAATAGAAATGCCTCTCGCATAAGCTGGCCCCCTTGGTTCCGCCACTTCCCCCTTGGGGATCGAGGGGGCTCTCTTACGGATATTGCGCAAAGGGCTCGGTTTCTGCCAGCAGCTGGTCAATCTTTTCCAGCCACTCGTACTGAGCGCCACGCTTGCGACTGTGATCTGTTTCTTTATCGTACGCTGTTTGCATGGCCTCTTTGGAAGCTACTACTTCTTCATAAATGGCGGCTATGTCTTTCTTAAATGTCTCTGCATTAAACGTGTAGTAGTACAACGCCTCGTAAAGCTTACGGGCATGCAGCTCGGTAATATCAAAATGCGCCTGCTCGTGTGCAAGAATATAAGCGGTCTTTAATGAACCCCACGATTTTTTACGAGAGAAATTACAGGTGATGGTGTAAACCAGTTCTGCATTTTTCACCTGGTACGAAACGCCAAGCGATGTACTGGTGGAAGCAACCGCATCGCCCAGCTTTTGCGGCGTTGAATGAAAGTCATCCCAACTCAACTTGCGTTGGTTGCGCCACGGAATCATTTCTTCTCCGTTGTTTTCATTTTTTTCCGGCATGCCTGCATAGGCAGCAGCAACAGCCTGCGGCGTTGCCGGCGCCGGTCTGCCGGAGAAGTTTACGGTGAGCATCAGTAAGGGTAACAGGTGGAAGAGTTTCATACCCTTAAGTAACGAAACCAAAAAGAAAAAATTTCTTAAGGAAGTATGAAAGCGCCGCAAACTTCGGCCAGTGGCCTCTTTCAGGAGTTTAACCGCGGCTTCCAGGGAATTTCTTCCGCCCCCAGTTTTTGCGCAACGTAACGGGCCAGCGTAAACAGGTAATCACTCAGCCGGTTGAGGTATTGAATAATCTTTTCCTCTACAAACAACTCGTGCTGCTGCATGCTCACCGCCAGCCGCTCTGCTCTTCTGCAAACGCAGCGGGTAACGTGTAGCGATGAAACAGCCACATGCCCGCCGGGCAGAATAAATGACTTCATGGGCGGAAGCGCCGCCGTCATTTCATCGATCTTTTTTTCAAGGAATTCAATATCACTTTGATGAAGATCGGGCAGCTTCATTTTTGGTTCTTTCTCTGCATCGGTGGCTAACGATGACCCAATGGTAAACAACCGGTCCTGGATTTCTTTTAAATCAGCTTTCCACTCTTCATCACTTAACTGGTCGTTCACCAATCCAATCCAGGAGTTGAGTTCATCTACCGTTCCGTAGGTTTCAATACGAATATCATTCTTCGGAACCTTGGTGCCGCCAATCAATGAAGTGGCACCTTTATCGCCTGTTTTTGTGTATATCTTGAATGCCATAAAATCCCCCTGTCCCCCTGAAGGGGAGACTTAGATTTGATCTTGTTATTTGTTGCGCATGTTTCATTCAACGCAAGCCAGTAAAGTTGGCTGAATGAAAACTATTGTATTAAAGAACTGTTTGCTTTTCGTAACGTTTCTCCCGCCTAAGTCTCCCCTTCAGGGGGACAGGGGGAATCACTTTCAATTACCCCATCACGCAGGCGAATAATACGCTTTGCATGTTCGGCAATGTCTTCTTCATGCGTTACCAAAACAACGGTGTTGCCACTGGTATGAATCTGTTCAAAAATCGCCATGATCTCGCCTGAGGTTTTTGAATCAAGATTTCCCGTTGGTTCGTCAGCAAGAATAATGGAAGGCCGATTGACCAACGCTCTTGCAATGGCCACCCGCTGGTTTTGTCCGCCACTTAATTCATTTGGTTTGTGGTGGCTTCTGTCTGCAAGGTTTACCATTGATAACACTTCTTTAGCCCTTTCGGTTCGCTCCTTTTTTGAAACGCCTGCATACACCAACGGAAGTGCTACATTTTCCAACGCCGTTAATCTTGGTAATAGATTGAACTGCTGAAACACAAAACCAATCTCTTTGTTGCGAACATCGGCAAGCGCATCTTCGCTCATTCCACTCACCGATTGTCCTGCCAGGATGTATTCGCCGTCAGTAGGCGTATCCAGGCAGCCAATAATGTTCATCAGCGTACTTTTCCCAGAACCCGAAGGACCCATCAGCGCAACGTATTCCGCTTTATTAATTGTTAACGAAAGACCTTTCAACACTTCAATCACCACCTTGCCAAGCTCATAATTTTTCCTGATGCTATTGAGTTGAATGACGGGATGCATCAGGCTTCGTCTTTTTTGATCACTTTCGGAACAAGAAAAAAGCTCTCGTTGTGCAGCGGCGCATTCTGCAGCGCCTCTTCTTTAGTGAGCATGCCGCCGGGAACATCTTCGCGAAGCACATTGACCTCGCCGCTAATGTGCAGCAGCGGTTCAATGCCCGTGGTATCAAGTTCTTTCAGCTTGTCCACAAAGCCAATCATTTTTTCCAGGTCGGCCTTGATCTCTTCTTTCTCCGCCGCATCGAAATGGAGCATGGAAAGGCGGGACAATTTTTCAATGAGTGCATCATCTACCTGCATAGCCCAAATATAGCTAGAGAACGGCGTACGTACGGCCGCGGCTGTTCACACCTTTCTGGTACAAAAGATTGATGAACGGTTTGGAGGAATTACGAAACACATCGTAGATTTGCCCTGAACCTTAACACAAACAAATAATATGAAACGGACATTGATTTTGAAAAGCTTTCCTCTGCTGGTGTTGGTGAGCGGCCTCGTGGTAACGCTGGTTACGTCTGCACAAAATTCTGCTGCGTCAAAAACTTCTTCTACTGATACAGTTCCCACCAAAAAAAGCAAACAGATCCGCGACCTTGACGAAGCGTTAATTGAGCTGGACAAAGGCGAAATTGAACTCAGCAAAGCCCTCCGCGAAATTGACACCGATAAAATTGAAAGAGAAATTCGCGAAGCAATGAAAAGCATGGATGTGGACATGGCCAAGATGAAAGAAGAATTGGCCAAAGCGATGGCGGAGGTTGACATGCAAAAAATTAATGCAGAAGTGCAGAAAGAACTGGCCGAAGCACAAAAAGAACTGAAAGAAATAGACGTAGCAAAAATTCAAAAAGACGTGCAGGCATCCTTGGCAAAAGTGGATATGCAAAAGATTCAGAAAGAACTGGAGCAAGTGAAGAAAATTGATATGGAGAAGATGAAAAAAGAGCTGGCCGAGATTCGTCCGGAAATTGAAAAATCCTTAGCGGCTGCCAAAAAAGACATTGAAAAAGCAAGAAAGGAAATCATCTCTTACAAGAACCTGGTGGAGGCACTGGAGAAAGACGGCCATCTGAAAAAAGATGCGAACTATAAAGTGGAATACAGCGACAACGAACTAACTATAAACGGCAAAAAATTATCTGCAGAAGAAACAAAAAAATACAGCCAATATCTCGACGATAAAAAGCCCTTTACCCTGCAACGAGACGATGACAATTTCAACATTCATCATAAATAAATCCTGCGTAGCCAGGTGCAACGTCCCGCCTTTGTGCGGGACGTTGTTTTTTCTCTCTGCCTGCAGCAGAATAGCTTTGCAGAAAGTGAGTGTATGCAAATGTTTTTTGCGGCCATTGTATTGCCGGACAGCCTGAACGAAAAAATTCTTGCGTATAAAAAATGGATGCAGGAAAAGTATGGCTGCCGTGTGGCACTGAAATCACCGGCACACATTACCATCGTCCCGCCTTTTTGGACAGAACCGGCAAATAAAGAGGCCTTACAGCAAGACCTTCAAACAATTTCAAATGACATCACCTCTTTTCGCTTACAAACAGATGGCTTTTCTGCCTTTAAACCGCGAACCATTTTTGTAGCGGTAAAAGAAAACGAAGACCTTCGACAGGTGAAGAAAACGTCCGACAATTTCCTTCACCAAACGAATTACGGTATCAAGATAGAAACGCGGCCCTTTCATCCGCACATCACCATTGCCACAAGAGACTTGCACAAAAAAGATTTTGCCGAAGCGTGGCCGCATTTTGAAAACAAAGCGTTTGAAGAAACGTTTGAAGCAACGGGCATCTCTTTACTAAAACACAATGGACGTATTTGGGAGGTAGTGTTTACCTCACGCTTTGCCGGCTAAAGGGTTTGCCATCGCCTGCAAAAATTCGGTCCATATTTCTTCTACAATCTTCCCTGCAGGCAAAATGTTTTTTACTAGTGCACTTACCTGTCCAATTTCCAGTTCGCCTTCTTCCATATTGCCTTCGTACATGCCAAGTTTGGCTCTTGCACGGCCTAAAAGGCGTTTCAGTTCTGTTTCATCCGCACCACGGGCTTCGGCTTCCTGTACCTGTTTGTAAAAGGCGTTTTTAAGCAGGCGCACAGGCGTTAGTTTTTTCATCACCAGTTGCGTATCGCCTTCGTCAGAACTGATCACTGCTTCTTTAAAAGCAAGATGGGAGGAAGCTTCTTCACTGGCAACAAAACGGGTTCCAACCTGCACGCCTTCTGCGCCCAGCGCCATGGCGGCAAACATTTGCCGGCCGGTGGCAATGCCGCCTGCGGCAATAACCGGAATGTGAACCGCATGGGCAACAGCCGGAATTAAAACCAGCGTGGTTGTTTCTTCCCTACCGTTGTGGCCACCCGCTTCAAAGCCTTCGGCTACCACGGCATCGCAGCCGGCATCCTGCGCTTTTAACGCAAACTTGCTGCTGCTGACCACATGCACAACGGTTATGCCGTGTTGCTTAAAATGCTGCGTCCATGTTTTTGGATTGCCGGCAGACGTAAACACAATCTTCACGCCTTCTTCAATAATTATTTGAATGTGCTTGTCCAGGTCGGGATAAAGCAAGGGAACATTTACAGCAAAGGGTTTACTTGTTGCCGCCTTGCACTTCTGAATATGCTCCCGCAAGGTATCGGGGTACATGCTGCCGGCGCCTATCATGCCCAGTCCGCCTGCATTGGAAACGGCGCTTGCCAATTTCCAGCCGCTGGCCCAAATCATGCCGGCCTGGATGAGTGGGTATTGTATGTGAAAGAGGTTTGTGATTCTATTTTGGAACATCAGGTAAAAATAGTTCACGGGTTCACAAGTTTACATGTTCACGAGTTAGCGTCCTTTCAACTTGCGAACCCGTGAACTCACGAACTTGTAAACTATCCCAGGTCAATATCCGTATTATCACCAATGTTCAGCGTTCTTGTTTCGCCGCGAATTACGGTGTCGCTTCCAATGAGCGAATCGTCCAGGACAATATCAAATAAATTGGAGAAGGAACCAATGATGGAGTTCTTCACAATGGAAGAATCGATATTCGTGTTCTCGCCAATGGTGGCGTTGGGACCGATGATAGAGTTGCGAATGGTGCAGCCTTTGCCAATGCTCACCGGCTGAATGATCACCGTGTTTTCGTAGCTCTCCGAAGGTTCAGCCTTTGTGTTAAACTTCTTCAGCAGCGTGGCGTTGGTTTCCAATAAGGTGTTGGGTTTGCCGCAGTCGAACCAGCTATCTACCTTAAAGGCTTTAAACTCGGCTCCTTTTTTAATCATGCAATCCAGCGCATCGGTAATGCTGTATTCGCCGTGTGTTTTAATGCCGGCGCTCATGTTTGCTTCCAGGCATTCAAACAGCAATTCGGTTTCCTTTACTTTGTAAATACCCACCAGCGCCATGTTGCTTTTCGGAATGTGCGGTTTCTCAACCACATGCGAAATCTCGGTGTTGTTGCAAATTTCCGCCACACCAAACGTGCGGGGGTCATCTACTTTCTTTACACCAATCATGCTGGTATCGCTTTCAATAATGCTTTTCACATTATAGTCGGCAATGGTATCGCCCAGCACAATCAGGGCTTCGTCGCCGTTCACCACATCGCGGGCCAGCCTGATGGCGTGCCCAATTCCCTGGCGGTCGGTCTGAAAAAGAAAATGCGCATTGATACCGGGGTATTGTGCCCGTACATAATCCTGAATCTTCTCGCCCAAGTAGCCTACAATAAAAATGAATTCTGTAATGCCGCCTTCCTTTAACTGGTCAACAATAATGCTGAGAACAGTTTTGCCTGCGATGGGGATTAATGCTTTGGGTTGCGTATATGTGTGTGGCCGTAACTTGGTACCGGCGCCGGCCACGGGGATAATTGCTTTCATTTATTCGTGTTTCGATGACTCAGTTCTCCAGGCTTTCGCACTTCATCTTGAACAACCGTTCAACTAAATAAGCGGTCGAAATTAGGGATTTTTATACCAACGCAGATAACGGCGTTTACTTTCGGAGCGGAGCTTATTTTTGCGTTTTGTTAACCGCGGTCATAAAACCGCCAAATCCTTTTCATGCAACGAGACACACAGGTTTTTGATATCATCCGCAAAGAGCTGGAACGCCAGCGCAACGGCATAGAGCTAATTGCCTCCGAAAATTTTACGTCCCTGCAGGTCATGCAGGCAATGGGCAATGTAATGACGAACAAATACGCCGAAGGCTACCCCGGCCGTCGCTACTACGGTGGTTGTGAATTTGTAGATGAAACAGAACAGCTGGCGATTGATCGTTTAAAGCAGATTTTTAATTGCGAATACGCCAACGTACAGCCGCACAGCGGTGCACAGGCCAATGCGGCCGTGATGCTGGCGGTGTTAAAACCCGGCGATAAAATACTGGGACTTGACCTGAGCATGGGCGGACACCTTACCCACGGCTCACCCGTAAACTTCAGCGGCAAATTATACGAGCCGCATTTTTACACCGTGGTAAAAGAAACTGGCCTGGTTAACTACGAGGAACTGGAAGAAAAAGCAAGAACCGAAAAACCAAAGATGATCGTTTGCGGCGCTTCGGCCTACAGCCGCGACTGGGATTATGCCCGCATCAGAAAAGTGGCCGATGAAATTGGCGCCTTTGTGATGGCCGACATTGCCCACCCTGCCGGGTTAATTGCAAAAGGACTTCTCACCTCTCCTTTCGACCATTGCCATTTTGTAACCTCTACCACCCACAAAACCTTGCGTGGTCCCCGCGGCGGTATTATTATGATGGGGAAAGATTTTGAAAACCCGTTTGGGTTGAAAGACCTCAAAGGCAATATCCGCATGATGAGCAACCTGCTTGACATGGCTGTGTTTCCGGGTACGCAGGGCGGTCCGCTGGAGCATGTGATTGCGGCAAAAGCCATTGCCTTCGGCGAGATTCTTTCCGATGACTTTACCGCTTACGCCAAGCAAGTGCAGGCCAATGCGCAGGCCATGGCAAAGGCGTTAGTGGCGAAAGACTATCACCTCATCAGCAACGGTACCGATAACCACCTGATGCTGATTGATCTTCGCAATAAAAATATTACGGGTAAGAAAGCGCAGGAAACGCTGGACAAGGCGCACATTACCCTAAACAAAAACGCCGTGCCTTACGATGACAAGAGCCCGTTTGTAACATCCGGTATTCGGGTTGGCGTTCCGGCCATTACAACCCGGGGAATGAAAGAAGAGCACATGCAAACCGTGGTGGATTTTATTGACAAAGTACTGATGAACATTGATGATGCAGGAGTAGTTAGCGCTGTGTCGAACGATGTTCATGCGTTCATGCAAAGCTTCCCGCTTTACCCTGAACTTTAGCCGTACCGTTTCGGCAAATGACAGTGAACGGATTAACCGATTAACTCATTAACTTCCTTCCATGATTCAACGTATACAAACGCTCTGGCTTTTACTGGCAGCCATTTTTACCGCCATCACGTTCCGGTTTCCTTTTTATACCGGCGACTGGCTGAAAGATGCAGTGCCTACTTCCGTTGACCTGAATGCAAATTCAACGCTTGCCATTACCATTGTTACCGTGCTTACCGGCGCCCTTGCTTTTGCGGCCGTCTTTTTGTTTTCCAACCGCAAGCTGCAGTTAAAGCTGGCCATTGTTGGTCTTTTGTTTTCACTGGCCCTGCTGGTGCTTTATTTCCTGGAGATACAAAACTTTGCAAGCGGCAGCGGAACCATTTCGCTCTGGTGTATTTTTCACTTTGCCATTGCGGCTTTTTATATCATGGCCATCCGGGGCATCAGGGACGATGAAAAACTGATTAAAAGCCTGGACAGGCTTCGATAGACCACAACCAATTTTACAAAAGCCGGCAGTTTTGCCGGCTTTTTTGTTTTAATCGTTTTCTGTCAGCAAGCGATTATACCGTGTTCAGGGTATTCTGCCGTGTAGAAATAAGTGCTTACTTCATTCCAATAAAACTACCCGGGTACTGCTTACCTGATTTACCTAAAGCCTTCTATATTATTAAACTTACCGAGCCCGGTGGAAACGTTGTGACAAAGGCTATTGTGATAGACAAGTAAGTTTTTGTAACACGAAAAAGCGAAGCAGTTGGCTTCGCTTTTTTCTTTAAATGAATTGCCCTGTGTGGCTTTCTTTTATTTTCTTCAAACCGTCCGGTTTACCGGCATACACCAAATGGCCGCCGGCATCTCCCGCTTCGGGACCAAGATCAATCACCCAGTCGGCGCTTTTGATAACATCCGTATTGTGTTCGATCACAAGAATGGAATGCCCCTGGTCGATCAACGCATTGAACGATGCCAAGAGTTTTTTGATATCGTGAAAATGAAGCCCGGTTGTCGGCTCATCAAAAATGAAAAGAATTTTTCCGGCCGATCTTCCCTTTCCTAAAAACGAAGCCAGCTTAACCCGCTGCGCCTCGCCACCGGAAAGTGTATCAGATGATTGTCCCAGCTTCACGTAACCAAGTCCTACTTCACTCAATGGTTTTATCGCCGTAAGAATGGATTTCTCCTCGGCAAAAAATTCAATCGCTTCATCCACGCTCATCTCCAGCACATCGTACACGCTTTTGCCTTTGTACTGCACTTCCAGCACTTCTTCTTTAAACTTGCGACCATGACACACTTCGCAGGTCAGGTGCACATCGGCAAGAAACTGCATCTCTACAATTTTTTCACCTTCACCCTTGCAGGCATCACAACGTCCGCCATCTACGTTGAATGAAAAATGTTTGGGTTGAAAACCCCTGATCTTACTCAAAGGTTGCGATGAGTACAAATCACGCACATTATCCCAGGCCCGCACATAGGTTACCGGGTTGCTTCGCGATGATTTACCAATGGGATTCTGGTCCACCATTTCCACCTGCGTAATGTCTTCCATATCGCCTTTAATGGCTTTGTGGATGCCCACTTTGTCGGTTGGTTCGCCCTGCAGTTTTTTTAACCCGGGGTATAGAATGTGTTTGATGAGTGTTGTTTTTCCACTACCGCTTACGCCACTTATCACGCACAAAACATTCAGCGGAAATTCAACCGTAATGTCTTTTAAATTGTGTTGCCGGGCACCTTCAACAATGATGGAAGAAGTCCACTTGCGAACCTTCTTCGGTGCGTCAATTGACAGCGCTCCTTTTAGGTATTGGCCGGTCAAGCTTTTTTCGTTGCTGATGATTTCATCGTAGTTGCCGTAAGCAATCACCTCACCACCCAGGTGCGAAGCCAGCGGCCCCATATCAATAATGTGATCCGCTTCCCGCATCATCATTTCATCGTGTTCTACCACCACAACGGTGTTGCCCAAATCACGCAATTCTTTTAATACACGAATGAGGTTGAACGTATCCCGCGGATGCAACCCAATAGACGGCTCATCCAAAATATAAAGTGAGTTGGTAAGATTGCTGCCAAGGCTTCTTGTAAGCTGAATACGCTGGCTTTCGCCGCCACTCAGCGTATTGGCCAGCCGGTTCAGGGTAAGATAACCCAAGCCCACGTTCAGCATTGTATCAATGCGGTGATCGATTTCAATGAGAATGCGTTTGCCCACTTCCTTTTCAAACGGCGAAAACTGCTTTTCTGTCTTGGTGAACCAGGTGCGAAGGTCTTTAATAGGCATATCGCTCAGTTCACCAATGTGTGCGCCGTGCACTTTTACATAAAGCGCTTCTTTGCGCAAGCGGTACCCTTCACATTCGGGACATTTGGTTCTTCCGCGGTAGCGACTTAAAATAACGCGGTATTGAACCTTGTATAAATTCTGTTCTACTTCTTTAAAAAAATCGTTGATGCCTTCTACATACTGGTTGCCTTCCCAAATCGTTTTGTATTGCTCTTTGGTAAGGTCCATCACCGGTTTGTGAACCGGGAAGTCAAAACGTCTTGCAGCTTTTACAAAGTTCTCTTTCCATCGCCCCAGTTTCTCACCTTTCCAGGGAGCAACGGCGCCTTCGTAAACGCTTAACCGTTTGTCGGGTATCACCAAGTCTTCATCAATACCCAGCACCATGGAAAAACCTTCGCAAACCGGGCAGGCGCCAAACGGGTTATTGAACGAAAACAAATTGGGAGAAGGTTCTTCAAACGTCATTCCATCCAACTCAAAGCGGTTGTTGAAATGCAGCAGCTTTTCGCCGTTCACTTCTACATATACATCGCCTTCGCCTTCGTAAAACGCGGTGCCGATTGAATCGGAAAGACGGTGTTCATCGTCTTCATCCAGTTCCTTTGCCACAATCCGGTCAATGAGCACATACACATTCTCGGGGTATTTAAATGCGGCTTTAAAATCATCGGGAGAAGAAAGCACATCTTCAATGGAATGCACTGTTCCGGTTTTTACATTGTTTTCTTTTTGCGTGGAAGAAAAAGGCGAAACATAAATCCGTGAAAAGCCTTTTTGCATCAGGATGTTCAGTTCTTCCCGTTCATCGCGGTTGCGATGCGTTTTAAAGGCCGAAAGAACAAAGACCTTGCTTCCTTCTTTCATGACTTTAATGGCATCCAGCACATCTTTTACATCGTCTTTCTTTACTACCCTGCCGGAAACAGGCGAAACCGTTTTGCCCACCCGTGCAAACAACAGGCGCAGGTAATCGTAAATCTCCGTCATGCTGCCCACGGTGCTCCGTGGTGTGCGGGTGATCACTTTCTGCTCAATGGCAATGGCCGGCGCCAGGCCTTTAATGTAGTCCACATCGGGCTTGTCCATCCGCGCCAAAAACTGACGCACATAAGCACTAAGACTTTCGGCATAGCGACGCTGGCCCTCGGCAAACAGCGTATCGATGGTTAACGATGATTTGCCGGAACCGGAAACGCCGGTCACAACAATAAATTTATTTCGAGGAAAATGAACGTCAATGTTCTTCAGATTATGAACCCTTGCACCTTTGATAAAGATCGAATCGTCTTTTTGCGCAATGGTTTCTTCCTGCTTTTTTCTCTTCTTTACGGCTGCCTCTTTCATGGAAGATCAAATGTACTAAGAAGTTTAGCAAGGCAGCGGGAACGTTAACAGTTTTTTGACGGATGAATGGCTGCGTTCGACAATAAAATATTTGGCGAATTGCAAAAGAGGATTATTTTTAGGTCAAGAAAAATCCAACAGTCCTAAACCTTCTAAACTTAACACGCCTATCGCTTAAACTTCTACGCTAGTTTTTTATTTTAATCAACGCCTTATTATCCAAGTCCCTAAACCCTTAAACGTAGGAGTTTATGAATCTATTATCCAAACTGTCCGACCATGAGTTAATTAACTCATTTAATGCCGGTAATGTAAACGCATTTGAAGCTCTTGTATTGCGTCACAAAGACAAATTATATACGTCGATCTTCTTCCTTGTGAAAGACAAGTATCTTGCCGAAGATATTTTCCAGGACGTTTTTATTAGAATTATTGATACCATTAAAAGCGGCCGCTACACCGAAGAAGGCAAGTTTTTGCCTTGGGCCATGCGCATTGCACACAACCTCTGCGTAGATTATTTCAGAAAAGTTAAAAGAACGCCTACCATTAAAAACAGCGATGATCAGGACATTTTTGAAGTGCTGAATTTTACCGAAGACAGCGCCGAAGATAAAATGATCAAGAAGCAAAGCCACAACCGTGTAAGGGATATGCTGGATCAACTTCCCGAAGACCAGCGTGAAGTCATCATCCTGCGCCATTATGCCGACATGAGCTTTAAGGAAATTGCAGAGATCACTAACTGCAGTATTAACACCGCTCTTGGCCGTATGCGTTATGGATTAATTAACTTACGCAAGATGATGGTTGCAAAACAAATTTCATTGTAGTGCGTTATATTAGTCGGGAAATTTAAAACCGCTCTTACAAAATATTGTCATTTCTTATCTCCACTCACACTGCTTGCCGTGATCGGCTGGTAAGAAATGACGCCTAATTGAACAGGCGGCCTCGCCGGTTCAGAAAAACCAAATAAAAAAGCATCCACACAAGGGATGCTTTTTTATTTTATGACTGTTCGCTTACGCAGCAATATCAGTTCCCTCGGAAGGTTCTTTCATGGAATTAATTACTGCTTCGCTTACACCGGTAAAGCTGAAGCCGCCATCGTGAAAGAGGTTTTGCATGGTAACAAAACGTGTCATATCAGAGAACAGCGTTACGCAGTAGTTAGCACAATCATCAGCCGATGCATTTCCCAGTGGGCTCATCTTTTCGGCGTAATCAATAAATGAATCGAAGCCTTTTACGCCGCTGCCGGCCGTTGTGCGGGTTGGCGATTGCGAAATGGTATTGATCCGTACTTTTTTCTTTACACCATAATAATATCCGAAGCTCCGAGCTACGCTTTCCAGTAAAGACTTAGCATCAGCCATTTCGTTATAGTCGGGGAACACACGCTGCGCAGCAATGTACGTCAGCGCAACCACGCTGCCCCAGTCGTTCAGCGCATCCATTTCCCAGGCAGTGCGTAAAACACGGTGCAGACTCATGGACGAAATATCCAGGGTCTTTTTATTCCATTCATAGTCGATCTCTGTGTAATGTTTGCCTTTTCGAACGTTCAGGCTCATGCCGATGGAGTGCAGAATAAAATCAATCTTACCACCAAAATGTGTCTGTGCTTCTTCAAACAATTTTTTCAGGTCGTCCATGTTGGTTACATCTGCGCCAATTACCGGAGCATTTACAGCTTCGGCGAGTTTGTTGATTTCGCCCATACGCAGAGCTACCGGTGCATTGGTAAGAACAAGTTGTGCGCCTTGTGCATGACAGGCCAGTGCTGTTTTCCAGGCAATTGATTTTTCATCCAGTGCGCCGAAAATGATTCCTTTTTTTCCGGCTAAAAGATTATTAGACATAAGCAAAAATGATTGAAGGTTATGGCCGTAAAAATAAGGCTTATCTGTTTGGCGGTGGAAACAACTTAAAAACAACAGTGGTGATGAGAAATGTATACACAAACACAAGCACGAAGCAGAGCAGCATGTAAAGAAGAAACTGTCCAAAAGACCGCCGTGGCTGAATGATTTTCTGCAGCCAGCGGTTGATGTACCAGCCCGGAATAAGCGAAGCGAAAATGAAAAGCGTTATCAGAAATCCTTTGAGCCGCAATCGTGTAAAAAGTGGGTGATTAGAAAGCTTATTCAAACAAAAACAAATACACTTTGAAGATGACCAATAGCCCACCAAAGAATAAAACCAAACAACTACAAAAAAGCACAAGCGCATAGCCTACTACCTGCGTTATAGTTTGGCTGCCAATGATTTTTTCGTTCAAAAGCTGGTACAGTTTGTAAAAGCCAATAATCATTAGCAGTGCAAGTAAAACGGGAATGACAATCTTTAAAATCGCCTCCATGCGCTTAGGTTTTAATTCATCACCATCTCCCTTGCATTCTCCAACGCGGCTGCCGTTGGCTTCTCCCCGCTCATCATTTTTGCAATGGTCACAATGCGTTCATCGGTATTGAGCAAGCGAACGCCTGTTGTTACCGTATCATCTTTCAATGCTTTGTAGACCAGGTAATGCGAATCAGCCTTGCCAGCAATCTGTGGCTGGTGTGTAATGCAGATCACTTGCCTTGCACCTGCCAGCTCTTTCATGATCACTCCCACCTGCTTGGCCGCTTCGCCGGAAATACCGGAATCAATTTCATCGAAGATCAGTGTTGGCATGTCCATTGAAGTGGCGACAAGTGATTTAATACAAAGCATCAAACGGCTCAGTTCACCACCGCTGGCTACTTTGCGCAGGGGCTGGTAGTTATCTTTTTTATTGGCGTCAAACAAAAACTCAATGGCATCAAAACCAGTTTGGTTTAATGGCGCCTTGGAAATATCCACCCGGATGCGGGCATTGGGCATACCCACCTGGCCAAGCATTTTGTTCACTTGCGTTTCCAATGGCTTCACCTGTGCTTTGCGGGCAACTGACATTTTTGCTGCCAGAGCCTCTGTCTGTTGCAACGCTTCGTTGTACGTTTTTTCGGCTGCGGTAATGGCATCATCAATGTTTAGCACCGCCTGCAGTTTTTCGTTCAGGCTGTTGCGAATGTCAATGAGTTCGTTGGTAGTGTTCACACCATGCTTTTTCAGCATACGGTAACCGATAGACAGGCGTTCATTGATAAATTCCAGCCTTTCTGCATCTGAGCCAATGTGATTGTTAATGCGGTCCACTTCATCGGCAATATCCTGTAGTTCGATGTATGCTGAATTCAACCGCTCCGTCAGTGCTGGAAGTTCGGGGTGCAAGTCGGCATATTGCTGCAAACTATTCAGCATGCTTTTAATCTGCCGCACCAGCGGCTCTTCGCTTTCCGCCAGTTCGTAGTAAGCTTTCGTTAGTGCATTTTTAATGCCTTCGGCGTTGGAAAGCATTTTGATTTCAGTATCTAAATCCTCCAGTTCATTCTCCTTAAACCCGGCTTCTTCAAGCTCATTAAACTGGAACTGGTGATAGTCAAATTCTTTTTCAAACTGTGACTTCTGCTCCTTCAAACTTTCCAGCCCCCGCTTTGCCGTTTGCGAAGCCGAAAAGGCTTTGCCATATTGCTGCAACAACGAAAAATTATTCGCAAGCGCATCCAGCACTTCCCGCTGAAAATCGCTTTCGCCCAATTCCAGCGTATCAAATTGCTGGTGCAGATCTACCAGCAAATTGCTTAATGTATTTAGTTGGGAAAGATTGACCGGCGTATCGTTGATAAAGGCTCTTGATTTTCCACTTGGCGCAATCTCCCGGCGCACCACCAGTTCATCGGCCACATCCAGTTCATTTTCTTTTAGAAAACTAATGACATGATTGTCCGACGCTTCTTCTTTAAAGCAACCCTCCACCACGCATTTTTTTTCTTTGTTCTGCAACACGGCTCCTTCGGCACGCTGACCAAGAATCAATCCCAGTGCCCCCACAATGATTGATTTTCCGGCGCCGGTTTCGCCGGTAATAATGTTCAGGTTAGAAGAAAATTCCACCTCCAGTTGGTCAATAATGGCGTAGTTCTTAATGGATAATCGGCTCAGCATAATCTGCGACAAATTACTTCATTTCCATTTCCAGCCAACAAAAAAGCCTTCCTTTTCGGGGAAAGCTTTTGCTAAATATTTTGGAATGCTTTTTACTTCGCTTCTACCGCGTCGCTCAGTTCTGTGTCCACCAAAATGCGACCGCAGTTTTCGCAAACCATTACTTTTTTGCGCTGCTTGATTTCGCTTTGCTTTTGTGGCGGAATGTAGTTAAAGCAACCACCGCAGGCATCTCTTTCTACCGGCACCACGGCCAAACCGTTGCGGTAGTTAGAGCGGATTTTTTCGTAAGAAGCCAGCAGGCGGCTGTCCACATGCTCACGGGCATCGGACGCTTTTTTACCCAGGTCTTTTTCTTCTTTTTCAGTGGTGGAAATAATCTTTTCCAGTTCGCCTTTTTTGCTTTGCAAAACGCCTTCTTTGCTGGCAATGGCCTTCTTCGCTCTTTCCAGCGAAACGGCTTTTTCCGCAATTTCTTCGTTGGCGTCTTTGATATGCTTTTCGCAGAGCTTTACTTCCAGCTGCTGCATTTCCATTTCTTTGTTAATGGCTTCAAACTCGCGGTTGTTCTTTACATTCTCGCTTTGCTTCTCGTATTTCGTAATCAGCTCCTGCGCTTCTTTAATAGCATTCTTCTTTTGCTCAATGAAGTCGGTGATGCCGTTAATTTCTTCTTCAATGCGCAACTGGCGGGCATGCAGCCCCTGAATTTCATCTTCCAGGTCGGCCACTTCCATCGGAAGTTCGCCTTTCAGGATGCGGATTTCATCCATCTTGGATTCAATTTTTTGAAGTCTTACCAGCGATGATAATTTTTCTTCAACCGAGTATTCTTTAACTGTTGCCATATTCGAGTTTGAGTTTGACATTTGGGGTTTGGAGTT
>DATKHJ010000075.1:0-2292 GCA_035510335.1 Flavisolibacter sp. | reverse complement strand
GGCCGCCAACCGATGCCATTGTAGATGCCAACTTCTACAAAACCGACGAACAGTTGCTGGCCGCATCATCGCTGCTTTATAACAAGGTTTGGTTTGATTACAACGAAAACCCTGCATTCAGCTTTGGCGACATTCGTGCTGGTACGGCTTTCCGTGGCTACAATGAAAGAAACAACGTTGAATTTGCCACCAACGACCTCACTCCGGAAAACCGCAGGGCATGGTCGTCGTTGTTTGTGGTTGTTGGCCAGTCCAACCTTTTAATCACCAACATAAACCGGTACGCCACGTCAGGTGTTTCGGAGCAGGCAAAAAGAACAGCCATTGCCGAAGCCCGTTTTATGCGTGCAGCCGCGTACCGCCTGTTAGTGATGAACTGGGGCGAAGTACCGATCATTGAAAACAACCTGGACCTGCTGAACGACCCAACGGTGAAAAAGAACACGGTGAAAAGCATCTGGCGTTTCCTCACAAGAGAAATGCGTGCGGTGGCAGAAATGCTGCCAGCTGAAACAGCGCCAGGCCGTGTAAACAAGTGGTCGGCCGAAGGCATGCTGGCCCGCTTTTACCTTACCCGTGCCGGTGTTGAATCGAATGGCGGTGCAAGAAACCAGCAGTTTCTGGACAGTGCAAAATATTATGCGCAACGTGTGATTACCCAAAGCGGCAAACGCTTGTTGAGTGATTATGCCAACCTGTTTAAATATCCTTACGATAACAATGAAGAATCACTCTTCGAATTGCAGTGGGTTTTTCTGCCAGGCAACCCTGGTTATGGTTTAGGAAATGGCGCCATTTCACATTTCAATCCAAGCAGCGAAATCAGCGCAGAAGGATGGGGTGGCGATAAAGCAGCCACCTGGTGGATGCTGAGTTTGTACGAAGGCATTACGCCAAGCGGCGATACAATGCTAACAGGCCGCACGGTGGACAAGCGACTGGCTGCCACTTTTATGATGCCTGGTTTTGTGTACCCGGAAATTACCCGTACAGTAGGAGGTGTTGATACCAAGCCTTATGTTGTTCCCTATACAAATGACGCGGAACGCAATTTCGCCAATATTAAAAAATACGTGGTAGGGCAGGGTAAAGACATTGGCATTCCAACCATTGAGCCACAGCGTTATCCGCACAATACGTATATGTTACGTCTTGCGGAAATGCACCTGACTTATGTGGAAGCTACCTTGGGTAACAATGCTTCTACCACCGATGCGCAGGCCATGCAGTATTTCAACGCCTTGCGTAACCGTTCAGGTTTGCCAAACTATACCGATCAAAATGGAGCACCCATTCCCATTACGTTGGATGCAGTTCTGAGAGAGCGATTCAAGGAGTTTGCCATGGAAGCAATGGCCTGGTACGACCTGGTTAGCCTGCACTATTGGAATCCGCAGAAAGCATATGATATTTTAAACTCGCAGGACAGGGGCTTTTACTGGATTGAACCCGATGTACGCAATGCGCCGGCTTCTAACTGGGTCATTAAAAAAACACCGTGGGCTAATCCGCCTGCCAACCCCAGAAAGATCAATGCTCATTCCGGCAACTTCCGCATTCCAATTCCGGCGGTAGAAGTGGCACAGGCGCCGTGGTTGAACGAAGCCGCTGTGGATTATCCTTAAGTAAAATTTATTTTTCAAACTTATTTTCTACATCAAATGAAAAAAGTTCAAAACATATTCTTGCTGGTCTTTACCGCAGTAATGCTGTCAGGTGTTTATACATCCTGTAAAAAGAACGACCTGCCCAATAATGGCCAGCCACGCATTACGTATATTCGAATTACTGCGCCGGAGTCGTCCGATTCGCTACTGGTAGGCGCCGGCCAGGGGCGTTTGATTGCTATTATGGGCGAAAACCTAGATAAAGCCGTAGAAATCTGGTTCAACGATCAAAAGGCCGTGCTGACACCAACATACATTACCAATACGTCTATCCTGGTAAGTGTGCCGTCAAGAGTACCGATTGATATCACAAACAAAATCAAAATCATCTTTTCCGATGGTAGAGAGTTGCTGCACAACTTTACTGTACAGATCAGCAAACCGTCGATAACAAGCATGGTTTGTGAGTATGTAAAAACCAACGATGTGGCAACCATCAGGGGTGACTTCTTCTATGCACCTATTACAGTAACCTTTACTGGTGGCGCAACTGGCCAGATTACTTCATTGAAAGACCAGGAAATTCAGGTAATGGTACCTGCTGGTGCCCAACCCGGTCCTATTACCATAAAAACAAACTTTGGCGAAACTGTTTCAGATTTCTGGTTTCGCGATGACAGAAACC
>DATKHJ010000074.1:0-2269 GCA_035510335.1 Flavisolibacter sp. | reverse complement strand
GCAACCAACCCATAATTTATCCCGCTGAAGTTTTCCGAAGAAGTTGCAATCGGTTGGTCAGTTTTGTTAGTAGCTTTTGATTGAAAGAACAACTCTTCTTCCCTCGACTGCTTTCCATACTTCGCCTCCATGTATTTTCTTTCGTAAAATGTATTCATGCCCTCATCCATCCACGGATGCTGCCGCTCGTTGCTGGCAAGAATGCCGTAAAACCAATTGTGGCCCAGCTCGTGTGCAATCACCGCATCCAAATCTTGTTCAGCAGCCGTTGGCGAAATCACAGTGATGGTTGGATATTCCATGCCGCCGCCAAAACTCTGCGGCCCTTGCACCACCGATGCTACGCTGTAGGGATACTCACCAATCTCCGCCGAATAAAAACGCAGCGCCTCTTTCGCATAGTGAAGACTCTGCTGCCAAAGCTGTTTCTGCGCCGGCGTGTAGTAAGAAGCAACGGTTACGGTTTTACCCGATGGCAACTGCAGCGTGTCGCTGGCTACAACAAAACGCTTGTCGGCAAACCAGGCAAAGTCATGAATCTTTTCCTGTTTAAAATGAAGCGTCTTTCTTTCCGTGGAATTAGGAATGAGTGAAACAGGCACAGTGTTCTTTACCGGTCTTCTGTTTGTTGCAGTAACTGGCTTTTTGATCGGTTCCGGCAGCGTGAAGGCCGCTCTTGTTTTCAGCCATTCTTTTTCTTCTGCATTATGCAGTTCGCCGGTGGCGGCTACTACGTAATTTTTGGGCACCGTAATGCGCACATCAAAACTTCCGAACTCGCTGTAAAATTCGCCCTGGTCAAGGTAAGGCATCGGGTGCCAGCCGTTCCTGTCGTACACCGCCGGCTTGGGATACCATTGCGTTATCTGGAACGATTCACCATCAAACCCGCCGCGGGAAAAATTGAACGGCAGCTTTACATGAAAAGGCGTGGTGATTGTGGCCGTTGCTTTTGGCGGCAAGGGCTTAGGCAAAACCAGTTTAATGATATCAATGTGCTGCGGATGATCTTCGGTTTTTGCGGTGGCGCCGTCTATTTTAAAATCCAGCCGGTTAATGTAGCCGCGTTGTTCTTTGGTAGAAAAGTAAAACGCTGTATTGCCGTTCTCCAGCAACTGGTCGCTGAAGGCTGTGCGGTCGTTTTTATAAGCGTTGGGCCAAAGGTGAAACCAGATAAAACGCAGCGTATCGGGAGAGTTATTGGTGTAGCGGATTGTTTCAAAACCGTCGAGTGTTTTTTCTTTATCGTTCAGCGAAACATCAATGGTGTAATCGGTTTGTTGCTGCCAGTAAGTTTGGGAATAGGCAATCGACAAAAAACAATTGGTAAAAAGAAACAGGAGAAAGTTTTTCACGGCCCCAAAATAGGCATTCTAATCAGTGAAATAAAAAACCGTGGCCGCTTTTCGGTGGCCACGGTTTTCTGTCGCACGAACGCCATTACAGCGTGCCCTGCTTTTTCAGCAGATCGAAATATGGTGCCAGATCCCGGCCCATCTCTTTCTCCAACACTGCCCTGAAATCTTCGGGGTAAGGATGGCGAAACTTCCACTCGTTGAAGTAAGCCTTGATGGCCCTGTCCATCTTTTCTTTTCCAAACTCCTGCTCCATTGCATACATCCAGATGGCTGTTTTTACGTAAGTAATAATTCCGTAGTCGTCTTTGTTTTTAAAATCGGCCGCCGGCGTTTCAATGGCGCCTTCCATAGGAATGGTATTCAGCGCACCATAAATGGCGTTCAAAAACTCGGGTACCGGACGTTGTGCTACTTCTTTTGGAATGGCATTGCCAAAAATGCTGTTGGCCTTCCACTTCTCTGCTTCGTACCGAAACTGGTAGTAGGAATTAATGCCTTCATCCAGCCAGGCGTGCTGGCGTTCGTTGCTGGCCAGCATACCGTAAAACCAGTTGTGGCCCACTTCGTGGGTAATCACGGCATCCAGCCGCTCTTCATCGGCATCGGGAGAAGTAATCAGCGTAATCATCGGGTATTCCATTCCGCCCGACATTACGTTCTTCGGCCCTTCTACCGCCTGCACGGTTGGGTAAGCGTATTCGCCAATGTAGCCGGAATAACTGCGGGTGCCGGTTTTAACATAGTCGGTACTGTTCACCCAATGTTTGTTGCCGTCGGGGTGGTGAAACGCAAACACATCGACCACCTTGCCAGAAGCCAATTGCAGGGTATCATAACGCACCACAAAATCTTTGTCGGCAAACCAGGCAAAATCATGCACGTTCTCGGCCCTGTAGGTTAGCGTTTTGGAG